>NZ_JADEWL010000232.1 GCF_015207665.1 Plectonema cf. radiosum LEGE 06105
TGGGGGGACAAGGGGATGGGGAGAGAAATTATAACCTTTAACCTTTAACCTTTAACCTTTAACCTTCCTTCCTTTAACCTTTGAATTGTTAACTAGTTACTATTTACTAATAATTCGAGTCTGGTATGATAAAAATTTAAAAATATTGGCAGTATAAAAATAGGACAAGATTTACGCGATAATTCTGAAATTATACCAGCAGGTTAGTTAGAAAATATTGCTAAACAAGCAAAATTCTTGTTCGGATTAAGTTTACTGATACCAAGGGTGCAATGTAGAAGTTAAATTAGACACACAACCTTTGGCTGATTATTATGGAAAAACGGTTGACAGAAAAACAAGTTTCTCAAATTGTCGCAGAAGTTGAACGTTTGTCTCAACGACGACAATCTGAAATTGAAGTGGAGGAGTTACAGCAGATTTTACAGGAGTTGAATTTACCTGATGATTTGCTCGATGAAGCTGTAATGCAGGTTTATCGTAAGCAAGCTTTGGATAAGCAGAAAAAACGTAATCGTTGGATAATTGGGGGTGTATTAGCGGTGGCTTTAAGTGCGATCGCAACAACATTTTTTGTACAACAACAGCATAACTCTGCCCTTGAACGTATTGCGGTTTATGATAGTCGGGTTGGTTTGAGACAGAATGATTCTGCGAGTGTAGAGGAAATAAATCGCCAAAATACTCCGGAAGTATTTTACAATGTTATTCTTCAAGATGCTCCGGTAGGAAAAGAATTAGAGTTAGGATGCAATTGGCTTGACCCTAATCGTCAAATTGCTTATCAAAGCAATTGGAAAACTAAAACTATCAGTAAAGAAGTTTGGAACACTCATTGTCGCTATCAATTTAACGAAAATGTTCCTACTGGTAATTGGATTGTACAGATGACTTTGGGTGATGAAGTGATTATTAGTAAGAATTTTGTTGTTAAGTGATTTGATTCATAATTGCTAATTGAAAGAGATTTTAGGCTGTTGGGGTTGCGGTGATTTATCTGAGTTGGAAACTCTTTTCGCTAAGGTGTTAACTAAAGCATCTGTCGTTCAAGGTTTGCAACAATTTAGCTATCAAAATAATCATTGTGTTGCCACTTTCGCGGGATGGAATTTTACAAATAATCCTTCTATTAACAACAAAGAAGTTGTGAGGAAGAAAGATTTTTGTCAAGCTTCGCTTTCTGCTGCTGGAATTTATGAGCTACCGGATGCAGTAATCAGATTTGAAAATGAGCGTTTAATTTTAAATCGAGATTGTTTTGGACGTGTACCTTTATATTGGTTTCGTCAAGAACAGGTAATTTGGTTTGCTTCGCGTTTGCAGTTGTTATTACCTGTTTTAGATTTGCCACAAGTTAGTATTTCCGGTTTTTACGGCTATAATTGTTTTTCTTATGTACCTACTCCTTTAACTCCTGTCGAGAATATTTTTACCGTACCCGCAGGATGTGAAATTGTTTGGGAAATTAATCAAAACAACGCAATCCAAAATTATTATGAGTGGGTGGAATCGGAAGATTTAATTAGGGATGAAAAAACAGCGATATCGCAACTACAAGCTTTACTAAAAAACTCTATCCACCGTCAAATTAGTAACTTAAAAGATGAGGAAGTAGGAGTATTTCTTTCTGGGGGATTGGATTCTTCAGTTGTCGCGGCTTTATTAGTAGAAGCTGGGGTAAAAGTTAAAGCATATGCTTTAGATTTTGGTGAATATGGAGTATCAGAATTTCCTTTTGCTCAAGCTGTAGCCGCACATTTACAAATTCCTTTGGTAAAAGTAGATGCAACGCCAAAACGAATTAAGTCAGCAATTACTGCTACGGTGAAAGCCTTAGATTTACCTTTTGGTGATGGGGTAACGGTACCAATATATTTACTGTGTGAAGCAGCAGCAAAGGAAACTTCGGTAATATTTAATGGTGAAGGTGGAGATCAATTATTTGCAGGATGGACTAATAAACCTTTAATTGCTGCTGGTATTTATAATTCTGAGGATTTTGATCAACAATACCTGCGGACTTTTCATCGACTTTATGGTTATGAAATGCAATGTTTTCAAGTAGAGGTATACAATCAAATAAAAAATATTCATCCACAAACTTGGATTGCATCAGCATTAAATCCAGAATTTACTCACAATATTTTAGCAAGATTACGTCGTGCTAGCTTGATGCTCAAAGGTGGACAAAATATTCATCCGAGAGCGACGAATTTAGCAAAAGCCTTTGACTTGAGAGTGCGATCGCCATTTTGCAATTTACCATTAGCAGAATGGAGTTTTGCACTTTCAGGAGAACTTTGTTTGCAAGGCAATACTGAAAAATACATCCTCAAACGTGCAGTTGAATCATGGCTACCATCAGAAATAGTTTGGCGAGAAAAACGCGGTATGGGTGTACCTTTAAATAATTGGTGTTTGGGTGAATTGTGGAGTGAAATTAGCAAAAGGTTAAATACAGGTATTTTAAAGTTTGAAGGACGTTATCAACAAGATATTATTGTGAAAGTTCTAGGGGGTGAAATAGGAGGACAAATTCGTCAGCGTCGCATCGGTGAAGTTTTATGGTTGTTATTGATGTGGGAAATATGGAGAGTTGAAGTATTAGGTGAAAAGGCTGAAGGGAAATGTTTTGATTATCAGTTATTGGGGTTAAGAGTTTTGCAGAAGTTTGGGAAGTGATAGTCCAATAAAAATACAAACTAAATTGCATTGATGCTATTGATGACCTTGTAGATAAAGTTTAAATATATTAGTATTATAGATATTGCTAACAATTGTAAATATGAACGCTCACAAAATCGAAACTATTTTAAATGAAGATGGAACTTTAACGCTGCGTGGATTGCCTTTTCATGCTGGAGATGCTGTAGAGGTAATTATTTTGAAAACTTCTATCCCCCAACAACAATTAATGTCGGAATCTCAAATAAAAAACAATGTTTATCCCTTACAAGGTAAAGTAACACATTACGATAACCCAACAGAACCCGTAGCTTTAGAAGACTGGGAATTTTTGCAATGATTGTACTCGACACTCATATTTGGGTTTGGTGGGTTGATAACAACCAACGACTTAGTACAAAACATCGGCAATGGATACAAATATATCAGTCTCAAGGTTTAGGAGTTAGTATTGTTTCTTGTTGGGAAGTTGCCAAATTAGTAGAAAAAAATCGGCTTACTTTTTCTTGTTCCCTTAATGAATGGTTGGAAAAAGCTTTAGCTTATCAGGGAGTACAACTATTAAATTTGACTCTTCCCATAGTAGTTGATTCAACGCAGTTAAGTGGATTTCATAGCGATCCTTTTGACCAAATAATTGTAGCTACATCTAAAATTTTTCAATGTCCTTTACTAACGGCTGATACAAAAATTCTTAACTATTATGGTGTTACAACGCTTAAATAATAATACCAATAAATAACCATATCTCTTCAAATTGTAAATCACCCTACAAATAGACTAACTTATTAATTACTCTCTTACCGGCAGAAGATTACCGATTAAAAAAAACCCTTCTAGACGCAGCGGAAAGTGTGATCTTGGGGGTTTCCCCCATGAACAACTTTTCAAGAGAGAGTACACAGAGGAAAGAGGTTTCATAGAAATAGGTAATTTTCCTGCGGGATAGGAGTAACTTAACCCCACGAATAATCTAGGTTTTACATTTTATTAATTAATAAGTTAATTAACTTATTAATTAACTTATTAATTTAAATGAATTCTCCCAAAATATTAGTATAAAATTCTCTAGTGAATAACTAATTTTATATGGAGGTAGAAAATAAATGCTCTATGAACAATACCCAATTCCCCATAACATAGCAAAAGAAATCCTCTCAATTTACGATTCTCCTTTGTACATTTATCAAGGTGATATTTTACGTCAGACAATAACTCACATTACTAAATCAATTGCTTATCCCCATACAAAATTCCATTTTGCTAGCGTTACTAATGGTAATCTTTCGTTATTAAAAATCTTCAAAGATTGCGGTTGGGGAATTCATGCAAATACCCCAGGAGATGTTTATTTAGCATTAAAAGCGGGTTTTCCTGCCGAAAAGATTGTTTACAGCGGTAGTAATCTGAGTGCTGAAGAAATGACACAGTTATTAAAGTGGGGAATTACAACTTTTAATTTAGATAGTGTTGCTCAGTTACAAGTATTTTGTGATATATATCAATCTAAATTCCAAAATAATCATACCTGTAGTGGGAGCATCTTGCTCCCTAATGTCTCTCCAAACGAGAAAAATGCTCCCACGACTAACAATAAAATCGAATCTGCTCCAAACAAAATCAAATTAGGGTTGCGCTTAAATTTACCGGAAATTACTGGTGATAGTCGGATTGGTGTACAATCAAAACAATTTATAGAAGCTGTAGAAATTGCCGAAAAAGTCAATTTAAAAATTAGCGGTTTACACTTCTATCGTGGTACAGGAACTAATGCAACCAAAGCTTTTACACAAGTAATCAATCAAGTTATTGAAACTGCAAAATTATTACCAGATTGGCAATATTTAGATTTTGGAGGTGGTTTTGGATATCCTTATCATCATGATGGAGTTGCTTTTGATTGGGAAATTTTTGGTAATGAAATTACAGATGTATTGCTAAAACTTGATAGAAAAATTGATTTAATTATCGAACCAGGAAGGGCTGCAATTGCTGGTTGTGCGATTCTTCTTGCTCAAGTTGTTTCGGTAAAATGGCAACAAGATAAACAAATTATTGGTGTTAATACTACCGTTGCTAATTTATCAGTGCCATCGGTACATGGAGGTTATCGCGAAATTGTTAGTTGGAAATCGGGAAAATTATATCTTACAGATATTTGTGGAAACACAACTTATTCCCGCGATTATTTAGGGAAAAACTGTCAACTTCCAGAGCTAGAGATTGGAGATATGATAGCTATTTTAGATGTCGGTGCTTATGGTTATGCAATGTCTTCCCATTTCTTGCATCGTATACGCCCTGCTGAGGTTTTATTGGAAAATCATAACCATAAATTAATCCGGAAAAGGGAAGATTATGATATTTTATTACACAACCAGATTTTTAGTTAAAAATTAACTTCAAGGATAAATAAATGAAATGCGTTAATTGTGGAGTCGATAATAATCTTAAGGAAAGAACTGAAAATCAAGGTAGATGTAAAAATTGCAATCATACTTTTGCTTTTGAGCCTACAAGTATGGATGCTAAATATAAATTTACTGACCCACTTTTTAAAAAGATAATTACAGATATTTCCGTAAATAATACCTTGTATTTTACACCGAAACAATTTTTTTACACTTTAGATAAGCGTATGGGTAAGAAAAGTAATCAATGGAATGGATGGAAAATATTTGGATGCTTTCTGATTTTTCCTGTAACTGCAATCTTTACTGCTGGTATTTCATTGATTGTAGGATTAGCGATAATATTCATTAATTCTTATTTGCAAAGTAAATCTCCAGAAAACAAAATTTCAATACGTAAAGGTAACGCTAAGTTTATTCAAGTTAGCGGTATCATCATTTTGATAATAGGTATTTTACTTTCGCTCTCATTTAATTCATTCCCATTATTTGTATCAAGCGTTATTTTCGGTATGTTGCTAATTTATTTAGGAACTACACAAATAAACGGTTTATCAAAATCACAGGGTTTACTAGAGCCACCAGATAAGTTAATTATCAATCAAAATCTGTTTCAAGAATGGGTAAATCGCTGGGAACAAATTAATGGTGCCATGACGAATATGTTGCCTCCTCCACGTCAGCAAAATACTCCAGCTACAATCAATTCTGATATTACTGCATACAGCTTTGATCGAGTTGTAGTTTGCGATAGCGCGGAAGTTGCTCAATTATTAATAGCCAATAATTTCCACTTTGAAAACAACTGTGCAGTATTGAGTGTAACCGGATATCCAGAAGATATTTTCAGCACAGTTATGGAAATGTTAAGACGCAATTCCGATTTAAAAGTTTATGCTTTACATAATGCGTCTCCTCGCGGTGTAAGCTTAGTAAATCATCTCCGTACCAGCCCTAATTGGTTTTTAAATACCGATGTGACTATTTATGATTTAGGATTATTACCGCGTCAGTTGATGAATAATTCCCAAGTATTTATCCAAAGTTCTGAAGAGTCTATCGAAGATGCCAAGAAATTATCAATTGATATCAAACGAGATTTAACTGAAGCAGAAATTACATGGTTAGAGTCAGGTAAATACGTCGAATTAGAATCTTTTACCCCACAAAAAATTTTAAGAGTTGTAACTCAAGGTATTGCTAAAAGTACTCAACCTGATATTAATAATAATACTTTAATTGGAGTTGATGATAATTATAATAGTGGCAGCAGTATCACAATGTTTGCTGTAGATAGTTTCGGGTAAGTCAATTTTGGATTTGGTGTTGCTAAATCCGGGTATGAATTTAGATTTTGAGACGTAGCACTGCTACGTCTCTACAGGGTTTTGGGTTATCCAATAGCTCTATTAACATACTTATTTTCAGCAACCC
>NZ_JADEWL010000233.1 GCF_015207665.1 Plectonema cf. radiosum LEGE 06105
ACAACAGCCGTAGCTTGCACTTCTTCTTAGCAGCTTGGCCTGTAGTAGGTATTTGGTTTACCGCTTTGGGAGTCAGCACCATGGCTTTCAACTTGAACGGTTTCAACTTCAACCAGTCTGTAATCGATTCTAGTGGTCGTGTAGTCAACACCTGGGCAGATGTATTGAACAGAGCAAACTTGGGTATGGAAGTAATGCACGAGCGCAACGCTCACAACTTCCCCTTGGATTTAGCTGCTGCTGATGCTGCACCTGTTGCAATTAGCGCTCCCGCAATCAACGGTTAATAATTAAATAAAAATGTAGAAGACGTTGCATTGCAACGTCTTCACCACATACAGAAAACGTCTTCCGAGTAATCGGGAGGCGTTTTTTTGTTTGGAATATGTCACAATTTCACGAAAATCATGTTTAAAGCTGGCGGTTGAAACCGCGCCTACACAAACAAAGTCTCCCTTTGCGGACTATCATCTAAAAAATCTGCATAAATATCAAAACTATACCCCTAGCAATAGTCAAGGTAAAAATATATTCTTGTTATATGTGTCTTAGTCATAACAAGACCTTGCGGTATACATAGCCTAGAAATCTCCTTAACATCATCATGGGTAACACTTTTGGTCATTTATTTCGCGTTACTACTTTCGGTGAATCCCACGGTGGTGGTGTGGGAGTAGTAATTGATGGTTGTCCTCCACAGTTGGAAATTTCTGCCGAAGAAATTCAAGTAGAATTAGATAGACGGCGACCTGGGCAAAGTAAAATTACTACACCTCGTAAAGAAGCCGATCAATGTGAAATTCTTTCGGGGGTGTTTCAAGGACAAACTTTAGGTACGCCAATATCGATCTTGGTCAAAAATAAAGATACTCGTCCCCAAGATTACAGCGAGATGGTGCAAATGTACCGCCCTTCCCACGCTGATGCTACTTATGATGCTAAATATGGTATTCGTAACTATCAAGGTGGTGGTAGGTCTTCGGCACGAGAGACAATTGGCAGAGTCGCAGCAGGTGCGATCGCCAAAAAAATTCTGCATCAAGTGGGTGGTGTAGAAATCATCGGTTACGTCAAGCGGATCAAGGATTTAGAAGGCGAAGTTGACGCACAAACAGTTACTTTAGAACAAGTTGAAAGTAATATCGTCCGTTGTCCCGATGCTGAATGTGCGGAACGGATGATTGAGTTAATCGAGCAAGTTGGTAGAGATGGTAATTCCATCGGTGGAGTAGTGGAATGTGTAGCGCGTAACGTTCCCAAAGGTTTGGGTGAGCCAGTTTTTGATAAATTGGAAGCTGATATTGCTAAAGGTGTAATGTCCCTTCCCGCTAGTAAAGGCTTTGAAATTGGTTCTGGTTTCGCTGGAACTTTGCTGACGGGAATCGAACACAACGATGAATTTTATACTGACGAACAAGGGAATATCCGCACCGTAACCAATCGTTCCGGAGGTATTCAAGGTGGGATTTCCAACGGTGAAAATATTATAATTCGTGTAGCATTTAAACCCACGGCAACTATTAGAAAAGAACAAAATACAGTTACTAAAACGGGTGAAGCGGGAGTTTTAGCTGCAAAAGGAAGACATGACCCCTGCGTATTACCACGGGCAGTTCCAATGGTAGAAGCGATGGTGGCTTTGGTATTATGCGACCATTTATTAAGGTTCCAAGGACAGTGTAAAGTTTTATAACCAATGTAGAGACGTAGCACTGCTACGTCTCCCGATATTTTGATTTGTAAGACGAGAATTCTGTGAAATAGCATAAGCATTTGTCGATGAGTAATTTATATGAGATGCTCAATAGAATAAAAAAAAGACCTGCTATGTACTTAGGAAAAAACTCAATATTTAGTCTTCAAGCATTTTTAGCAGGATATAACGGTGCAAAACGAGAAATGGGTTTATTACCCACAGAAGAAGAAGAAGAATTTGAATATTTTTTAAACTGGATACGAAAAAGATTTAAGGTTGAGACAAACCAATCTTGGGCTAGTATCATTGTGTTTTACTCTGCTGATGAAAACAAGGCATTAGATACCTTTTTTGAACTATTTGATGAGTTTTTAGTGCAGAGAAAAAATTTAGAATTGGAAAAACAAGTTTGAATTATTAAGTGTTTAAGGACAGCTTAAAATTTTGTTAATAAGTAGGTCGGCGTTGAAAATTGTAATTATGGTAAGGGAGTAGGGAGTAGGGAGTAGGGTAAGGTTTTAAAGCCAATTTATATTTTGTTACATAGTTAGATTTATTGTTGCCGACTTACTTAGTTATGAATGAGAAGTTAGGAATTAAAATCTTTATTCTAGATATTTAATATGAATAGGACTTACGCAACAGAAGATGAAAATATGAACCACAGAGACACAAAGGACACTGAGTCAAGAGGGTTTGAGAGAGTTTTTGCGTAAGTCTTAATGAATAAAATTTCTGTTCCTCAAAATAGATTTATATTTTTAGAATTTATTTTATGTCAATAAAAATCACGTTAGAAGAAGCTACAACTAATTTAGATAACCTTTGTCGTCAAACGATTGAAAATGAAGAAGTAGTTATTATTGACAGAGCAGATGGCAAAAATGTAGTTTTGATTTCCGAAGCTGAACTTGAAAGTCTGTTAGAAACTTTGTATTTACTTCGTTCTCCAAAGAATTCTGCTCGTTTATTAACTGCTTTACAACGTGCAAAAGCTAAAACCGTTGAACCTCAAGATGTTAATACTTTATACGAGAAATTTGGTCTAAATGAAGACGATACAGATAGTAATATGAGGACGGCAAGTTAATCAACACTTTTTATCAAGAATAAAAACATTTAATAATCTCTTCTTTCGTTTCTTCAGGTGTTTTCCCTTTAGTAGAAAATATATGTTTCGCTAACTTGTGATTTGAAGGATGGCTCATGAAAAAACGGTGAGGAAGAAAGAAAGAGGAGAAGTAATCTTAAATCGAAAAAGGAGTAATTTAACCCACGAAGGTGGGTTTTGCTTGTGTAGAAGCGGTAACAAAGCGCCGGATAACACAATCCAAAATCCAAAATCCAAAATCTAAAATCCAAAATTGACACACCCGATACATTTATCAATTAATATGAAGAAATATAAAGCACATTATCTTTAAAAGAACTAATGATAATAGTCGGATTGCTCGCTGCGACTTTAACTACGTCTGCTTTTTTACCGCAGATGATCAAAACTTGGCGAACAAAATCAGCTAAAGATGTTTCGTACACGATGTTAATTACATTTATCATCGGTATTTTTTTATGGTTAATATACGGAATTTTACGTAAAGATATAGCGATTATTCTTGCTAATGCATTCACTTTACTTTTTAACCTGACAATTCTATATCTTAAAATTAAATATGGAAGAACACCCCAAAGTAAACGCCTGTGACATCCGATTTATTTGCTAAGGAACGCCTTTTATTTACTCCTATAACTCCTGACACCAACGCTATTCCTATTATCTTTGCTTTTCCCAATGAATACACTGTGGGAATTACCAGCTTGGGTTATCAAGTAGTATGGGCTACTTTAGCGATGCGTGGGGATTTACAGGTAAGTCGGTTGTTTACCGATATTAGCGAAACCCTTCCCCGAAATCCCGAAATATTAGGTTTTTCGATGTCGTGGGAATTGGATTATGTGAATATTTTAAATTTGTTGGAATCTTTAGATATTCCCATTAAGTCAAATTTACGCCAAGATAATCATCCCATAGTTTTTGGTGGTGGTCCGGTTTTAACAGCGAATCCCGAACCTTTTGCTGATTTTTTTGATGTGATTTTGTTAGGAGATGGGGAAAATCTGTTAAATGATTTTATTAATGTTTATAAAGAAGTTAGAAACGCGGATAGAGAAACAAAATTAAAAGCACTTACACAAGTACCAGGAATTTACGTTCCCAGTTTGTATGAAGTTGAATATTTTAGTTTAGATGGTGCAATAAAATCTATCAAACCAATTTCATCAGAAATTCCCGCAGAAGTACAAAAACAAACTTATCGGGGGAACACTTTATCAACATCAACAGTAGTCACAGAAAAAGCTGCTTGGGAAAATATTTTCATGGTAGAAGTGGTGAGAAGCTGTCCGGAAATGTGCCGTTTCTGTTTAGCAAGTTATCTCACTTTACCTTTTAGAACTGCAAGTTTAAATGATTCATTAATTCCCGCAATTGAAAGAGGTTTACAAGTCACAAATCGGCTGGGATTATTAGGAGCTTCGGTAACTCAGCATCCCGAATTTGAAAGTTTATTAGATTATATTAATCAGCCAAAATACGAAGATGTCCGTTTAAGTATTGCTTCAGTAAGAACTAATACGGTGACAGAAGAATTAGCCAAAACTTTAGCTCAAAGAGGAACTAAATCTTTAACAATCGCTGTTGAAAGCGGTTCGGAAAAAGTCCGGCAAATTATTAATAAAAAACTTGAACAACAAGATATTATCAAAGCGGCAGAAAATGCTCAAAAAGGCGGATTAAAAGCGTTGAAACTTTACGGAATGGTGGGAATTCCTGGGGAATCTCCAGAAGATTTAGATGCAACTGTAACCATGATGCAGAATCTTAAAAAAGCTGCCCCCGGATTGCGATTTACTTTAGGATGCAGCACTTTTGTACCTAAAGCGCATACACCGTTTCAATGGTTTGGAGTAAATAAAGAAGCAGAAAAACGATTGAAATTGTTGCAGAAAAAATTGAAGCCCCAAGGAATAGATTTTCGTCCAGAAAGCTATAATTGGTCGATAATTCAAACGCTGTTATCGAGGGGAGATAGAAGATTATTCCCACTTTTGCAACTGACTCGTAACTTTGGGGATTCTTTGGGTAGTTATAAGCGTGCTTTTAAAGAACTAAAAGGACAAATTCCCCCATTAGACTTCTACGTTTACGATACTTGGTCAACCGAGCAAATATTACCTTGGAATCACTTGCAAGGACCACTTCCACAGTCTACACTACAAAAGCATTTAACTGAAGCTACTAATCAATTTAAAGGAGTTAGTTGACAGTTGACTGTTGATGGTTGTTTATCCACTAACCTTTGACCTTTAACCTTTAACCTTTAACCTTTGACCTTTAACCTTTAACCTTTAACCTTTAATTATGCAAAATACTGCTGAATATTACTGCGCTTATTGTGGAGAACCAAATTTAACTTTTATTGATATCAGTGCTGGTTCTCAACAGTCTTATGTAGAAGATTGTCAAGTCTGTTGTCGTCCGAATATTTTATATATACGAATTGATGAAGAAACGCTTGATATTGAAATTGATACAGATTATGAAGAATAAATAACTGATAAAAAAATTATGTAATGGTACGTATACAAACTAAAACTTTAACTACAACCTGAACTGTTGCAAGAAATTGATTTTAAAATCAAGTCCTTAATCAGAAGTCGGGTTTTTACTTTAAATATCTCTAAATATCTGTAATAAAAGACAATCATCCTAAAAACCCGATTTCTTACCCCACAAAAAATCGAGTTTTCTGAAATTTATTTTTTTAATAAAGAATAGATGAAAATACGTGCAAGCTAGTTGTATGAGATTTTGTTGCATAGGATAATACTTTTAGATTTTTATCAGCAATAGTACTGATATTTCACGCCAAATCTAGGAATGTTATGGCGGTGATTTTACAGAGAAATTGTTTTATTCAATATGAATTTTTTTAAAAGTCAATTAATTCATTTTAACGCTTTACAATTAGCTTTGATGGGTGGCATTTTATTGTTTAATATTCAGTCTTCTACAGCAAAAATAACTGTGGATAAGCAGACCAAAAATATTAATAATTCAAATAAAATTACTGTTGATACTGCTCCAAACAAAGTCTGTCCTTCTGCAAACTTATTACCTATACGTACTTTTGATACAGAAAAATATTACGTTTATATTTGTAGGGGAGATAATTTAAATCCTCTGGGATACTATGTCCGTATCCCGAAAAAATTAGATAGTAAAATTATAGTCCCTATTACTCAAAACTTTCGAGAAACAGAAATTTATATTGCTGTTAATGGTGAAATAACCTATCAAATTACACCATATGAAATGATAATAAGTAAAAGCGGTAGAATTATCTTTAGAGAAAAAGTTATAAGTGTTGTAAAAGGAGATGGTGAAACTTTATCAACAGGTTGTCCTGAAAATAACAAAACCTTTGCTCAAGCAGAAACTCAAAGTTTTTTTATTTATATTTGTGGTAACGAAAATCCCAGTAGCTATATAAGCATTACTAGAACAAACAATACCATAATTAATCTTCCATTACAAAAATCGAGTCAAAATGGCGTAAAAACTAATCAATACATAGCGATAAACGGCAATATAAGTTTTATCTTAACTGACAAAATATTACGAATTTCTCGCGATGGTCAGAATATAGTTAAGGAAAAAGTTTTGCAATGGGATTAAAGGAGGGATGGGGGAGATGGGGG
>NZ_JADEWL010000048.1 GCF_015207665.1 Plectonema cf. radiosum LEGE 06105
ACTGTCAACTGTCAACTGTCAACTGTCAACTAACTCCTAACTCCTAACTCCTAACTCCTAACTCCTAACTCCTAACCCCTAACTCCTAACTTTCTATCACCGTCCAAACACCTGTGGCTTTATCCTGTTTGTAAGAGGATAAATAATGTTCAACTTTGTTGCGAGCTATCTGTGAAATTGCATCTAAAAAGCGATCGCAATCTGTAAAAGTATTGTAGACGGCAAAGCTGGCTCGAATAATGGTAGGAATGTTGCGGGTAATTCCGTTTTCTACTTCGGCAGCAATTTCTAAATCTCGTTGATCGGAAATATTTTTCAGTTTGCGGATGTATTCGTAAGTGCAGAAAGCTCCGGCTCTAACTCCAATTCCGTATTCTTGAGCGAGAATTTCTGCTACTAAACGTCCATCAAATCCATCAATATCAAAAGGAATAACATGGGCTATATCCTCTCCGGTAATATGTACCCTGACACCTGGAATCTGCCGCAGTCGTGAGAATGTGTAATCAACCAAAGAATGCTCGTACTCAGCAATTCGTTTACGTCCGATTGATTCGATAATTTCAATCGCTTTCGCAATGGCGATCGCACCCATGGCGTTGGGTGTTCCGGGGTCGTGCGCTCTTTCGGTATAAAAACGCTTAATTTCTAAATTCCTAGTGATGTATGGTAAGTTACCACCACCAATTTGATAGGGATAGCAATCATCAAAAAATTCTTTTGGTCCTAATAAAACTCCGGTACCGTAGGGAGCATACATTTTGTGTCCGGAAAAAGCCACGAAATCCAAATGACTTGGGTCATCATCCGCACGCATATCTACTTGTTCGTGCTGAATTAATTGACACACATCAGCAAACATCTTCACTCCGTAACGATGTGCTAAAGCTGCTAGCTCATAAATCGGTGGTCTGTACCCGGTGATTGTAGAAGCTCCCGTCATGGTCAGCAACTTAATTCGCTCAGTTTGTGATCGCGATTGGTGTGCTTGCAGAATATTTTCAATTTCGGCTAAATCAACACTTCCATCCGGTCGGGTTCTGTATTGAACTACCTCGTCTCTAGTTACCCAAGGCAGCAAATTTGAAGAATGCTCTATATCCGAGACTAATATTTTACCTGGTCTTTTAGCCCAGAGCGTAGCTGCTCCATTAATAGCTTCAGTGGTATTTTTGGAAAAAATTACATAATTATTTGCACTGGAGCCAACAAAATTCCGGATAACGTCTCGACTAGAATCGTATTCTTGCGTCGTAATAATAGACTTTTGCCCGGAGCCTCGATGTACGCTACCGTAAGAATCTAGCTTTTCGTTAACATACTGCTTGAGTTGTGCAAAGGGATTGGTTGTAGCACCATTATCTAAATTAACGTAGTTAACATAGTTTCCATCTAAGGTCTTAACCCTAAAAAACAAAGTCTCTAAATTAAATAACGGTCTAATCTCTCTTTCCCAAAAATTGTCAACATCATTCCGCAATGGCAAACCAACAACTTCTTGCAATACTTTCTCATTCAATGCAAGGACTTCTGCCATTTTTATTACCCCATTAATGACTGTTTATAGCGACATTCACTCTTGTTACCTTTGTTAACAATGGTTAAGGTATTTAAAAGTATTTTGTCGTTAATTTAACTATTTGAATCTGCAATGATTCTTTAATAAAAAATTAACATTTTAAACAGGAATCATACTGAACTATATCAAGTTAACAAATTAACTTATACAACGTATCTAAAATTACAAATATTAAATTAAATTTTTTGCAAATCTGAAACTAGCTGACTTGGAAAAATTTTAGTAAAAGTAAAATAAAATTTGTTGATTACAAATAGTTTATAGATAAGTTATTCTTTCTAATTAATTATATAACTTTATAATCAAAAATCAAAAATGCAACTTATTAGTACTTAATAAGCTTAAGAATTATCCGTTAAATTTAAGCATTATTTACTAAGTTATTTCACGGAAATATATTGAATTATTGACTTTTTCTGCTCATAAAAACAGTGTTTTATCTGTTGAATAAAAGTAGCAAACAACCTGAAAGTTTTACAGAGTAAATTATTTTGCAGATACGAATACAAACAAAACATCAAGTAGTAAATAAAACACTAGATGCTTATCAACATAGATTGACATTTAAATACTTCTTAAGGAGGATGTAATTTTAACATTTTTATATTTTAAGTAAAAACCGATAGAAATAGAGACTTGTATTTGTTTCCTTCTGTAGAATTACTTATCTCTATCTCTTTCCTAGGTGTTAATAGCTTCTAATTAATCCTTAAAAGTAAAAAATAAGCAGCCTGGGTGTCACACAGCAACGCCCCCCAGAAGACAATCGCGTAAACCCTACAAGCAGCTTCCTAAACGTAGAAAAAAATAAATTTTCTTTTTCCAGAGTGTGAGTTGACGGGGAAAATTGGGAATCATTGAATAATCTTGAAAATTATTAACTCAAGCGCTTCCCCAAACTATGTATTATTCAGATTCAATCAATTTACAAAACTTATAATACAAATGTTATTCTCAAAACATTTTTGGGAATTATAAAACCAAATAAGCTTAAAAAGTATTGTCATTACACAAAAACGTAATTATTGAGAGAACTTTCCGATTTTTCTTAATGACGTTAATTGCGTGAGTTGTTGTTTAGAAAAAAGAAAATACAAGCAATTATGAATCAATCTACAGTTACAGAAACCCCAATCAATGCTTTAGAGCTTCCATTAGAGCGTGAAGGATTTTTCGGTACCTTAATCCGAGAATTATCTGGTACGTTACAGGATTTAGTTGGGTTAGAAGAAGCTTCTGGATTTATTAGCGTAGTAGGTCAAACAATGAGTAGACAGATAGGTAAAGAATATAAATCTGCTCTCAAAGTATCTAATCTTTCTCGCAAGCAAGTTGCTGAAGTTTTAGTTGATTTAAAAAAACGGATTAAAGGTGATTTTTATATCATCGAAGAGAGCGATAAAAAAATTGTTTTTGGGAACCGTGTTTGTCCCTTTGGTGAAAAAGTGATTGGTCGTCCTTCAATGTGTATGATCACCTCCAATGTATTTGGTTCCATAGCTGCTGATAATCTTGGTTATGCAAAAGTCGAATTACAAGAAACTATTGCCAATGGAGATTATGGATGCAGAGTTGTAGTTTATTTAGAACATAGTGAGGAAGGAGAAGAAGCTGTTGGGAGAGAGTATTTTAAAGGATAACAAGCTTTAATCAGAAAACAGGAAACAGGGAACAGGGAACAGGGAACAATAAATACTAGTAAAGGGTAGTAAAAAGTAAATGTTTTCATGAAATTAAATAAACTATTTAGCTTGATGAAAATGTCGCATCACGGTTTTAACTTATTTTGAATTCCGTGATGTAATCTCTTTTAAAAACCTACTGAATACTAGATAAAAATAAATGTTAAAAGAAAAGTCTTTAATAACTATCGACAAATTTATTGAGATTGCCAGTGTTTTACCAGAACCGATGTTGCTTGTTGATAGTGAAGGGGAAATTATAGCTATTAATAAAGCCGTAACAAAACTGCTGGGTATAGTTAGCAAAAACCTACAAAACACAAAAATATTTGATTTAGTCTCCGAGTCATTTGATAAAGTTATTCAATATTTGAAAGCTTGTTCGAGAAGTCGGCAAATGGTTCTTGGTTGTTTAACTTTTTATCAACATGATGGAGAAAAAAAAATAATTTGTCGTAGTGAAGGTGCGCTGATTCAACCATCTTCTTCCTCTGCTAAGGCTCTGATTCTTTTACGTTTAAAAAATCGCGCTTTAGCAAGTAATAATTTTGTTTTACTCAATCAAAAAATAGAGGAGTCGATGGCAGAAATTGCCTTGCGACAATCGGAAGCTTTATTAAAACAAAAAGCAAAAGATTTGGAAGTAACTCTTGACGAACTTCGATCCACTCAATCAAAACTAATCCAAAGCGAAAAAATGTCTGCTCTCGGTAAAATGGTTGCAGGTATAGCTCATGAAATCAATAATCCAGTTAGCTTTATTTATGGTAATATAATTCCTGCCAGTATCTACGCTCAAGACTTAGTTAGAATCATCGAACTTTATCAAAAACACTATCCTTATCCAGTAAAGGAAATAGAAACAGAAATCGAAGCCGTTGAACTAGAGTTCTTAAAAGAAGACTTTGTTAAATTACTTAGTTCCATGCAAAATGGAACTCAAAGAATTAAGGAAATCGTTTTATCACTACGGAATTTTTCTCGGCTCGATGAATCAGAATTTAAAAAAGTAGATATTCATCAAGGAATTGATAGTACCTTACTGATATTACACAATCGCTTAAAATTGAAACCTAATCATCTTGAAATTGAAGTAATTAAGGAATATTCTTCATTACCAAAAGTTGATTGTTATCCGGGACAATTGAATCAAGTATTTATGAATATTCTCGCTAATGCTATTGATGCTTTAGAAGATGAAGTCAAAAAAAATCAGGATTTTATTCCCCAAATTCGTATTTCTACAGAATTATCTGGTAATAATAATATTGCCATTCGTATCGCTGATAATGGTTCGGGAATTCCACCATCAATTCAGTCTAAAATATTTGACCCTTTCTTTACAACTAAAGATGTTGGAAGAGGAACAGGATTGGGTTTATCTATCAGCTATCAAATTATAGTTGATAAACATCATGGTAAGTTATTCTGTAATTCTTCATCAACTCAAGGTACAGAGTTTATTATTGAAATTCCGATTAATTGGGGCTGCTGAAAATCAGTTATCAGTTATCAGTTTAGGTTTAGAAGTCGGGTTTTTTATTATAGATATCTGTAACACTCTTAACATATTTGTAAAAACCCGACTTCTCAGCTAAATAAACATCTAAACTATCAAAGCTTGTTTCCGCAAACTTTCAACTGTGGAAATAAAATGTTCTGCAACCCTGTTAATTTCCTCAAATGTATTGAATCTTCCTATACCAAATCGCACGGAAGCATGAGCTAGTTTTTCGGAATGACCTAGTGCTGTTAAAACGTGAGAAGGTGCGGTACTTATTGATGAACAAGCTGAACCAGAAGAAACTGCCATTACTTGCTGTAATCCTAATAGTAATGCTGAACCGTCTATTCCCTCAACACTAACATTCAGGTTCCCTGCTAATCTTCGGGTAGGATGTCCGTTAAGATGAATTCCTCCTAATTGGGAAAGCTGTTCCCACAAGCTTTGTCTGAGTTGGGTAAGATGTGCGTTTTCTGTAACTTGGGTTTCTAGTGCGATTTCTATTGCTTTACCGAATCCAACGATTTGCGGTGTATATAATGTACCCGAACGTATACCCCGTTCTTGTCCGCCACCATGTTGCTGGGAAGCTATGCTAACTCTGGGGTTTCGACGACGTACATATAAAGCACCAATGCCTTTCGGTCCGTAGATTTTATGTGCTGTTAATGACATTAAATCAATATTCATTTTTTGCACATCCAAAGCAATTTTACCAATTGCTTGAGCGCTATCTGAATGAAAAATAATATTATGTTCGCGACACATTGCACCAATTTCTGTTAGCGGTTGCAAAACGCCAATTTCGTTATTAGCTGCCATGATTGAGACTAAAATAGTATCATCGCGAAAGGCTTTTTCTAAATCTTTGAGATTAATAATTCCATCTTTTTGTACAGGAATAAAAGTAATTTCAAAGCCAAGAGTTTTTAAATAATTACAAGGATCAATAATTGCATTATGTTCCGTTTGTACAGTAATAATATGTTGACCTTTGGAAAAATAAGCTTCTGCAACACCTTTAATAGCTAAATTATTCGCTTCTGTTGCACCACTTGTAAAAATGATTTCTTCGGGAGTTGCATTAATAGCTTGTGCAATGATTTCCCGCGCTTTTCTAACAGCAGCTTCCGCTTCCCAACCATAAATATGACCGATACTTGAAGGATTACCAAAATGTTCGGTGAAGTAAGGTAGCATTGCATTTACTACTCTTTTATCAACGGGTGTCGTAGAGTGACAATCAAGGTAGATGGGACGTTCAGACATGATCAAAAAATGTAACTATCGTTGTCAACAAAAAACAAGGGAAATAATATTCTATCCCCTCAACTCTATTATTAACTGATTATGCTACCTAAATTTTTCAGAATACTCAAAACCCGATACAATTCGTTTTGTCTTCTAAATAATGTAAATTCATCAGACGTTGCGTACACAGGTTTATCTTGAATCGTTAGTTTCAAGAAAGTAAAATGGCTACCATTCGTCACTAATCCAAATACAAGTTTCTGTTTATCGGAATTATTCAACATATAAGTTAGCGCTTGGGGTATGGCTTCTAATAAAGAAAAACTTGCTTTTTTCGATTCAACTACCAATAACCATAATTGTTGTTGAACTACTAAAATATCGATTCTACCCCGAACAATTTCATCTTTATCTTGGACAGCAAGTTCGATAGCTTTTTCAGTTGCGAGATAGAATGGATTGTTATAAAAACCGGCTAAATCTAATAAAGGGGATAGAACTACCATTTTTAACGCATTTTCTAAAAACGGTGGTTGCATAATTAGATGTAAAAAATTTGCTTTAACTCTATCTAAAATTGTTTTTTCTGAATCAGTTATTTCAGGTAAATTTAGTAACCATTCGCTGAAAAAATCTTCGCTATCGGATTTTTTTAATTTAAAATTTTCTTGGAGATAAGCAAGATTTATATTTTGAGCTTGGATAACTTGAACCATAGTTTATTCAACCCAGCGATATTAACCATAGTAATTTAATAGTAACGTATAAATTACTTTTTAATCACTATGGTTTTCGCTAACATATCGTGAACACCCTGTTTTTTGGGAGTAAACATAATCGTCATAAAACCAATCATTAAAATTAGAATTGAAATCAATTTGCTCCAATATCTCAAGTTAGCTTGGATGAAGGAGATTTTTTGATTATTTAAATCGGCAACTTTGATACCTAAGAGCAACTTTCCTAAAGTAGCTTTGAGTTGAGAACTTTCTAAAACTGTGAAGTAAAGCCAATTAAAAATTAAATTTATCACTAAAGAAATTTTAGCTATAACTGACATATCAGGAACAAATAAAAATAGACCACCAGGAATCCAACCCGATGCACCAAACCATCCTGCTGCAATACTTTCCCCAATCAAATCAGAGTTGAAACTTAGAATAGAACTCAGAAAACCACCGATAAAACTACTTGTAATTAATAAAAATATCAAATCAATTTGATAAGCATAAAACCTTTTAATAAAACTTACATAATGATGAGAATTTGTGATGACTCCATAATTGGTTGTAATAATTGTAGATGCAATTTTTGCTTGTGATTGATTAACTGGTTTATAATTATTAAGTTCTGCGATTTTGTCTAAAATTTCTTGAGTATTTTTAGGTCTTTTATTCGGTAAATGTTCCATCATTTGGTCGAGGAGCGATGCAAATTCTGGTTTGACATCAATTGTCGATTCTTGCCATATTAATTCTCCAGTTTGTGCATTATAAAAATCACCCGGTTCCCTTCCAGTCAGGAGAAAAACAAAAGTACGTCCTAAAGCAAAAAAATCTGATTGTTGAATTGCTTGTCCATGCATTTGTTCCGAAGGACTATAACCAGCACTCATAATTCCCGTAATTTGTCCTTGAACTTGTTTAGCAATATAAGTTTGTGTAACTTGTCTGGCGCTACCAAAATCAATTAATGACAAACGACCATTTGGCCTTAACATAATATTTGATGGCTTAATATCGCGATGAAAAAAGTTTTGACTGTGGACTTGTTGTAAAATATTTACAATTTCAGTTAACCATTGAATTGCTAATTTTTGATCAATAGGTCGCTGCTCTCGCTGTTTAATATATTCCCATAAATCCAACCCTTCAATTTTTTCCATTACCAAACAATGAAGGGGTTCGGTACTACTTCTAGAAAAATAGGCAAAATAGCTGTCAGATTCGACTTTGGGAATACCGGGATGATTCAACGACTTTAAAACTTCCGCTTCCCGTTGAAACAATTCCACAGCTTTAGGATGATTGTTAATCAGAACTTTCAAAACTTTGTTAGTATTGCTTCGTGTTTCAATAACCTCATAGGTTTTACCGAAACCACCACCGCCAAGTTCCTTAATTACCCGATAACGCCCTTCTAAGAGTAATTCCGAACCGCAGCCAAAACAAAATAGAGTATTATCGGGATTTATTGGCTTTTGACACAGAGGATTAATACAGAGGCTCATTTTTACCCATGGAGTTATGGTTTTACGTGCTAGTTTAACTCCACTGCGATGTCAAGTAGGAGTAAATTTGTACAAGAAGCATGAGGAAATTGTGAAGAGGATAGGGATAAGGAGACAATTGTTAGACTTGAAACGTTACCCAAACCATAGTTTTTTTTTACACTTTAATCTAAAATAAAAAAGTCTATGCTAAAGACTGATGTCATTATTTATCAATGCTTTTAAGATATATCAGATTATTATTTTATCTAAACATTGTTACGCAATAAATTGTATTGCTTATTACTTTTTGCCTTTAAATACCATCAGTAAATATGAAAAATAAGCTAAAATTACGTAGTTATAAATATCTTAAAGCAGTAAAAGCAGCAATAATAATTTTGATGCTTGTATTTAGCTTACAGCTTACACAAGCCTTAGCACAGTCTGATCAACTTGCTCCTGTAGACATCGATGGTAGACAAGTTTTTCAAGTTAGTAGTACTAAAGAAAACTCAGCTAAACAAAGGGCTGAAATTATTAATAACATCCTTCAAGATGCAGTAAACTCGGAAAATATACCCGAAATAAAGGTGAAGGAAGGCAATAATATAGCAGAAATTCAAATTGGAGAAAATGCTCAATTTACCGTTATTCAAAATGATGTAGTTTCTGGCAAAAATCCTAACGAACAAGCTTATATTTGGGCCGAATTAATTCGAGAAAAAATTAATCAAGCTAGAGAAGAAAGAAGTGCAGAGTTTATTCGTAATACATTAATATTAAGCTTGATACTTGTTGTGCTAACAATTGCACTTCATTGGGTTTTAGGTAAAGTATGGGATATATTGCAGCGTCAAATTTCTCCATTAGTAACTTCGGAAAATGCTCCCGACCAAAATCAACAGCAAAAAAGCTTAAATATACTGTTGAAAGCAACTTTAGTTTTAGCAAGAATAGCCCTTTGGGCAATTGTAATACTCTATATCACCAATCTATTTCCCTTAACGCGGCAATGGAGTTTTGATATTGCTAGTAGTATACGATTGAGCCTGACTTCACGAATTTTTAAAGACTTTGCAATCACCGATATTTTAGTTTTAATCGGCTTATTTCTGGGATTAATTATACTTTCGGGTGCTGTTACTAATATATTGCGATCGCGAATTTTACAACTACTGCGAATTAGTCGGGGAGCGCAGGAAGTAATCGCGATTATTTTTAAATATACATTAATAAGTATTGGTTCGATTATCCTTCTACAAATTTTTGGAATTGATTTAAGTTCTTTAGCAATTTTAGCCAGTGCTTTGGGTGTTGGTATTGGTTTTGGTTTCCAAGATATTGCGAAAAACTTTGGTAGCGGACTGGTATTATTATTTGAAAGACCAATTCAAGTAGGTGATTTTATTGAAGTAGGAAAATATATGGGAACTGTAGAGCATATTGGCGCTCGTAGTGTAGTGATTCGTACTTTAGATAGAGTTTCAATAATAGTACCAAACTCGCGTTTTTTAGAAGATGAAGTAATTAATTGGAGTCACCGTAATCCCATTTCTCGGATTCATATACCAGTAGGAGTTTCTTATAATTCTGATGTAAATATTGTCAAAGAAGTACTTTTAGAAGCAGCAAAAAAACATTCAGAAGTACTTTCAATTCCTCAATCTCAAGTATTTTTTACTGGCTTGGGTGATAGTTCTTTAGACTTTGAACTATTAGTATGGATAGATGCACCCAGCCATCAAATATCGATTAGAAGTGATTTGTATTTTCTAATTGAAGCAACTTTGAAAAAACATAATATTGAAATTCCATTCCCTCAAAGAGATTTACATCTACGTAGTGGAGATTTACCTCTCAAGCTATCATCAGAATTAGAGCAAGCTTTACTACGACATTCGCAACAACAAAATGGGAAAAGTTAAGAGTTAGTACCACCGGAGTTAGTACCACCTGAGTTAGGAGTTGTAGAGATGTAGCATTGCTACTTCTCTACGGTTGATAGTAGTTAATTGATGATTAACAGTTATTATTTATTTCACTCCATTGTCCATTACCAATTACCCATTACCCATTACCCATTACCTATTACCAATTTTAAATAGTCACTGGTGCTTCAATATAAATATTAGGCTCTTGCATCACAAATTCAATTCCAAACGTATTTAGTTTGTGAGCAACCTTTTCATTTGCTATATTTAATAATTGTTTTCTTAATTCAAAAGAATTTTGATTTGAACCTAAAAGAAAGAAGGTAATTCTAGCTTTTGTACGTTCTAATTGTGGATTATTGTCCGTAGCGAGTACCGTTGTTGAAGGCTTAATTTCTATCGAGTTAGCATCAGAAGAATTATCATTAATAATGACATCCGGATTTAATATTAAATTTTCAAAAATCACTTTTGTACTATCAGGTTCAACCCCAAAGAGTGATTCCATACTTTCTTCTACTACTTGCCTTACTAAAGCCTGTCCTTTATCAAGTAACTTCTGATTAAAATCAAAATATAACAACACCATGACTTTTTTCCCACGAGTCACATTTTCGATTTCTACATTAGCTAAGATAGAATTAGGTACAATTACCAAAGTACTTTTACCAGAACAACGAATTTTTGTAGAACGAAATCCAATAGATTCAACTCTCCCATAAATACTATCTGTAAATTTTCCTGATGGCGGTAAATGAATATATTCACCTGTTACAAAAGGTCTATCTAAATAGATAACAATAGTACCTAAAAATTGCTCCAAAGTCTTTTGCGCTGCAAAAGCAACTGCTAATCCACCAATTCCTAAACCAGTAATTAAACCAATTAAATTGAATCTCTCATTAGCAAAAACTAGAACAGCAATAAATCCTATAGTCACATTAACGATAGTTTCAAGAATTAACAGTAAATCGTCAGCTTGGTAGCCCAATTTCCGAATAATCGCAACACCATATGTTCTAATTAATTGTCGAAAAATACCAGAAGCTAGTATAGCAATACTGAGGATAACTGCTAATTGTACAACATCATTTAAAAATGAATATAATGCTGTATACTGTCTAATGAATCCTAAAGATAATAAAATCCAGATTGAGGTTCCAGACCATTTTAAAGCTTCGCGGTTTATATAGATTAATTTTTCATAGATATCGATTATTTGTGGAGTAAGGAAACGTTTTATAATTGTTTTAATTAGAATAGGAGTGTATCTTCCAATAACAAAAGATGCAATTACGCATAAGATAAATATTTCTAAGTTACGCATATCTTTTCGCAATATAAATTGAAATATTTCATTCACAATATTCATAATTACCTCTAAATTATAACGGGAGCATCTACGTAAATAGTCGGTTCTTCTATCTCGAAGTCAATACCGTAACCTTTCAGCTTTTTATTAACAGTTTCCGTAGCCATTTCAAGTAGTTGACGACGTAATTCCATGGATACTTTACCAGAGCCTAAAATGAACAAGCTTACCTGAGCTTGACTTTTTAGTTCATTGTCTTTATTTATAGTTTTAAAATCGATGCGAGTGCTACGTGAATCCAAACCGAAAATATCTTTTGTGCTTGTTAAAACTACCTGTTCAATTAATGCTTGTTCTTTAGGATCAACTTGATGATTAAAATTTAAATAAAGAATTGAAATAACCTTTTTTGCTCCAGAAAAGTTTTCAATATTCATTTGAGTTAAAGCATTATTAGGAATTATCATCACAGTTCCTTTGCCAGAAGTACGAATTTTTGTAGAACGCCAACCGATAGATTCTACTCGTCCAAATGTACCATCTGGTAAGCCAATATAGTCATCAATATAAAAAGGATGATCGAGATATAGCACAACACCGCCGAGAACCTGCTCTAAGGTTTTTTGAGCCGCAAAAGCAATTGCTAAACCACCAATTCCCAAACTAGCTAATAAGCTGAAAATATTTATTTTATGAGTTTCGGTAAAAAAGATAATTCCACTAAATATAATTACGAAATAAGCCGTAATCTTCACTAAAACTAATAATTCGCTGTTTGCTTGACGACCACTTTTTAAAGCAGTTTCTAAAATATAATCATCTATATATTTTCCTAATATCCGAGAAAATAACCAGCAAGCTTCTACAGTTAGAATTAAACTAATAATAAATTCTATTGCGGGATAATCATCTAATATGGGGATAAATAAAGCGACAATTTCCAAAAATCCTAGCCCAAAAGCAAGTCCAATAAAAAATCTATAGGGTTTCAATAACCTTTCCGATTTTTCACTGATTTCCGAAGAAAATAATGACTTTGAGCAGTATTTAATGATGTCACAAAAAAAGTAACCGATAAAAAATACTATAAAGCTGAGTATTCCCAAAAAGAATGTCAACTGTATTTTAGGACTTAAGAAAATATTATTTGACAAAAATTCCATAATCAACGAAACTCCTTTTCTTAAGGTATTAATTATTGTGGAAGTATTTAAATTAGCCGTAATCATTTGATTCATTTTGTCTGTAAAATGTCTACGTAGTTAGTCTAAATTTTTTAATTGGAAATCGAAACGATACTAGCTACTTTAATTATTTCGTGTTTTAGACTACATAAAATTATTTATTACTGAAAGTTCTTTACAAGTAAACTATAGTTTAAGTTTATTCTTTAATACACCAATGATACATTCCCCGATTTCTTAGGATTTCACTGTAAACTATCTTCTATGTATAAAGCTTTTTTGTCTGCCAACTATATTACTTACCATTGAATTGATTTATACTTTGACTCCAAAAAATAAAACTCAATCCAAATTCATCGTACTTATTCTGTATAAATCCAGCTTCTATGCAAAATAATTGCTTTTACAACCAGATATCGAACAAAACCACAGGGCAAATAAATTAAATAAATAAATTAAATAAATTAAACAAATTAAATAAATTAATATTAAATAATTAATTAAATGCTAATAAAATTTGCTTAAAATAAAAATTACTAAATTTATTACAGTAATTAGACTATTCTCAAACCAGATTATAATATTAAAATTATGAGTGATGCTTACAATAGACTCGCACCATTTATTCAAGAATACATTTACCATAATAACTGGACAGAATTGAGACCAATCCAAACTGCTGCGTGCGAAATAATATTTGAAACTGATGCTCATTTATTAATAGCTGCTGGTACAGCTTCGGGTAAAACAGAAGCAGCTTTTTTACCAGTTTTAACTCACTTGTACCAAAAACCTGCTAATACTATAGGTACAATTTATATCGGTCCAATAAAAGCATTAATTAACGACCAATTTGAACGCCTTAACGACTTATTAAGAGAAGCCGATATCCCGGTATACCATTGGCATGGAGATGTTTCTCAAACTAGAAAAAAACAACTTTTAAAAACCCCATCAGGTATTCTCCAAATTACACCAGAGTCTTTAGAAAGTTTATTAATTAATAAGCATGAGGAATTAACACGACTTTTCGGTGATGTTCGTTTTGTAGTCATCGATGAAATTCACGCTTTTATGGGTACCGAAAGAGGTTATCAGATTCTTTGTCAATTGGAAAGACTCGCAAATTTAACCAAAAATCAACCCCGCAGAATCGGTTTATCAGCAACTTTAGGTGATTATTCCCTTGCAGAAGATTGGCTGAGTTCTGGTACAAATAAAAGGGTAATTACGCCGAAAATTCAAGCAGGAAAACGACAAATAAAATTAGCTTTAGAACACTTTTATGTTCCTGAAAAAACCAATAATTCAGAAATCACTGATTACGACGAATATATTTTTAATTTAAGTAAATCGAGTAAATGTCTGATCTTTGCCAACAATAAATCCCAAACCGAGTCTATCGTCGCATCCTTGCGTCAAATCGCTGCAACCCAAAATCAACCAGATATTTATCACGTTCATCACGGTAGTATATCAGCTTCCCTGCGCCAAGCTGCGGAAAATGCGATGCGGGAACCAGATAAACCAGCGGTGACTGCGGCAACTTTAACTTTAGAAGTTGGTGTGGATATCGGCTATCTACAGCGAGTCATTCAGTTAGAATCACCTGATTGTATAGCAAGTTTTTTGCAACGTTTAGGGCGTACCGGAAGAAGGGGAGAACCTGCGGATATGCGTTTTGTTTGTTCGGAAAAACAGCCATCTTTAGAAGCATCACTTCCCCAACAAATTCCTTGGCAACTTTTACAATCTATTGCGGTTATTCAACTTTATTTAGAAGAAAAATGGATTGAACCCATTCAACCAATAAAATATCCATTTAGTCTACTTTACCATCAGACTATGAGTACCTTGGCAGCAATCAAACAAATTTCACCAACTGTTCTTGCTCATCAAGTTTTAAATCTATCATCTTTTCAACATATTTCATCAGAAGATTATAAATTATTACTGCGTTATTTAGTTAGTATTGACCATATTCATAAAACCGACGAAAGTAAATTAATTATCGGTTTAGCTGGTGAAAAAATAGTCAATAAATTTCAATTCTATGCAGTATTTCCCGAAACTTTAGAATTTCATGTTAAACAAGATGCAACAGACATTGGTACCATTGTAATGATACCTAACGTCGGTAGTCAATTTGGTTTAGCAGGAAAAACCTGGGAAGTTTTAGACGTAGATTTTGCCAAAAAAACAATCTTTGTTAAACAAGTTGAAGGTAAAGCCGGTATTTTTTGGCGTGGTGGTCGCGGAACCATTCATAGTAAAATATTGCAACGTATGCGCCGCGTTTTATTAGAAGATATAGAGTATGGATATTTACAAACTAATGCGAAAAATCGATTGCAAGCAGCCCGTCAATTAGCAAGAGATTTTGAGTTAGATAAAAGTAATATATTCAAATTAGAAAAAGGTCAATGCTGTATTTTCCCTTGGATGGGTACCATTGCTTATAATACTTTGCAGAGATTGTTAAATAACTTTTGTCGAGAATCTTTAGAAATTAAATCCCTAGGTGGTATTAATCCTTATTTTATGACACTAAAATTAGGAAAAGGTAAATTTGAACAGCTTAAAATAGAAATTTTGTCATTGTGCGAACAACGTATTATCAACGAACATTTAGTTGCAGATGCAGAAGCACCAGAAATACAAAAATACGATAAATTTATTCCTCATCCTTTATTACGAAAAGCTTTTGCAAGCGATTATTTGAACATCGAAGAAGTTAAACAGCAAGTTGAATTATGGTAGATTTTTAACATTATAATAAATGTAGAAATATGGGAAGGAAGAAGTAAGAAGTAAGAAGGAAGAAGTAAGAAATTATTACTCTTAACTCCTACTCCTATCCCGCTGTAAGATTTCCTTTCACCCGTAGGGTGCGGTTCATCTCTTTTTACCTCTTTCCTCTGCGCTCTCGGCGTCTAGTAACGTTTTTTAATCGGTAATCTTCTGCCGGGAAGTGAGTAACTCCTAACTCCTAACTCCTAACTCCTAACTCCTTCAAAAAATTAAGATTTCGCACCCATTTCGATCACAGCACTACGCATAAAATTAATCCGCTGCTCAAAGTCCAATTCTTGAATCGAATTTACAAAATCATTTGTGTTAGATGGCAATTCATAATCTTCTGGTACTTGAATAACACTACCATCTTCCATCGCTTGTGCAAGTCTCAACCACACATCAAGCTTAGCGCTAGAACTTAAAGCTGTGTAAGCACTACTAATATCAGTACTAGCACCAGAAACAATATCCCGTTGTGCTTGTAATTGTTCTTCCTTCGGCATTGCCTGGATTTGATCAAACAAAGCTTTAGCAGTTTGCTGTGCAGAATCTTGATTAACAGGATTTAAATTTTCTTTGATATCTAAATAGCCATACCATAGTAAAGCCAATTGAGTATCAGCATCAAAGCTAAGAAATTGTTCTACAGCTTTTCTATTTTTTTCTTCAGTCGTAAAAGTCATAAATTGATTAATTACTAAATAATTGTCTTCTCCTAATTTTTAATCAATTCATACCATTTAATTAACCCTGCCTTCGACATAAATAGGTATTATGGCTTAAGATAGATGCCAAATATATGCTCTGACCAAAGTAATACTTAATAAGTAGTAATTCTGATAAATTATTTTACTTTATGGTTTAATTGTTCGATTCAATCTAAACTAATTGTGACTAATTGTTCAAAAAAACTTCTGTGAAAAATTGATTAGATATTTTCATCAATCATGAGATATCACTAGTTATTTAATATACTACTACTATAATTTGAATTTGATACGCTAAAAGTATTGATGTGATGAGCTTTATTACTATATGCACTGGTTATTGACCGGACCATTAACTGTAGAAAAAATCACAGTTAAGATTCAAGATTTGCCAGCATCGTTACAAGGTATCCGCATAGTGCAAATGACAGATTTTCATTATGATGGCTTACGTTTGTCAGAGAAAATGTTAGAAAAAGCCATAATTGCCTGCAACAAAGCACAACCAGATTTAGTTGTTCTTACTGGTGATTATGTAACTGATGACCCTAGTCCAATCAATCAACTAGTACTTCGACTCAAACATTTACAAAGTCGTTATGGTACTTATGCGGTACTTGGCAATCATGACATACATTACGCTCATTCAAAAGCAGAAATTACATCCGCTTTCAACAAAATTGGAATTGAAATACTTGACAACAAAATTGCTTATCCATTCGGAAAAGAATTACCATTAGTAGGACTTGCTGAATATTGGTCTCCTCATTTTCATCCTGAATTAGTGATGAACCAATTAGACCCAGCAACACCACGTATAGTACTATCCCATAATCCCGATACCGCTGATATATTACGGCACTGGCGAGTAGATTTACAACTATCCGGTCATACTCACGGGGGTCATATTGTAATTCCCGGTGTCGGTCCAGCCATCGTGACTTACAACAATTTTGTTCGCAGTATACCCAGAAAACTGCGCCGTCGGATGCCATTTATCAAAAAAGAATTCTTCAAAGTCGTGAGAAATTGGCAATGGGCTCAGGGATTTCATCAAATCGGAAGCAATCAACTGTATGTAAATCGGGGTTTGGGAACTTATCTACCAGGACGGTTTTTCTGTACTCCAGAAGTCACTGTCATAACCTTAAAGAAAGGTTAAAGGTTAAAGGTTAAAGGTTAGAGGTCAAAGGTTAGAGCTTTGACTAGTAACCTTTTTTGTAGACAAGCAATGTCAATTCGGGACAATTGTCTATATTTTTTTGATGTATTTTATGCTTCGTTTTTTGCTAAAATCTTAGAAAAGCTTTCTTGATTGATATGCAAAAACCGTAGCTACATCAAGATGTTTAACAATCACGCGGATGGCTTAACCGTGTAAGCTTGTTGAGGGTTAACCGCTCCCATGCCCCCGTTGAAACAAGAAATAAAAGTCTAGACTTGTCTAGTTTTTATATAGCAGTTCAAAGGGAACACGACCATTACCAATCACTCAATGAACTCCTAACTCTTAACTCAAAACTCCTAACTCCCAACTCAAAACTCCTAACTCCTAACTCCCAACTCCCAACTCCAAACTCCCAACTCCAAACTCCCAACTCCTAACTCCTAACTCCTAACTCCTAACTCCTAACTCTTAACTCCTAACTTTTCACTCCTCACCGATCGCCAGTCAGATGATAAACTAAAAGCGCTGGTACAATGAGCAGAGTTAGCGCTATGCATTGGTTGTTATCTGGTCCTTTGAGTGTAGAAAAACTTACAGTAAAAATAGAAAATTTACCAGCATCTACCATTGGTACTCGTATAGTACAGCTTTCAGATTTACATTACGATGGCTTAAGGTTATCGTCAGAAATGCTAGAACAAGCCATTATTACTAGCAATGAAGCTGAACCGGATTTAGTTGTGTTGACTGGGGACTACATAACTGATGACCCCGCACCAATATACAAACTAGTAAAAAAACTTAAGCATTTACAATCTCGTGTGGGTATATATGCTGTACTCGGCAATCATGATATATGCTACCGCAACGCTAAAAAAGAAGTTACAGCGGCTCTGACAAGTATCGATATTAAGGTTCTTTGGAATGAAATTGCTTATCCTTTAGGCAAAAAATTACCATTAGTTGGACTAGCTGATTATTGGTCAAAAGAATTTCATCCCGCATCAGTAATGAATCAGTTAGACGACGCAACACCCCGCATCGTTCTATCCCATAATCCTGATACAGCCCAAATATTGAAAAAATGGCGAGTCGATTTGCAATTATCTGGTCATACCCACGGCGGACAAATTGTACTTCCCGATATTGGACCTTTAGTCGTATATTATAAAAAACTTATTCGTAACGTTCCCAAAGAAATACGGCGATTTATACCATTTTTACGCTCAGACTATATTAAGGTTCTCCGACATTGGGAATGGGCGCAAGGTTATCATCGAGTCGGAAAAAATCAATTATACGTTAATCGCGGTTTAGGTACTTATCTCCCAGGACGTTTGTTTTGTCCCCCGGAAGTCACGGTGATTACTTTAGAGTGAGGAGTTAGGAGTGAGGAGTTTTGAGTTAGGAGTTTTGAGTTAGGAGTTTTGAGTGAGGAGTTAGGAGTTTTGAGTTAGGAGTTTTGAGTTAGGAGTTTTGAGTTAGGAGTGAGGAGTTAGTTGACATTTGACCTTTAACCTTTAATCTTTGACCTTTAACCTCTAAAACCGTCTCTACTTACGACCGTAAATGTCAGTAATTAGAGACGGTTTATTAAATAGTTGGTAAATTGAGAAAAGTTAAAGATTAGAATTATTTTGACTAAAATACAGGGTGAACCGGAATCGCAATTTTACTCTTAAGTTATCACCTTATGTACATCCGTTCTTGCGTGACGTACCAACACGCTTATCAGAGATTATAGTGTTGGCTTCTCAGCGACTCGTATGAAGACGACATAAACTGAGCTTTGAGGGCGTGCGTCCCACGCTCCTTGATGTTTATACTGGCATTCAGGCGCGACACAAAGAAATATGACGAACAGGGCAGTTATGCGTTCTTTGCGATAACTGTTTCTTTACTTTGTGACCACAACCAGAATACTCTATTGAAGTACCATTGGGCGAGATTTCGACTACTAACAAACCAGCATTTTCGGCTTTATTTGTCAGAATATTAATAAATTGTCCCCAACCCGCGTCATCGATACTTTTAGAGAGTTCGGATTCATCCCAACACCTCCTTTTCAGGTAAATGTGGGGCTTCTCCGATTTTAGCTAAAACCTCCAATTTTATTCGTCGATAGAGTGAAGACTAAAACATAACATTTCAAGGATGCAACATTAGAGAAACTATTGCGATTAGATTAGAGCCGGAGACACAAACTCCAATCAGAAGATTTATTGTTAGACTTACAACTCGTCTTGTGCCTTATTTATTAAATTAGCATCCATTTTCTGTAAATTAAACTTGATTTTACTCACTGTAATTATTAGTAACTTTTTGCAACATTTGCCGAACTATTTTTATAAAATTAGTAGCGAATACTCATTTATTCTGTTCACAGCTTTACCATAGTCCATCTATATTTATGATGCTGCATCTTCCGAAAAATTTTCCTTCTTCCACCCAAACACCTCATAGCGGCTACCATTGGGACAATAGCTATCGCCGTTTTTTTGAAGGTTGGTATTACCGTGTAACTTTACCGCAGGAAAACCAAACCTTTGCTTTTATGTACTCAATTGAAGATCCAATGGGTGGAAAACCTTACAGCGGTGGTGCAGCACAAATTCTTGGTCCCAATGATGAATATTTATGGCGTACTTTCCCCGATGTAAATAGGTTTTGGGCTTCTAAGGATAATTTGGCTTTAGGTCATTGGGGTAAAACGAGTATAGAAACCCGACCGCTTTATTTACTTCCAGAAGAATTTGCCAGCTACATTCAATCCGGTTATCAAGCTACAACAACCTTAAATCAAGGAATAATTCACGACCCAGGTAGCGGTAATTACTGTCGTTGGGAGTATGAAATTAAGCCAGTATATTATTGGGGAGACCGAGGCAGTATTCAGCAATCAACCGCAGGTTGGTTATCTTTTTTACAAATATTTGAACCCGGATGGCAAATTTTAGTAGCCCACGGTTTGGCTAGCGGTTGGATAGATTGGAATGGTAAACGCTATGAATTTACCGATGCACCTGCTTACAGCGAGAAGAATTGGGGAGGTGCTTTTCCCCAAAAATGGTTTTGGTTGAACTGTAATAGTTTTGATAATGAACCTGATTTAGCCTTAACCGCTGGTGGTGGTAGACGTGGTGTACTATGGTGGATGGAATCCGTAGCAATGGTTGGCTTACATTATCAAGGAAAATTTTACGAATTCGTACCTTGGAATTCCCAAGTTAATTGGAATATCGAACCTTGGGGGAAATGGCAAATGCACGCTCGCAATTCGCAATATGAAATTGAATTGACGGGAACTACTGATAAACAAGGTACCCAATTGCGTGCGCCTACCGAAAATGGTTTAATATTTGCTTGTCGCGATACCATGCAGGGAAAATTGACTTTAGAATTACGCGAATTAAATGGTATTGAATCCAAAACTATCCTGAAAGCAACCAGCAATCTATGTGGATTAGAAACAGGGGGTAGACCTTGGGACAATTCCTGGCAGAACTACTAGAAATGTTATTATAAAATAATAACCAAATAGCCAATTGGGGCTGTAGCTCAGTTGGATAGAGCGAGCGCCTCCTAAGCGCTAGGTCGCAGGTTCAAGTCTTGCCAGTCCCGTTTTCCAAAAAAAAATAACACAAAATAACACAAAGTAGTTAAACATACTTTTTATTTAACCCCTAAAACAGATAAAATCTTTGATTAAATCTGGTATTCCTTATTGCCACAATCTCATAGAGGCTTCGTGTACACTAAAAACATAACTTAGATGTATACGATTCTCTTAGTAAAACAAAATCATATAACAAAGCATCTGCCGTTAAAATAAAAATCTTTAGTGCTATAGGATACATTGCATTTAGCTAAAATACCCATAAGATAGAACTGTTGGGATCAAAACTAGCTTAAAAAAGGGGTCTAACCCCCTGTGCATTTTGCCACAAAATATTTATATTTTGTTGGACATATTAATTATTAACAGTGTATACCTTGCGAGATTTTTTTGAATTGTTTTAGAAAAAATTCCTCTCCAGATAATTTAAGTAATAAAGCCCTGAATAAAATGCTCTTCAAAGGAATTTCTTCTCGGTTAATGCTTTTAATCCTACCGTTAACCTTGTTGTGGGGTTATAAAAAAGTTCAAAGTGTATTTGTACAACCACAAGCAATTTTAGTTTTAGGAGGTTCAACAAAAAGATTAGAACGAGAAAAATTTGCAGCAGATTTTGCAAGTAAATATCCTAACCTACCTATTTGGATTTCGGGAGGTAGTCCCCCAAGTGCGACAAAAAAAGTATTTACCAAAGCTGGTATTGACTCCAAACGTTTGTACTTAGACTATCGAGCTAGTAATACAGTCGAAAACTTTACAACTTTGGTGGATGATTTACACAAAAGAGGAATCAAGAGATTGTATTTAGTTACTTCCGATTATCATATGCGTCGTGCTAGTGTAGTAGGCGAAATAGTTTTAGGTAGTCGGGGAATTGACTTTAAAACAGTATCTGTTCCTTCACAAAGTACTTCTGAACCAATAGAAAAATCTATTCGTGACGGAGTAAGGTCTATTGTTTGGGTTGCTACTGGCTTGGATGTTGAAAAAAAGTATACAGAAAAGTAACGGTTGCTGTTTTAGAAGTCGAGTTTTTATGATGATTTTAAATCTGTTAGAAATATTTTGACTAAAAAACCCGACTTCTTAAAACTAATGCTTATTTGCTTTAGAAGTCGGGTTTTGATCACCGTTGTAAGCATCTTGTATAAAATCTGAATTATTATTAGTTATTATTCCCTCCTCCCTACTCCCTTTATTACACATAGCTATGTAATAATTTACGCAACAGCTTTCTCTTGAACAAGCACAAAAGGCTGTACAATCAAAGTATTAAAACGTTTTTCCCTTTGCATATTCCATTCTCCTACTTGTACGGCTGTTGGTTTAGCAATTAGCGCACCATCAATCCAATTTTGCACTTGTGAAGTTTTATCACTAGCTATGGCTTCTCCCACATCTAATAAATCCAATTCTGTTGCTACTACAATTACAGAATCTCTTTGTACGTGAGGAATCAACCATCCCCATTCCGATTCATCTAGGATTTCATCCAATTGCGCTCTTAAATCTTGATTAGTCATCAGTCATTAATTATTCTTCAATAATTAATATATCGCAAATTATTAATCTAAAATCCAAAATCCACATTTGAAATCAAATAACTAAACTTCAGCTTTCATTTCATCAATTTCAAACAAAGAAACTATGACTCCAGCAATGGGGATAGAGATAAAAATACCTAATAAGCCTGCAACTCTAGCTCCTATTAATAAGGCAAAAAATACTACTACCGGATTTAAATTCAGCGCATCTTGCATTACTCTAGGTGCAATTAAATTATCTTGTATTTGTTGAAGTACAATGCAAACAGCTAATACTTTTAGTGCCAACCAAACACCTTGAGATAATACAATTAAAGTAATTACGCTGATTCCTAATGTTGCGCCAATACCCGGAATCACATCAAGAAAACCAACTATTACAGATAATATTAAAGGAAAAGGTACTCCTAAGACTACAAAAACTATGAAAGTTGATATTGTTAAAAATAATGTTAATAATAATTGACCTCGAAAAAAACCGAGAAAGCTACGTTTCATAATCATCACAAATCTCTTACGTCGAGGCTTGGGTATAATTTTTAAAATAAACAGCCAAAGCTTTTCTCCTTCAAGTAGCATAAAAAAAGCAACAACAGCAATTAAAATAAAAGTCACAAAATTAGTTATAAAACCTTGGAACAAATCCAACACAGTAATTAGTCTAGCAACAGCTTGTTCTCTTAATAACTGTTCCAAGGAAGTTAAATCTATTTGAAGATCTCGCTTACTGAGAATTTCTTCTAATTGTTCTACTAAAGGTACTAAGGAAGTTAAAAACGTTGCTACACTATCAATTAATCTTTGTCCTTGAGATAAAAGTCCCAAGCCTGCTGTTATTGCTAAACCACCAAGAATTACTATACTAACTAAGAAAACAACAACCACTGCTACTGTATGGGGTATAAAACGTTTTAACCATTCAATAGGATAGCTGAGTAAAAAAGCCAAAATTGCAGCAAAAGTAAAAATCACAATCACTGCTTGAAAATAATCGATTAATTGTATAATTGCCCAACCACAAGCAAAGAAAAGTAAAAAGCGAACTAAGGCAAAATTATTTAGTCTAGCTAAAAAATTTTCATTATCTGAATCGTTCATGTGATACCGAAGAAATGGATAATCAGATGCAAAAGATTGATTCACTAAATTTAAGAAATTTTAGTGATTAAGGCTACTTCCTTAAAGCATAGTTCTGAAGATTTTGCGTCTTATCGTCCTAAATCGTGCAGTTGATTAATGGCGATCGCGCATTTTTGGGTTACAGTCTCTAACTCTTCCTTGGTTGTGGAAGTCGGAGCCGGAATTAATTCACCAATCCTGACTGTAACCGGAACTCTACGAGGAATAGCTTTACCTTTTTGCTCAATTTCCTGAGTACCCCACAAACATACTGGTATAATCGGTGCTTTTGCTTTGGCTGCAATTAAGGCTGCACCTCGTTTAGGGTCTGTAATTCTGCCGTCTGGAGTGCGGGTACCTTGTAAAAAAAGACCTACAGCCCACCCTTGTTCAAGATACTCCAAAGCCTTACGAATCGCATTGCGATCGCTAGTTCCCCGACTTACAGGGTAAGCACCGTATAGCTCAATTGCTTGCTTCAAAATCGGGATTTTAAATAATTCTTCCTTGGCCATATAAGATACTGGACGGCGGACGCAATTAGAAACAATCGGCGGGTCATAATTGCTTGCATGATTACTTACTATTACTAAAGGCCCACTAGAAGGAACATTTTGGGCACCATAAATACGTCCTTGGAAGTAAACACGAAGCATCGGATTAACTACCGAGAATTTAAAAGCGTGGTACAGTAAAAGGCTCGCAAACGGTTCGCGATTTTGAGACATATTTTATTAAGAATTGGGAATTGGTAATTGGTAATTGGGAATTGGGAATTGGTAATTGGTAATTGGGAATTGGTAATTGGTAATTGGTAATTGGTAATTGGCGGAAATAACTCCTAACTCTTAACTCCTAACTCCTAACTCCTAACTCCTAACTCCTAACTCCTAACTCCTAACTCCTAACTCCTAACTCCTAACGTTTCCGCCGCAGAACCCACATTTTCTAAACTTAAATCGGAGCAAGTACGCTTGATTAAACCAGTTAACACGTTTCCTGGACCAATTTCTACAACTCGTTGAATTCCTTGTTGTGGTAAAGCTAAACTAATTTCTCTCCAGCGGACACTTCCAGTCATTTGCTCTACCAAGCGTTGTTTTAAAACATGAGCTTCTACGGTAGGTACTGGTTCCACATTAGATAAAACTGGTACAGTAGCTGTCTGAAATTCTACTGAGGCTAATACATCCTTAAATTCAGCAGATGCCCCTGCCATCATCGGAGAATGAAATGCTCCCGATACATTTAAAAGTATTTTGCGTTTTGCTTTGATTTGGGACATGACACTTTCTACAGCTTCAGGAGTACCGGAAATTACCACTTGTGCAGAACTATTATCATTTGCCAATACCACATTATCTGTTTCAGTCAGGATTTGATCTAATTGTTGCCTATCAAAGCCAATTAAAGCCGCCATTTTTCCACCAGCAGCATTTTCCATCAGTTCAGCACGACGTTTTACCAAACGCAAACCCGCAGACCATTCAAACACACCCGCGACATACAGCGCGATATACTCTCCCAAACTATGACCAGCTACTAAATCTGGCTTCTCTTTCTTGCTTATAATGTCGGCGAGAATGGTTTCTACTACATACAAACAAGGTTGAGTATAAAGAGTACGAGCTAACTTTTCTTCGTCATTGTGGCAAATTTCGCTGACACTCCAGCCCAAAATTTCTTCAGCTTGAACAAACTTTTCCTTAGCTTCGGACAAATCTAGTAGATCCATTCCCATGCCCAGAGTTTGGGAACCTTGTCCAGGAAACACCCATGCAGTTTTAGTCATCAGTTATCAGTTATCAGTTATCAGTTATCAGTTATCAGTTATCAGTTATCAGTGAACAGTTATCAGTGAACAGTTAGGAGTTAGGAGTTAGGAGTTAGGAATTGAGGAATTGACGTTGATTAGAGTGGGTTAAACGAAATTTTTTTCTAATCAGCTTTTTAAGATGATTTAGCACTAATGTTAAATCGATCCACCGTCCGTTAAAATATTTCTACTTTGCTAAAAAATATCTCTTCAATTTAGCAGTAGAAACTTTTAACTCATTACTCTTTACTTATCACTCCTAACTCTTAACTCTTAATTCCGGTAATCCTTACCTTCCCCATTTAAAAATTGCTGCACCCCAAGTTAATCCAGCCCCAAAACCAGATGTAACAATGGTATCTCCGGGTTTGATTTTGCCGAATCGCACTGCTTCATCCAATGCAAGAGGTATGGAAGCAGCAGAGGTATTGCCATAATTTGCGACATTACTGATTACTTTTTCCGGTGGAATAGAAAGACGTTCAGCAACTGCATCAAGAATACGTTGGTTTGCTTGATGTAATAGCAGCCAATCCACTTGTTCGACAGTTAAATTGGCACGAAATAAAGCTTTGTCAATAACTTCTGGTACTCGCTTTACAGCAAAACGATAAACCTCTTTACCGTTCATAGAAACATTGCCAAAATTTCCTTTAGAGATATTTACACCTTCAACCAATTCTTTTGATTGGGGTGTATAGGCAAGGTTCAGACAGCTATTGAGCGTTCCATCACTTTTGATTTCAAACCCTAACAGATGGTCGCAATTATTCGCTTGCAATACAGCAGCCCCAGCACCATCACCAAATAATATGCAGGTGCGTCTATCTTCCCAATCCACCCAACGGGAAAGGATATCAGCCCCAACTAAAAGTACATTTTGAAATACACCCGTTCTAATATATTGAGCAGCTGTTACTAACCCAAAAACAAAACCAGAACAAGCCGCAGTCAAATCAAAAGCCACTGCTCTGCTTGCTCCCAATTCAGCTTGAATTGCAGCAGCACTACCAAACAAGTCATCGGGAGTCGAAGTTGCTAGCAAAATCAGATCCAAATCTTTTGCTTCGATTTGTGCCATTTCTAATGCTTTCAAACTAGCAGCAGTACCGATACTAGTAACCGATTCAGCCGCTGTTGCCAACCTTCGTTGACTAATTCCCGTTCTTGTGGTAATCCATTCGTCCGAAGTTTCAACCAGCTCGCTCAGCCCCTGGTTATCCAGGAAAGTTCCTGGCACTGCCGAGCCACTTCCTGTAATTGCGATTCCTAAATTTTGCACTCATTCTCTCCACAGCTATCCGCTAAAAGGACTGTAGCCAAATCATTACAATAAAAATCATTAGCCTATAGCCAGTTTCAAACTACTGACTATAGACTAGTAATATAAACTGCCCCTCTGACTAAATCATAAAACGCCTTTTTCGCTGAGATTTTGGGAGTTAATGCGTTGTAATACCTGATTGTCTACAGCTTCTTTTGCCAGACGAATGGCATTGAAAATTGAAGGAGCTTGGGAGCTACCGTGACCAATTACACATATGCCGTTTACGCCTAAAAGTAAACCGCCGCCATGTTCTGCATGGTCAATCCGCTGTTTAAGTCGTTTCAGGTTTGGTTTTAAAATAGAACAGCCAATTTGACCGCGCAATCCTTGGGGTAATTCCTCGCGAATAATTTGCAGCAAAATTTCCCCGACTGCTTCAGCAAATTTTAATAAGACATTACCTACAAAACCATCACATACAATCACATCAAAATCACCGGAAAGTACATCGCGTCCTTCGGCGTTGCCAACAAATTTAATGTACGGATTTTCACTGATCATTTGGTGAGCGCGGATGGCAGCATCATTGCCTTTACACTCTTCTTCACCGATATTTAATAAACCTACTTTGGGTTCTGTAACACCCAAAACATACTGAGAATAAGCCGAGCCTAAAACGGCAAATTGCTCCAAAAATTGAGGACGACAATCTACGTTAGCGCCAACATCAAGTATGAGGACTTGTTTGCTAGCCACCATCGTAGGGAATACCGCGCCGATTGCCGGACGGTCAATACCCGGAAGTCTTCCTAAACGAAGCAAAGCTGCTGCCATCGCTGCACCAGAATGACCGGCACTAATTACAGCATCCGCTTGTCCCTGCTTAACCAAACTCATCGCTACGTTGATAGAAGCCTTTGGTTTGCGTCTAATGCCGCTCAAAGCTTCCTCATCCATGGCGATTGTACCTTCTGCGGGGACAATTTCTACTTGTTCCGATTTTATTGATGAGGGCAGTATAGGTTCAATATCTTGGGGAGAGCCTACCAAAAGCACTTTTACACCCAATTCTTCGACAGCTCGCAGTGCGCCAGCCACGATTTCACCGGGTGCATTATCTCCTCCCATTGCATCAATAGCGATTCTTACGCCAGTCGATCCCATTGCTCAGAGCTTCCAGAAACCTTACAAATTTTACCAGATGCCTCTGCTAGTCGCAGCTTTATTTTTCGCTACCAAATCTTACTTTTATCAAGTAAGGCATCAACTTCTACTTTTGCTCAACATAACATGAATTTGCCTCTATCAGTCTACTATCGAGACCCTAGGGGTAGATGTTTGGGGCAATAAGTACTTAAGCCTTCATTATTTATATAATTACTACTCAGTTATATTGCTGTTCCCTATTGCCTATTCCCCCCAACCCTGCCTAGAAGAAATGTCTAATTAATCAAGGCACAGGTACTTATTTAGAAGATTATTAAAACAAATATTATGATACCCGTGATTCAAAATAAGCTTAAAATCATCGTCGGAATACCAGGACTGATTATAATTTCGATCCTTGTATTATCAGCCTACAGCATTTGCTCGGTTGTTCGAGACGCAAAAAGACTTGCTAAAGATACGCCATATTGCATTCAAATTAGTGGCGGTGATCGGACTGATTATAGACCTGCCAAAACTCTGCTAGATTTATCAATACAAAGAATGCAGGGAAATAAATATAGTCAACACCATGCAATTCTTGTTTTAGGTCAAAAACCATCAATGCTGTACCACTGGTCTTATTGGAACAGTCAATTTAAACTGGATACCTTTAATCACCGAAGTGGAAACTTACCAGGCATCTACTGTCATCCCAAACGGTATTTTGTCAACAATCTTCCTTTTCTATTTCCTAAAATAAATAAAAATAAAAACTTATATGTCCGCTTTAGTCAGCAAGAGTTTTCAATTCCAAAAGCCTATCATCCAAGAGCTAACGGTGGGCAAAATCCAAATTTTAGTATATTTTTATCACCTAACTTTGAATCCCTCGGTAGAACGGCGAAGATTTACGAACAAATTTACATTCAAGTCGGAAAAAAACAAGTGAGCTTTATAAAAAAATTTATGGAATCAATTTCTCAAGGAAAACAATTGAAAGAGTTAACAGTCGAAAATCAATGTATAAAACCTATGATTAGGAATGGTAAAGTTGATTCCGAGTGGATGTACTATACCGTAAATGATGCGAATGAATTCACTACTTTAATCGGGTGCTATTCCAAATCTTGTCAGCATCGCTTTATTTACAATGATATGCATATTCTTTTTTACCATTCACCGCAGCGTCTTCCTCAGTGGAAACAAATGCAAAACGATTTGAAAAATCTACTTGATTCTTTCGCTATTGAGAGCAATAAGTAGTACTAAATACAAAAATATAGTAGTATATTCGCTAATTATTCAAACGAATCGCTCTTTGTTGTCAAAAATCAAAAAATTAGTGAAATTTACCTGATTTACTGCTGGATATCCAGAAGATATTCACAGCTATAAATCGATTTATCCCTTGAATTGGGTTGAAAACACTCAACTTAAACTGGTCTTTTTTATCCGTAGATTTAGGGCGATGGCAACGAGAAGTGTAATAATAATCGTTGCGCGAAAAATTCAAGCAAACTTGAGATTAATAGCAAAAATTTGTTATATTACCCTCTTCACGTAAGCAATAATCAACGGCTATGATTACGAGCATGAATAATGGGTTTGCAATGCGTGCGTAGTATTACAGCAGCAATGATAGCTACAACTTGTATAGGAGTAAAGGATGCTGGAATTATTTGGTTCGGGTTTAATGTCTTTGTGGTTAGATATGGCAGGAGTCAAAGTTCAGCCAATGCAGGCTTTTGATGTTTTGGCTTGGCAAACGGGTCCTGGATTAGTTCTCACACCCGATCCAAATCCAGGCAGGAATAATATGATACAAGAATATTTAAAAGAACTAGAAACATTAAAATTAATCAAACCCGAACAAACTACCCTCCAAGGTATTTGGATACAGTCAGGTCCGATGCTGATGGCTAATCATGAAGCTACCAAACCTCTACCTGCTGCGTCTTTAACAAAAATTGCTACTTCACTTGCTGTACTCAAACATTTGGGTCCCGACCATAAATTTGAAACTTTGATCGGTGCCACTGGACCAATTAAAAATGGTGTTTTAGAAGGAAATTTAGTCATTAATGCTACCGGAGACCCTTTATTTGTCTGGGAAGAAGCAATTACTATTGCTAATATGCTCAACAAAATGGGCATCAAGCGAGTTAATGGCAATTTAATTGTTGTTGGTAAATTTGCGATGAATTTCCAGCGCAATCCCCAATTAGCAGGAGAAGCATTCAAAAGCGCCCTCAATTTTGCCACTTGGCCTCGTCAGATCAATATGCAATACTCCCGTATGGCTAAAGGTACTCCCAAACCCCAAGTTATAATTACTGGCAAAGTTGAAGCGGCTGAAGAGGTGGAATCCTCTCAAACTCACCTCATACGTCATTACTCCTTACCGATGACACAGTTAATTAATGAGATGAACGTTTTTAGCAATAATGAAATGGCTGAAATGCTCGCAGAATCAGTCGGAGGAGCAAGGGTAGTCCAGTCAACTGCGGCAGAACTTGCAAGAGTACCGCAATCGGAAATTCAATTGATCAATGGCTCCGGACTCGGACAAGAAAATCGAATTTCTGCACGAGCTGCTACTGCAATGTTAATGGCAATTCAACGTTTAGCAGCCCCTCACAATTTAACCGTAGCTGACTTTTTCCCTACTTCCGGGTTAGACTATCGCGGCACAACTTACGCTAGACGCATTCCTAAAGATACCGCTTTTAAAACTGGCACCTTAAGTGATGTTAGTAGCTTAGCTGGAGTCATGCCCACAAAAAATCGCGGTTTAGTTTGGTTTGCTATTATTAATAAAGGTACATTTGTACCTGGTTTTCGTTCCCAACAGGACAAGTTACTGCAAGCAATGCTTAAAGAATTAGAAGTCCAAGCAACTGATTCAACTGGTATTAGTCCGACTTCTGGGAAAAAAGTCATACCGGAATTCGGTAAAAATACTCATAATGAAGTGTTGTATAAAAGCTGAATTCAATTATCAATTTGGAAATTGAGGATTGGGTAAGCTTGCTTTTATTTGACAAAAAAGGATAAGCAATGAATATTCAACTCAAACCAGAACACGAGAAATTTATTCAAGCACAAGTAGCTATGGGTAGATTCATTAGTGCAGATGATGTTATCAATGAGGCTTTTAAACTTTTAGAAGAAAGAGAACGAAAATTAGCAGAATTACGGCAAAAAATAGCGCTTGGGACTGAACAAATTATCCAAGGTAAAGTTACCGATGGGGAGATAGTTTTTGCACGGTTTCAAGAAAAGATACGTCAGATTGCTGAGGAATCAGAAGAATGAGTAATTATTCATTTTCTGATGAGGCAATCCAAGATTTAGATGAAATTTGTGAATATATTGCTCGCAGTAATGCTAAAGCTGCGAGCAAGCTTTTTGATGATATACGTAAAAAGTGTAAATTAGTAGCTGGTTTTCCTAATATGGGTAAAAGTTATGAAAAACTAGCACCAAATCTACACGGCTTTATTGTGGATGATTATGGCGGTTTTCACTTGGATGCAATACAAAATTGACCTCACCCCGCCCTCTGGGCACCCCTCTCCTTATGAAGGAGAGGGGAAGGGGGTGAGGTTTTAGTGTATTGGACTCAACTGAAATTTGCTATATGTTGTGTTTTACTACCCTAGAGAAGATGGAATTGATATAACTCGTGTGATAAGTGGTTGTCGAGATTTAGAATCACTATTTTCTGATGACTAAGAATGTGATGAAATTATTAGAACAGGGGTAAAATTTTGACATTATGAACATTCCCAATTACCTATTACCCCCGAACCTTATTACCTACTTCCTAATTTAATTCTTTAATTGTGGAATAATTTCTGTAATTACTCTATCTCCCGAATTTCCTCCTTTAACCACCACATTTTCGGTTTGCAAATTACCAGTAGCCGTTTCACCTTTAAAAGTAAATCGAGGACTTGTTTGACTGTATGTGACGTTTCCAGAAGCTTCTACTAATTGTTTGTCTAAATACCAAGTTAAATTATTCGATTGGATTGACTGACCTTTTTGTCCAACACCTTTAACATCTCCTTGGACATATACTGTTTTTTGAGGGATTTTTAATTCACCCCGATTCCCACTTACAGTTACATTTTCAGTACGATGTACCACTTTCAAAGGTGCATTTGTTTTTACTCTTTCGGCTTTGATATTCCAAGTCATAGAGTTACTAGCTATTTGTACCAAGGGGTCTAGTAATTCAATGAAGGCGTTTTTTGTGATATTCACAATTTCTGTTTTCAAAAAAACCGACGCAGCATCTCCCCTACCACGCTGAGTAACTTTATTATCCTGGAAACGGTCAATTTGCATTGGGCGATCGCCAATTAATTTTTCCTGTTTAATCATCCAGGTTAACTGCTCGGTTCGCATTTGTAATTGGGGTTCTACTGATTTTGCTACTACTCCCCCAAAAAAATCAATCCGCTGTTCGCGAGTTTTAACTTTTGCTTCTTGAGCTACTGCTTGCAATTGTTTATGAGTACCGTTAAGTTGATTACGAACAATAAGTAAGTCTTCTTGTGGTCGCCATTCTAATTCATTACCGCGCAATACAACACCGTTCTCCGGGTCTGTAGCCACAATTTGACCTTTGAGAAACAATTGCTTTCCATCTTGTCTAATATCAGCTTTTTGTGCGGTGACTTTATAAACTATTTTACCGTCTTGATATAATTCACCATCTGGATTTTCAGCTTCACCAATTTGTTTTTCTTTGGTGTATTTAGCTTGTTTGGCGTTTACTTTCCAAATTGGTTGACCTTTTTCATCAAACTGTTCTAAAGCTACTCCTTGAAAAGTAAATTTACTTTCCTCTTCTTGGACTGATGCGGTTTCATCTGGTTCTTCGTTAATACTAGGCTTGTTAGTTCCACAGCTAGCTAATGTCAATAGAAAGAAGGCACATAATAGAAAATATAGATTAAAAACTTTGTAACTTAAATTTTTCATCCTGTTTATATTAGACAGTTGTTTGCACCATACTGCATTCACAGACGTAAAAATTTAACGTGAGTACCCCCGAAGTAAAAATAAACTACGACGATAATCATAGAAGTCGGGTTTTTATGAGAATTTCTGGTGTTACGGATATTCAGATCGTAAAAACCCGACTTCTTAGTGATTAAGTTTTACAAGTCGGGTTTTTGCCTTACATATCTCTAACACAATATAACTGCGATCAAAACCCGACTTCTCACCGCACAGGAAAGTTAAAGACAAAAGGTATTGAGCTTTATTCCTGAACTTCTAAACGAGGATTTAGCATTTCAGGTGATTGTTCCAAAAAACTCATTTCGGGTAATGGTCGATAGGGATATCCTTGACGAGGAGTCTTTTGAATATCGTCTTTGACCGCTTCTAAATCAATATAACGGTCGGAAACGTTAATTAAACTGTCGCTGGTCATCGATCGCAAACTAACTACCTCTACCCTAACACCACGATAGCTAACCGAATTGACTGCATATGCTAAATCCCCATCACCACTAACTAAAACCGCAGTGTCATAAGAATCTACTAAAGCCATCATATCTACTGCTATTTCCACATCCAAATTAGCTTTTTTCGAGCCATCTGGTAACTGTACCAAATCTTTCGCAATCACCCTATAACCATTGCGTCGCATCCACAACAAAAATCCTTGCTGTTTCTCATTTGTTCGGTCTACACCTGTATAAAAAAACGAGCGCAACAATCTAGAACCACCTGTTAATCTAGAAAGTAACTTGGTGTAATCAATTTCAATTCCTAGCTGTAACGCCGCATAAAACAAATTTGAACCATCAATAAATATGGCTACACGACCTCGATTCTCTAAAACTTGTTCTGGCGTAAATATTGATTCTTCTTGTATATTATTCAACATTGTTCTGATACCTCTTTTTTTATTTTTGCAATTATTTTTGTTATTTTTGTAATCATTTAAACCTATAACTTACATATATACGTAAGTTACGGGGATTTATGGCGATTTTTCAAGGCTAATATTTATAATGTTTATCGCCGCGATCGATTAAATTTCTCTAAATCGATTTTGGATTTAAAATTAACGATTAGATCGGTATTTGAGATTTTGCTGTTTGTAGCTGGAAATACAATCTATCATTCAAAATCCAAAATCCTTTCATGGAAATAATCTTTCTCAATCCAATTCAATACTTTGAAAGATTGGCTTTGCTTCACCTAATTGTTGTTCGCTACTCAACAATCCCCAGTTTCCATGTACAGCAAAGGGTAGGACACTTGCAGCTTCTGTTTGATTATTAAAATCAATTTCAAAACCTAGCTGCTGGTATATATCGCTACTAATGTTAGGAATTACGGGGGAAAGTAAATAAGCCGCCAACCTTACTGATTCTAGAACAACGTACAAAACTTGTTCTAATTCTTGCTGTTGTCCTTGTTTATATAATGACCAAGGTGCTTGTTCGTCAATATACTTATTACAAGCTTGCGACAACCTCAAAATAGCTTCACAGCCTCGATCAAAAGCTAAAACTTCGTAGCTAGTTTTAACTTGTTCGCCTAATTGCAAACCAATTGCTTTGATCGGATTATCTTGAGGAATATTTTCGTTTGCAATTGACGCTAAATTTCCTGCACAGTATTTTTTGACCATTTTTAAAGTGCGATTCAGCAAATTACCTAAGTTCTTCGCCAAATCTGCATTCAGAACCTCAACAAATCTAACTTCATTAAAATCTCCATCTTTACCAAAACCGATTTCCTTAATAAAGTAATAACGAACTGCATCTGAACCATATTTCTCTACTAAGGCTATGGGGTCGATGGTATTACCCATGCTTTTACCCATCTTCTGACCATCTTTGGTTAAAAAACCGTGTCCAAATACTCTTTCTGGTAAAGCTAAATCGGCACTCATTAACATTGCTGGCCAATAAACTGCGTGAAAGCGTAAAATATCTTTACCTATTAAATGCAAATTTATCGGATACCATTTAGCCAAAGCGTTTTCTAAAGTCGGCTCGTCGTCGGGTTCTAACAGCGCCGTGATGTATCCGAGTAAAGCGTCAAACCAAACATACAGGGTATGCTTTGGATCGCTGGGTACGGGAAAACCCCACTCAACATTCACCCGCGAAATTGAAAAATCCTGCAATCCTCCTTTGACGAAATTAACAACTTCATTTCGCCGACTTTCTGGTTGAATAAAATCTAGTCTCGACTGATACAATTCTTCGAGATGGTTTTGATATTTTGATAACCTAAAGAAATAATTTTCTTCATCTCGCCATTCAACTTCTTTATTCGTATGAATCGGACAGCGATGTCCTTCTAATAATTCCCTTTCTTCTTTGAATTCTTCACAGGCTACGCAGTACCAACCTTTTTGCTGTCCGAGGTATATATCACCTTTTTGCAAAACTCGATTATAGAATTCTTTAACTATGAATTCATGACGAATATCGGTAGTGCGGATAAAACGGTCGTATTGAATATTAAGCAATTTCCACAAAGATACGAATTCAGCAGAAATTTGGTTGCTAAATTTTTGAGGCTCGATACCTTTACTTTCTGCGGTTTGCTGAATTTTCTGTCCGTGTTCGTCAGTTCCCGTAACGAAAATTACCTGACGACCCAAAAGCCTTTGAAACCTTGCCATCACATCTGCCGCCATCGTTGGGTAAGCACTACCGATATGAGGCAAACCGTTTACATAATATAGCGGTGTCGTCAGTGCAAATGTATTTTTTGTTTTATCCACTAGACTCATGCACAAATAAAATTACTTTAAAAAAAAACTGTTTTCTATCCAACATTTTTAGGCAAAACCACGTAATTATACAACATTGCCTATGTTTTTTCAAGTCGCATTTTAATATTAACAAATTAATTTGCTTTCGGTTTATTTAAAAATGAGTATCAATTAAACTGATTATAATTGATTATAATAATTAATTATCATAGATTTATATCATAAATTTATTGCTCAATTATTGATCAAATTTTTTCCAAATGATTGTCAGTCTGAATACAAATAGTTTTTATGCATGATATTTTTTGATATTTTTTATTTATACAAAATATAAAATTTTCTGTATTTAGATATCAAAATAGTCAAAAAATCATCAAACGAAGCTGAAATATTCTTGTAAAATTTATATTTAAAAATTATGATTCTGAATAATCTGCTGCTAATTTTTTGCTCGCGAGCAACTTTGCTATCTACAACAAGATTTAGCTACTATCAGAATCCCATCTCTATTCATATATCTTTGTGACTATATTTGTAATTGCCTTTGGACAAAATCACTCACTCATATTTATGATGTCCATATCAGCAAAAAGTGGCAACAATTATAGTAAAATAATTAACCCAAAGTTGTGAATCAGAAATCACAGACTTATTTTTATCTAAGTACCATCGCTCAAATGCTTTTTCAATGATTTTTATAAATTAACTATTGACAATTAATAATTAATAAATAACTAATGAATAGACCAAAAGTTGGACTACAGCCGTGTTTCCTTGTTCCGCGAACAATACACTCAGAATATCCACTATTTATATATTTACCTGGGATGGATGGTTCTGGTCAACTATTGCGAACCCAAACAGATGGTTTAGAAACTGCTTTTGACGTGCGCTGTTTAGCAATACCGCGAGATGATCTCACTAGCTGGGATGAACTTACCAATAGTGTATTAAAGTTAATTTATGCCGAACTCAAGACCACAACTCAAAGGTCAGTATATCTTTGTGGAGAATCATTTGGGGGTTGTTTAGCGCAAAAAGTTGCCATCGCAGCACCGCATTTGTTCAAGCGGATAATTTTATTAAATCCAGCTTCTAGCTTTCGGATTCGTCCTTTTTTTGACTGGGGTTCCCAATTTACCAATTTAGTGCCTAACTTTTTTTACGATATAGGCGCTTTAGGGTTATTACCTTTTTTAGCTTCATTGCCAAGAATGAGTAGTGGCGATCGCCAAGAACTTTTGAAAGCAATGCGCTCAGTTCCACCCGAAACCATTCGTTGGCGCATATCGTTACTGCGGGAATTTTATATTGATGAATATAAATTAACTCAGCTAACTCAACCGATTTTATTAATTGCTGGTGCTAATGATAGACTTTTACCTTCTACAACAGAAGCCTTAAGATTAGCCAATATTTTTCCTAATTCCAAAATTATGATACTTCCAGAAAGCGGACACGCCTGTTTGTTAGAAAAAGACATCAATCTTTATGAAATTATGCGTCAGAATGACTTTTTAGAATTCAGTAGCAACATTGAATATACAACTTGAAGCCTCGATTAACAATTACCCATTTCTGAACACGGATTGAAATGGATTGCACGGATTTCACTGATTTAATTCGCGATTAACAATTACCCAGTCTCTACCCCCTACTGAATTGTAAGTGAGTAGGGAGTAGTGAGTAGTAAAAACGCTTACATTCATGGGGATGAAAAAAAGTTTTCATGTTGAGTGCCTAATTAACTGTTGACCACAAAAAAATAAATTGTAACTAAATCTACTAGTTTGTTCCTATAGTTGATGGTTAAACTTTGCTCTACGGGTTCTTGTATTGATACATACAAGTTCCTGATTTTGATTGGATATACATAAATTTCAGAGAACAAACTTTTATGAATATTGTAGGGATTTTATTTTTTGCTTTTGGTATATTATTTATTTTGTTTGGAATTTCTCTGTTTACTCCGTTTTTATCATGGTTTGGAAGAAGGTTCAATAGTTCAAATTCTAGTTCTATTAACTATAATCAACCCAATTCAACACGGGCAGCTAGTTTATTTATTGGTATTTGTTGTTTTGTTTTCGGAATATTCATTGCATTTGCCAGCGCGGCACTTTTAAATGTCGGCAATATACAAAACAATCAGGATTTAGAACCAAGAGAAACAGGGGAGCAACAGAAACCTCAAATAAATTATTCAACTCCTTCTATTACAACTAACTCAATTTCATCTCAATACAGATTAAATTGCCCGCCAAATACAGATGGTTTGAATATGCGTCAAGCAGCAAATTTAGATGCACAAGTAATTAGATTAATTCCATGTAATGCAATTGGAATTAAAGATAAAAAAGAAAGATATTTTCAAGATGGAGTAGAGTGGTTTCTCGTAGAATATCAAGAAAATACTGGATGGGTTGCAGGTAAATATTTGAAAATACAAGCGACTCAACCCAATCAAAATACCTTTTCTCCCAAATTAATTACAAAAAAAAGACCCTGACTTCAAGCCAGAGTCCTATCATGGTGCATCTACAGTTTTTATATTCATCATATATATCTTATTGTCCGTATACTCAACCAGAGGGTTTTATATTTTCAATAAAAATTTATATAAACCGAACCTTTTTAAAGTTTCCACGAGGAACTTATAACTAAAAAAGAGATGAGAAAGTAATATTTATGCATTTGGTCATAGCTAAATTGCGCTTTTAGGAGGATGTTTGGATAATCGCCGCTCAGTTATAGATTAAATAGAAAGACTTATATGTATACTAGGTATTTTTAAATGTCAGATCAAGCCTCTGAAAAGAAATTAGAAACACCATCAGAAAAAGATTCTCATACATCCCCCTTAGAATGTCTAGCTAAAACCGTAGGTGAAGTCGGAGAAACCATTACCGATACAGCTTTTGGAGCAGGTATTATTGTTGCTGCTGGTGCAAAAGATGCCGGTTCAGCAGTTGTTTCAACCGTGGGATCTGTAGGAGAAGCAGCAGCAAAACAAACCCACAAAGCCATCGAACAAGCCACCGAAACCGCAGGATATGTAGTCAGTCATATTTCTAATAACTGGCTGATTCGCAAACTAGCCGGAGTCTTAAATTTAAACTGGCTTGTCGGTGCTAGTGATAAGGTTGATTTGGTAAAAGCAGAAGCCGCAGTTAAACACCTCAAACAAAAATATCCCACCGAATCATCCAGTCAACTTGCTCACCGTATTATGGTAGATAAAGCAGTCAAAGCCGGGGGAATTGGCTTAACCACAAGCCTTTTACCAGGTGCTGCTGTAGCGTTGTTAGCAATTGATTTAGCCGCAACCACTGAATTGCAATCGGAAATGATTTATCAAATTGCATCTATCTATGGGTTAGATTTACAAGATGCCGCCCGCAAAGGTGAAGTATTGGCAATTTTTGGTTTAGGATTGGGTGGTGGTCGTCTGTTAAAAACAGCAGGACTGAATTTATTGCGAAATATTCCTTTTGCTGGTGCGGTAATTGGTGCTAGTGCTAACGCGACAATGATTTTTTCTTTGGGATATGCTGCTTGTCGGTTTTACGAAACCAAATTAGATACATCCAAATCTTTAAGCAACGAAGAGACAATAGAGAAATTACAGCAGCAAAGCCAAAAATATTTAGAAACTGCGATCGCGCAAGAAGCGGTAATGGATCAAATATTAGTACATATGATTCTTGCTAGTCATCCAGAACAAACTTGGTCAGAAATATTACCGCAGTTGCAAGCATTAAATCTCAGTTCTAAATCTTTAGAAGCAATCGAGCAAAATATTAAATCTCCCCAACCCTTGGATACATTGCTTAACCAATTAAACCGTGATTTTGCCGCACCTTTATTAGCCCAGTGTTACCGAATTGCCAAATTAAACAACGAAACTTCCTCACTCGAACAAAATATCATTAACGCTATCACCAACAAATTTGATATTGATACAAATTCGGTAGAATGGTCAAAGGTTAAAGGTTAAAGGTTAAAGGTTAAAGGTCAAAGGTTGGTAATCAACAACTGTCAACTGTCAACTTTCAACTGTCAACTGTCAACTAACTAAATCGCTGAACTATTGAATCTGTCAGTACAAAACGCAAATTTTAAGCAATACTGGTACAAGTAAAGTCACTTGTTGGATACGAAATGAATATTCGAGCGAGTAATACACCGCTTTCTGATTGGTCTGGAGATGGTTTAGCGGTAGGATTATTTGAAGATAGATTGGAATTAACTGGCGATTTCGCTGCTTTGGATCAAAAATTAGCCGGTGCTTTAAAAGAATTAATAGATGACGAAGAATTTAAAGCAAAACCTAACAGTACTGCTTTCACCCGTATCAGTGGTGGTTCTATTCGTAAAGTTATTTTAGTCGGTTTGGGTAAAGTCGAGACTTTCAACGCTGAAAGTTTAAGATGTGCAGCGGCAGCAGCAGCTAAGTTAGCTAAAAAGCAAAAATGTAAGTCCTTAGCCGTCAGTTTACCAGTTTGTAATGATGACGCAGCAAAAACTGCTCAGGCGATCGCTGAAGGCATACAGTTAGCGCTTTACCAAGATAACCGCTTTAAGTCTGAGCCGGAAGAAAAAGAAACACAAGTAGAAACCGTAGATTTACTGGGTTTAGGTGGACAAGAAGCTGCCATAACTTGCGCTGATCAAATAGCTTCGGGAGTCATGCTAGCGCGGCAATTAGTGGCAGCCCCAGCGAATGAAGTAACTCCGGAAACTATGGCAGAAATTGCTCAAGTTATTGCTTCTGAACACGGTTTAGAAATCGAAATTCTGGAAAAGGAAGATTGTGAAAAGTTAGGAATGGGTGCTTTTTTGGGAGTAGCACAAGCTTCCGATTTGCCTCCGAAGTTTATTCATCTTACCTATAAACCTCAAGGTACACCCAGACGTAAGTTAGCAATTGTTGGTAAAGGTGTAACATTTGACTCTGGTGGATTGAATATCAAAGGTGCTGGTAGCGGTATCGAAACCATGAAAATGGATATGGGTGGTGCTGCGGCTACTTTGGGTGCTGCAAAAGCAATTGGTCAACTCAAGCCAGATGTGGAAGTTCACTTTATTTCTGCCGCCGCTGAAAACATGATTAGCGGACACGCTATGCATCCTGGTGATGTCCTTAAAGCTTCTAATGGTAAAACTATTGAAGTTAATAACACCGACGCTGAAGGGCGTTTAACCTTGGCTGATGCCTTAGTGTTTGCTGACAAGTTAGGAGTAGAAGCCATCGTCGATTTAGCAACTTTGACAGGAGCTTGTATCGTTGCTTTAGGAAATGATATTGCTGGTTTGTTTACCCCCAGTGATGAATTAGCATCCGAATTGCAAAAAGCTTCCGAAAGCGCTGGGGAAAAATTATGGCGAATGCCGATGGAAGAGAAGTATTTTGAAGGGTTAAAATCTGGTATTGCCGATATGAAAAATACCGGGCCTCGTGCAGGTGGTTCGATTACTGCATCATTGTTCTTGAAGCAGTTTGTTAAACATACCCCCGCTTGGGCGCATTTAGATGTTGCAGGTCCGGTATGGACGGATAAAGAAAACGGTTACAATCCCTCCGGTGCAACGGGTTTCGGCGTGCGGACTTTGGTTAATTGGGTTTTGAGTTAGCTAAAGCAGCATTCATCCCCACACCGTAATATGCAGATTCGGTGTGGGATGAATGCTCGCGAGTTGACGATTCCACAAAGCAGTCGAATTCCAAGCGCAGCGTGGAACAGCGCCGGGGTGGATGAGGAAACAAGCAGTCTCTTGTGGTACGATTGAATCATCTTGACCCTCAATGCCATAAGCGAAAACCAAGCGGTGGAGGTACAGGTTGCAAGAAAAAGTATGTGTCTTGGGAACCAGGACTCCTGCCCTTGGAGGGAATGTAAGACCCTCATGAACTACGGAGTTCTGGCGGCAATTCCCGATGAATTGGGAAGCCCACACTGTACCGTAAGGTCAGTGTGTGGTAGTTCACTTCCTTTCCGGATGTTCAGTATCTTCAATCGAAGGATGTCCCATGAGGTTAATCGCTGCAATCATTTGATATAAGCGTCCTAAATCCCTTTGATTAAAGTACAGTAGCAGTCTCGGAAGTCCAACAGCTTCGTCTGTGCCTTCTTGAGGTAAAGCTTGACTTTTCTCGATTTTTCCTTTTACCAAAATATCGCTGAATTCAGTATTTAGCTTGTCTACTTCAATATCAGATAACTCTGACTTTAAGCGAATCACTAGGCGATCGCCAACGTAACGACTGGAGTGATAAACTTTGTAAAAATGGGTTATGGCATTACAAGCAACTTGTAAATTGTCCGTAACTGTATATAAACTAGGGTCTTCCGGACTTACTAAACCTTTTGCAACTAACTGTTTATCAATATATTCACTCCAAGACTTCCAGTAATCACCACCGGGATGGTCAATTAAAATTAACGGAACTGGTCCAAATTTACCAGTTTGACTCAATGTCATACACTCAAATGCTTCGTCTTGAGTGCCAAAACCACCGGGAAACAAAGCTACTGCATCACTTTCTTTAAGCAAAAATAGCTTACGAGTAAAGAAATATTTAAAATGAATTAGTTTATCGTCACCCTGAATAATTGGGTTTGCTTCTTGTTCAAAGGGTAACTCGATATTCAAACCAAAAGAATTTTCTCGTCCGGCTCCTTCATGTCCAGCGTGCATTATCCCACCACCACCACCAGTAATTACCATAAATCCTAGCTGAGATACGCAGCTGCCAAAATCCCTTGCCATTTTATAATCTGGTGTTTCTGGGGACAAACGCGCCGACCCGAATATGGTAACTTTACGAACGTGTCGGTAAGTATGAAATAATTGGAAACCCCGTTCCATATCCGCCAAAGATGACGATAATATTTTCCAATCTAGTCGGTCAATTTCATCGCCAGCAAGTCGCAATACTGTATTTAAAGTCTGCTGGATGTATTTCCGATTTTTTAATTTCGGTAATTTTTCGATTAACTCAACAATTTCCTTTTGAAGATGCTCTGATGTCACAAAATCATTGGAGGTCATAACAGTTGCCGCCAAAATAACATTATAATTTACTTAGGTTTTTTGTAGAATTTCTTCGCCTAAACAGCGGCGTTTTTAGTCCACAGTCTATTATTTTTAACTTTTCTAACCCTTACAGGGGATGGTATTTCCACTTATTAATTTATAACCAGTAGCATTAAAACCGCAATTATTAGCTAACAATTAATAAATAGGAATTACTATTGAAAAAAGTTGGATTACTTTTTCACACTAAAAAGCACCTCTGGTTAATAAACCCAAGGCGCTGGTGACGGTTGCCGCCGCCAACCTGTGCCGGTGGAGCTAAATAAATTAATGTAGATTTTTATTGAAAAGTATAAAATTGGCTCATCTTAGTATGCCTTGATTAATAGAAATATTTTCTAGCTCCAAAAGTTGCATTCTAAACTTAACTCAATTTGTACCACCGACGCAAGCAGTAAATAGGGAATAGGGAATAGGGAATAGGGAACTGTCAACTGTCAACTGTCAACTGTCAACTGTCCACTAATCCGTTTCAGGAAAAGCTTGTACTTGACCATTCGGTTTAAAGACTGCACGCACTCTGACATTTTGTCCGTTTCGACTAGGAGAAACAAAAGGCTGACCAATTTCTGGTATTCCAGCCTTTTCAACATTATCTCTTGCAGCTTTTCCTAAAGGAAGAATTTGTTCTAAGGCACCATCGACACCTACTGTCAAACTGTATTGTAAAGGCTCTGTTAAACCTCTAGGTGGCTGCCAGCGTTGTTTGAAGTAATTTCTTACCTCTGCCACTTGATTAGTATCGAATAATGTTTCGCTGTTGGCTGCGGCTGTTGTTGTTGATTTGCGCTCGTTATTGGCTGGAATTGCCGTGCGATTGTCTCTCAATTGTGCAGCTAAATCGCTATCAAGTTTAGCAGTATTTGTCAGGGAACTTGGTTGATTATTATTTTGAAGAGATGCAGGTGACTGTTTTGAAGGAACTATGGGAATTATCGGAGTCGATGGGTTCGTAAGTGAGGGTAAACTGGTTAATGGTCTCGTTGTCGAAGGCAAATTAGTATTACCTGGAGAAATTAATGTCGAATTATTTCCCCCTGGAGTTTTAGCAGTAGGAGAATTGGAATTAAAAGAAAGTGTTTGTCCTCCAGTTTGCGGTTTTATTGCTGTACTACCGCCTAAATTACTGCTATCGGGTAGTAGGGGAATATTCGATAAACTACTGTTAGGATTTGTAGAAGCTGGGGGCAAAGTGCTACCCGGAGTTGTACCCAATCCCAAAGTCGGATTAGGTGATGTCAATGAAGGTAAAGAGGCATTAGGCACGGTTAAACCAGAACCTAAAGTTGGTAGCGGTGATGCATTCGGTAAAGGCGTAAGTACAGAATTGGGTGTTGGCAATAGGGTAGGAGAAACATCATTACCTATTTCTTGGTTTGCTGTCGCCACCGTTTCACCAGTCTGCCTTTGTTCTCGAAGCCGATTAGCGTATTGATAGGTTAATGGCATTAAACCTAAACCTAATACTAGTACCGCTGCAACAGGTGCCCAAGCAGGGATTGCCAAGCTATTTCTACGTCGTTGAGTGACGGTAGGCATTGCCACAACATCAGTCGTATATTCATCTAAAGCTGTTGCCAAATCAAATAATTGCAGCAAACTCAGTTGAATTGAAGAATTACCAACTTGCGAAGCTAAGGAGCCAAGAAACAATTGATGAGTCAAATGGCTGCTTGGTTGTAAATAAATATTTCCATTTCCCCTAGAAGCAAATTCGTTTCTAAAACTAGAAATATCTGGTTCCGAGTTAGAAACATCTTCTACTGCTCTGGTTTCAGAGGTATTATTCACAGAATCTGCCTTAACTCTTGAAGCCCAGAAATTTTCTGGTGACTGTTGTAAAATTTCCTGTACGTAACTTGAGACTGCTGTATATAAAGCTTCCAACTGGTCCCGGTCACCTTGGACTACGACTTTTTCCTTTTCTGGTTGTCGCGGATCATCAAAACTGAGATTAAATCTGACCTGCTTGATAACGGATTTACCCATCCAACGCGACAAAGGAGAACTTTGCGCCAAGACTTCTAACGTGCAGGTAGGCGGCGTATACCGACGAATTACTGAATTTGATAGAGGCATGGCAGTAAATGCGTCTTGGACATTTCAAAATTTGGTTGAACGATCTATAAGTGCTAGCCACAGACGGCGATGTCCACCGGAACCACTGTAGAAAACTAAATCTATCAGCAGTTTGAGCGCTAAATTGGTAAGTACGTCTGTGGAGATTTTTTCATCCTCTTCCATCCGCTCTTGATAAGTATTGCAGAAAGCATCAATGTAGTCTCCTAATAAAGCAGAGAAATGAGGCTCACGATTGTTCTTAGCTTGCTGCTCTAATAAGTCAACAGCACGACGAATTAACTCTTGGTGCTGTTTGGCAAGATAGCAAGTAATCAAAACTAGCGATCGCGCTTCTTCTACATCTAATTTTTTTCTGCCTCCTTGACCTTTACGTATGGGGTTAGATTGGCGTAGTCGCCACAGCGCCACCCGGTCTGGCACTCTTGATTCTAAATTAAGATTAATTGCCGCAGAGAGCATTGCCTCGGAACCAATGCCAGTCAAAGCTTCTAGCGCCAACAGTACCAAATCAATCTGGGCTTTAATATCGTCCCATTGAATGGATGTTGGGGCGGCAATGTGATTTAAATCATCCCACTGGGAACTAATAGTGGGTGAATCGCCAGCAGAGTGCATAACTTTAAGCATAGGTGATCGGGCCTTTTGGGACTGTTGCTGTTACCCATTTTGAAACCAGACTCCCAACATTTTATATTGGTTTCCACAAGCTTTAGCAAAAAAAATGCAATTTGGCAAGCTTTTTAGTTGATTTGGGTCAACAGCAATTTGTCTTTCACCTACTTTAGAATCAATTTCTATTTTATTAAAGAGCAATTTTAAATTAAAAATGTGGAATTGGTAATTAGTAATTGGTAATTGGTAATTGGGATACCTTCGACGAAAATGTGAGTCATCATCACCCCATCCCCTTGTCTCC
>NZ_JADEWL010000234.1 GCF_015207665.1 Plectonema cf. radiosum LEGE 06105
CCCCCATCCCCCCATCCCCCCACCTTCTTACCACTGGACGTGCTGTAGGGGAAGCCATCGCTCAAGGAAAAGCGCGGGTAATTGTGGATGTCCATCATATGGAGCAGTTCCAAGCTGGGGAAATACTGGTAACAGATAGAACCGACCCCGATTGGGAACCGATTATGAAAAAAGCCAGTGCGATCGTCACAAATTCGGGGGGAAGGACTTGTCATTCGGCAATTATTGCACGAGAGTTAGGTTTACCCGCGATTGTGGGATGCGATAATGCCACTAAAGTTTTGAAAACTTCCCAGGAGATAACGGTTTCTTGTGCGGAAGGGGAAGAGGGTAAGGTTTATCAAGGATTGTTAGCTTTTGCTGTGGAAGAGGTGCAGTTAGAAGATTTACCCCGTACAAAAACGCAAATTTTGATGAATGTGGGAAATCCTCAAGAAGCATTTCGTTTATCTACAATTCCTAATGATGGTGTTGGGTTAGCACGGACTGAATTTATTATTGCGAATCAAATTCAAATTCATCCGATGGCTTTACTTTATTTTGATGAGTTAGAAGATGCGTTTGTCAAGGAAAAAATTGCCGAGATAACTGCACTTTATAACCATAAGCCAGCATTTTTTGTCGATAAATTATCTCAAGGGATTGCTAGAATTACAGCGGCATTTTATCCGAAGCCGGTAATAGTTAGAATGTCGGATTTTAAAAGTAATGAATATGCGAATTTGCTGGGTGGAAGACAATTTGAACCCAAAGAAGAAAATCCGATGTTGGGTTGGAGGGGTGCATCGCGCTATTATGACGAACGCTATCGTGAAGGTTTTGCCTTAGAGTGTCAAGCTATTCTCCGAGTAAGGGAAGAGATGGGTTTGACTAATTTGATTCCGATGATTCCTTTTTGTCGGACTCCCAATGAAGGACGTTTGGTATTAGCAGAAATGGCAAAAAATGGTTTACAGCAGGGTGTTAATGGTTTACAGGTTTATGTGATGTGCGAGTTACCTAATAATGTGATTATGGCTGAGGAATTTGCACAAGTTTTTGATGGTTTTTCTATTGGTTCTAATGATTTAACTCAGTTAACTTTGGGCTTGGATCGAGATTCGTCATTAGTAGCAAGATTATTTGACGAACGTAGTGAAGGCGTGAAACGGATGGTAAAATTAGCTATCCAAGCGGTGAAAAAGCATAACCGTAAAATTGGTATTTGCGGACAAGCACCTAGTGATTATCCGGAATTCGCGAGATTTTTGGTTGAACAAGGAATTGATTCCATTAGTTTAAATCCGGATTCGGTGTTGAAGACGATGTTGGAAGTTGCAGAGGTTGAGAATCAAATTGTTAGGTTGGGTTAGATCACAAATTGATGTTGACTTATTGTGACGTAAGCTGATCATAGTTAAAGTTACTCAGCGACTAACTATGAAACCTTTAGGAATCACGAATCGCTATGACGATGGGGTAAATCTTTTATTATTCAAATTAGATTTGCAAGAAAATAAATCAAAAATGCGCTTCAATAATGTAGGGACGTAACTGCACGTCCTAATATTATCCTAATATTATATTTAGTTTCGGCTAGACTAAACTGATGACTAAAAAACAGTCTTCTTCTTGGTTTAAAATCGCCATCTTCTTAGTGTTTTTGCTGTCAATGGCTTTAAGATTTTGGGGTTTGGGACGATTCAACACCTTGGTATTTGATGAGGTTTACTATGCGAAGTTTGCTCAAAACTATCTGACTCAAACTCCATTTTTTGATGGTCATCCACCATTAGGAAAATATATCATTGCTATTGGAATGTGGTTGAGTTCTTATTTTCCTTTTGGACAAGATACGGTAAACATTCTTACAGGTGTAGCGCGTACTCCTTGGAGTTATCGATGGATTAATGCGCTGTTTGGTGCTTTTATTCCTCTGATTATTGCTGGAATTGCTTATCAATTGAGTTATCGTCGTAGTTTCGCTTTTTTAGCTGCTTTGTTTGCAGCTTGCGACGGGATATTTTTGGTTGAGTCTCGCTATGCTTTAATTAATCAGTATATAGTTATTTTTGGATTATTGGCACAATGGTTGTTATTACTCGCTTTAGGAAATACTAAAAAGCGGCACAAGTTTTATTTGATACTTTCTGGTGTTAGTTTTGGTGCTGCGATCGCGACAAAGTGGAATGGGTTATTTTTTTTAATCGGTGTATATTTAAACTGGATATTCGCTTGGGTGAAGCAACATTTTGCAGCGAAGGATATAGCAATTGGTCAAAGAAAAAATCTTGAAATTGGTTCAGATTATTCTATAACTTATTCCACAACAGAATTAATAAAATCTACTAGTACATTAACTGTACCCCAAGAAATTAGAGAAAAACCTTTATTGTTACCGCTACAAAAAATTGGTCAACTGAAGATTTTTACGGTTGGATTTTACTTAGGAATAATCCCACTAATCACCTATGGTTTAATTTGGATACCTCATCTACTACAAAATCCCAAATACGGATTAATATCCGTTCATCAACAAATTTTATCTTTTCACAATCGTCTTGGTGGTAATAGTTCGAGCGTCCATCCTTACTGTGCAGCTTGGTACAAATGGCCATTATTAACTCGTCCAATTGCTTATTTTTACCAAAGAGCATTAAATGTAAATGAACCCGTACCGAATATCGGACCACCTTTACCTGCAAATACTGGTAAGGTAATATATGATGTTCATGCAATGGGCAATCCATTTTTATGGTGGTTTAGTTTTGCTGCTATTGTATTGTTAATTTTCGCTCTTTTCATTAGACAAATAGTAATTCCTTCCATTGAACAAAAGCGTTTATCTTTTAACTCATCATTTTCTATTGATACTGGAATTGCTTTATATTTAGTCTTGAATTATGCTGCGAATTTACTACCTTGGGTAAAAGTGAATCGCTGCGTTTTTATCTATCATTATATGACTGCTGTAGTATTCGCATTTATGGCTTTAGCGTGGCTGATAGATAAATGTTTGCGTAGTTATCATGTTGAACTTTGCGCTTTTGGAGTTGCGGTGACTTTTCTGATTATTATTGCTTTTATCTTTTGGATGCCGATATATTTAGGTTTACCTCTTTCTGCTGATGCTTATAAATTGCGGATGTGGTTCGGTTCTTGGATTTAACCTTTCGTCATTGAAAAGTCGGGTTTTATCAAAAAGCCGACTTCTGAAGCTGATTTCTCAAATTAATTTATTAATTTAATGTATTAATTTTACATATTTTTTAATATTATTTGATATTTTGTGATTAAAAATGATGTTCTTGCTACTGGAGTAACGAGTTATTTGTTGATGATTCTTATCGTAAATCCTTGTATTAGTTTGTTATATTGAAAACGCTAAATTAATTGATTGGTTGAATACTATATACCAAAATCATTTGTCAGAAATTTTAATTTATACCGTAATTGATTGAGACTAAAAGAAAAAATATTGGAGGCTGAGAATGTTAATCGATTCAAACTTAAGTTCCTTAGATTTAACAAATTTAAAAGAACCAGCGATTAATCTAGGTAGTCAAATTCAGCATCATGGAGTATTGCTTGTTCTGCAAGAACCGGAATTAAAGATTTTACAAGTTAGTCGGAATGCGGCTTGGGTTCTCGATGTTTCTTTAGAACAGCTTTTAGAAGCAAATTTAGAAGATTTATTAGACCCTTATCAAATAGGAAGAATCAAATCTCGTTTAGGGGAAGATTCCCTTGATTTTACGAATCCAACAAAAATTTGGGTGAAAAAAAGAAGAGAAGAATATGCTGTTTTTGATGCGGTATTTCATCGTAATTCAGAAGGAATTTTATTCTTAGAATTAGAACCAGCAATTTCAGAGGATAATATTCCTTTTTTAAGCTTTTATCATTTAGCTAAAGCTTCTATAAATCAATTACAAGCAAGCGCTAATCTGGAACATTATTGTCAAATCATTGTTGAAACAGTACGAAAAGTCACCGGATTTGACAGGGTGATGCTTTATAAATTTAATGAAGATGGACACGGTTGTGTACTTGCTGAAGATAAACTCGAAAGTATGGAACCATATCTGGGTTTGAATTTTCCAGAGTCAGATATTCCTAAACCAGCGAGAAAGATGTTTCTTTCTAACTTAATTAGATTGATACCAGATACTCAGAGCGAACCTATAGATATATATCCGATTTTAAATCCAATTACAGAACGTCCAATTGATTTAATTAATTCAAGTTTAAGAAGTCCTTATCCCTGTCATATCGAATATTTACATAATATGGGGGTGCGTGCTTCTTTAACAATTTCTTTGATTAAAGAAGGTAGATTGTGGGGATTGATTGCTTGTCACCATCAAACACCGAAATTTGTTTCCTATGAATTGCGGAAAGCTTGCGAATTTTTGGGAAGAATGATATTTGGTGAAATTTCCACAAGAGAGGAAACTGAAGATTACGATTATCGGATGAAATTGACGTATATTCAATCTGCTTTGGTTGATTATATGTCTCAAGAGGAAAATTTTATTAATGGTTTAATCAAACATCAGCCAAATTTGTTGGATTTAACTAGCGCTCAAGGTGCGGCAATTTGTTTTGGTGGTAATTACACTTTAATTGGTGAAACTCCCAAAGAAGAGGATTTAAACTATTTAGTAACTTGGTTACAAAAAAACGTGGAAGAAGAAATTTTCCATACAAATTCTCTACCAGAAATTTATCCAGATGCAGAAAGATTCAAAAATATTGCTAGTGGATTATTAGCGATTCCCATTGGTAAAAGAAATTATGTATTATGGTTCCGTCCGGAAGTAATTCAAACGGTTAATTGGGGAGGTAATCCCAATCAAGCATTTGAAATCAATCAAGAGCAGGGAAATTTACGTTTATGTCCGCGAAAATCCTTTGAATTGTGGAAAGAAACCGTTCGTTTAACATCTTTACCTTGGCAATTTGTTGAAATTAAAGCAGCCTTAGAATTACGTAAAGCGATAGTTAATATTGTCTTACGTCAAGCAGAAGAATTAGCGCAATTAGCAGCAGATTTAGAACGTTCCAATGCTGAATTGAAAAAGTTTGCTTACGTTGCTTCTCACGATTTACAAGAGCCTTTAAATCAAGTAGCAAATTACGTCCAGCTTTTGGAAATGCGCTATCAAAATGCATTAGATGAAGATGCTAACGAGTTTATTGGTTATGTTGTCGGAGGAGTTAGTTTGATGCAAACCTTGATCGATGATGTACTCGCATATTCTAAAGTAGATATGCAAGGTATCGAATTTGCACCTACTTCCGCACAAGAAGCTCTACAAAAAGCTTTAAATAATCTCCGCAGACGCATTAGTCAAACAGGTGCTACAATTACCCACGACGAATTACCAACCGTCATGGCTGATAGCACCCAACTGATGCAGCTATTTCAAAACCTGATTAGTAATGCAATTAAATTCCGTAGTGAAAAACCACCGGAAATTCATATTAGTGTATCTCGTTTAGAAGACCAATGGCTGTTTTCAGTACGTGATAACGGAATTGGAATCGAACCACAATTTAGCGATCGCATTTTTGTAATATTTCAAAGATTGCATACCCGTGATGAATACCCAGGTACAGGAATGGGTTTAGCTATCTGTAAAAAAATTGCAGAATGTCATCGGGGAAACATTTGGGTAGAATCACAATTAGGTGAAGGTGCAACTTTCTATTTTACTATCCCATTAAAAGGACGCGAACGTGAGCGTAGAAACGGAAGAAAAACGCAAAATCATCTTTTTGGTAGAAGATAATAAAGCAGATGTTCGTCTTATCCAAGAAGCTTTAAAAAATAGTTCCTTACCTCATGAAGTGGTGACGGTTAGGGATGGAATGGAAGCTATGGCTTTTCTACGTCGTGAGGGCGAGTATAATACAGCACCTCGCCCCGATTTAATTCTCTTGGATTTAAATTTACCGAAAAAAGACGGTAGAGAAGTACTTGCAGAAATTAAAACAGATGCAAAACTCAAGCGCATTCCGGTGATAGTTTTGACAACATCCCATAATGAGGATGATATTTTTCACAGTTATGACCTACACGTCAACTGTTACATTACTAAATCTCGTAATATCAGTCAATTGTTTCAAATAGTTAAAAGAATAGAAGATTTTTGGTTAGCAACAGTCACTTTACCACCGGAAGATAGGGAATAGGGAGA
>NZ_JADEWL010000235.1 GCF_015207665.1 Plectonema cf. radiosum LEGE 06105
CTCCCCATCCTTTTCGTAGCTCCTCCAAGAATTACAAAGCCTTCGGAAAATTGGATTTTACAACAAGTAATTAATTCTCATGCTGATGGTTATTTGATTCGTAATTACGACCATTTAAAGTTTTTTGCTGGCGAAAAATGTATTGGGGATTTTTCGTTAAATGTAGCTAATCCTTTAACAGCAAATTACTTGAAAAATAATTTTAATTTACAACGACTTACTGCTTCTTATGACTTAAATATTCATCAACTCCAAGATTTATTAAAAACTTCGCCTCCCGATTGGTATGAAGTGACAATACATCAACATATGCCGATGTTTCACATGGAACATTGTGTTTTTTGTGCTTTTCTTTCCGATGGAACCGACTTCCGCAATTGTGGAAGACCTTGTGAACAATATGAGGTAAAAATTAAAGATAGAGTCGGAACCGAACACGTTTTACAAGCTGATGCTGGTTGTAGAAATACAGTATTTAACGGTACCGCTCAAACTGGTGCAGAATACGTACACAAACTTTTAGAATTGGGTTTACAAAATTTTCGCATTGAATTTGTTAACGAAAGTCCTGAAGAAGTTGAGCAAACTATATATAAATATCAACAATTGCTTAATGGTGAAATAAAAGGTTCGCAATTATGGAGAGAATTAAGATTGCAAAGTCAATTGGGTGTGACTCGTGGAACTGTTGTTAGTTGATAGTTGATAATTGTTAGTTGTTTATTAGTATAACCTCCAAAAACTTGTGCAAAATCGGCGATAAATCATTTTTCCGCCAAATCATCGCAATACTAACTTGTGGTGTTTCTTCAACAAAAGATTTATAAACTACACCCGTGCGTTGCAGATTTTGTAAGGATTCAGGAACGATCGCCACACCGATATCAGCAGCAACTAAACTAACTATAGTCTGCATTTGGATTGCTTCTTGAGCAACCTTGGGACTAAAACCGACTTGCTGACAAAAGCTGATAATTAAATCGTAAAGTCCCGGTGCTAAGAAACGAGGAAATAAGATAAAGGATTCCTTCGCAAAAGATTGCAAACTAACTCGATCAAGACTTGCACAAGGGTGATTTTCAGGTAGTGCGATCGCCAATGATTCTTGAAAAACTATCTTTGAAGAATAAGTATTTGTATCTACAGGTGGACGTACAAAAGCAACATCAATTCTACCCGATTGTAGCCAACTTAATTGTTCATTTGTAGTCAATTCATGTAATTCCAAATTTATATTACTCACATGATTGCGAAAATTACGTAAGATATCGGGGAAAATATTATACGCCGCAGAACTGACAAAACCGACAACCAACTGTCCGATTTCTCCCCGACTAGTTTGTCTTCCCAAAAGGATTGCTTGTTCGAGTTGTCGGAAAATTTGTTGTACGTGAATCAGAAAAACCTCTCCTGCTTCACTTAATTCCACCTTGCGTTTAGTACGGTGAAACAAGTCAAAACCTAATTCTGCTTCCAATTGACGGATTTGTTGACTCAGGGGAGGTTGAGCAATATGTAATCTTTCTGCTGCTCTTCCAAAGTGTAATTCCTCCGCTAAAGTCACAAAATAACGTAGGTGTCGTAGTTCCATTATTTTAAGGTCAAAGGTTAAAGGTTAGAGGTTAAAGGTTGATTATTAATAGCTAATTTGTTCTCAAAAATGGCTATATATATTTTATATATATTAATAGTGCATCAAATATATATTGGACATAATTAAAAACTTTTTTTAAAGTAATGATGTAGAGACGTTGCAGTGCAACGTCTCAATGGCAAAGTCAAAAAAACAAATAATTAATTCAACACAAATGAATAAAACTTCAAATAGCCGATGCAAAGAATTTCCAGCTAGGTGACAGATTAGCTATCAACTCTCAACATTTTTATCATGGAATCAATAATTTTCTTATTTACCGCATCATTGCTTGCAGGAATCCTTAATGGTGTGGCTGGTGGTGGTGGTTTGATTGCTTTTCCCGCACTTTTAATATCGGGAGTACCAGCAATTAATGCTAATGCTACTAATGCAGCCGCACTATGGTTTGGTACAGTTGCAAGTACCATCGCTTATCGTCGCGAATTTTCAATCCAACGGAACTCATTACTATTATTAAGCTGTGTCAGTATTGTGGGAGGAATTATCGGTTCTTATTTACTTTTGCACACATCCCAAGCTAAATTTTCTGCTTTAATTCCATATTTGATGTTAATAGCAACTCTATTGTTTATTTTTAGTCAACCGTTGATGAAATGGTTAAACAAACGCAGTCAAGATTCTTCCCATTTTCGTTTACCATTAATGATCATTTTGCCTTTACAGCTAGTTATTGCAATTTACGGAGGTTACTTTGGTGGTGGTAGTGGAATTTTGATGCTAGCTGTATTAAATCTCATGGGTATGCAAAATATTCATAGTTTGAATGCGTATAAAAGTTGGTTAGCAACTTGTATTAATGCAGCGGCTATTATTCATTTTACTTTTGCCAATAAAATTGTTTGGTTTGAAACAATTATCATGGCTTCAGGTGCAGTTATTGGTGCTTACGGTAGCGTTTATCTAGCACGTAAAATACATCCATTTTGGGTACGCAGTTTTATCATCGGTATTGGTTTAAGTATGACTTGCTACTTCTTTATTAAACAGACAAATCCAATTTAGAAGCAAATTCATATACTCGTCAAAATCATAATTGAAGATTATAATATCAAGGGAACATTCCTGCATAAAAAGTGAGTCGAGTTGTTTTAAATTATTTGTCACCAATTAATTATGCGCCAAATTTCATTACTTTTGAGTATCGTTGTTAGTACATTTTCTCTATTACCCGCTCAATTTGCTCAAGCACGAGATTCTCGAATTCCTGCACCTTCTCAAGCACCTTTGGAATTAGATTTATTAACTAATCCTACAGATAATATAATTACAGCAGATACTATTTATCAAAAACAATTAACTGTTCCTAGTTTATGGTGGGCGCAAGAACAATCGGAAAACAAACTTTTAGATAACTGGATAGCATACCCTAAAATTAATTCTCAACCGGGAAGAGTTGATTTAATTGTTAATGATGAAGTTTGGAACATTCTAGATTATTTAGAACGTTATAATTTTGTTAATCATTTGGGTAGTGTAGCGCGAGATTATGGTTACAATATTCGCGTTTTTAGTTACGAAAAAGAACCTTTAGCAACTTATACTTGTAATTTAAATTTAACTAAGCCTTTGTGTAAGATTGATATGAATGCCGCAAGTTTACTCATGAATCCTTCTATTTCACAATATTAATTATTTGACCACGGATTTCACCGATTTCACAGATTTAATTACCAATTACCCATTACCCATTACCAATTACCCATTACCAATTACCAATTCCCTAACTAATTTTCATTTTATTAAATAATGAATCATACTGCTCACTAATTGATTTTGATAAAGGAAGTAAAAATTCACTTTTATCAAAAACTTGAGGATTAGTTAATAAAACTTTCTGTAATGTTTGGGGAATATCCGATGCTGCAATATCTGTAGTAATTGGAGAATTCCCTTTAGTAAGTAAAGCGATTTGTTTTGCTATCTCTGGTTTCCAACAAAAATCAATCCATTTGTTCGATAAATCTTGCTGAATTTTATCTGCTGGTTGTACCCACAAATCCGCCCAAATAGCAGTTCCGGAGTTGGGAATAATTACGCTAAGTTGGGGATAACGAGAAAGTATAGACACAACATCATTTGACCAACCTAATGCTACCCAAGTATCTCCAATAATTAAAGGTTCCAGATAATTAGTGGAATCATAAAATTTCACCTGTTTATTTAACATTTGTAGTTCCTGTTCTAAAGATGGAACTTTCTGCAAATTGTCACTATTATAGGATTTACCTAATTTTTTTAACGTCAAACCAACGACTTCCCGCGATTGATTGAGTAAAGAAATTCGTCCTTTCAATTCTTCTCTCCACAAATCGCTCCAATCTTGTAATTCCCAATCAAAATTTTCTAACTTATCACGGCGATAAACAATTACCGTACTACCCCAACGGTAAGGTGCAGCCCAAATTTGTCCTTGTTGATCTACAAAACCTTGATTGTTACGTTTTACCAATTCTTGCCATTTTGAGGACAAATTAGACCAATTTTTCAATTGTTCGCGAGACAATGGTTGAATCAGCTTGTTCTGAATTGCATCTTTTAACCAAAAATCTCCCAAAGTTACTAAATCGCTCTTGCTTGGTTGAGATTCGGTAAACGGGAGGGAAAGCTTAAAACCTTCAGACTTCTTTGCTCCTGTTTGGTATTTTTGCAAGCTTTGCAATCGCTTGAATAATTCCTCCAACTGTACCACCGGAGAGAATTTTAACTGAATTTTTGACGATAAAGTTTTCTGAAATTGGTTGAGTATCCTTCCTGGAATAGAACCTTTGAGTACCTGTATTCTTAATTGGGGCTGTTGGGAAGCATTACATCCTACAAGCAACTGCGACATTAGCAGTGTGGATGTACCGAACAAAAATGACCGTCTACGCATTTATTTTGTTGTTAAATTGAAAATCCAGCAATAATATACATTCTAATAACTGCTTTAAGCATTGTAACTAATAGATTCTGCAAATTGGTGATATCAGAACTCGCTATTGTATTTGATATATCTTTAGTTAGAAGTAACTGAATTATGTTATTGATTGAATATAGTCATGAAAATCGTTAGTATAGACAAAATATTCGACCTTTTTACCTGACAACAACTAAGAAGCGCGATCGCCCTCTTAAAACCCGTAGCAATCGCCCTTTAACAAAAAATTCGCAAACTCCTTGATATATCTAGCTTAGATACAAAATATTTCTTTTAACGCAAGTCGAAAAATTAGTCTAATTATTTAGCAATTATTCTCTTGATATTTATGGAAAAGTATTGATATATATATATTTCAGCAAAAAAATCCAGATATTTTGTTTGTCTAGCAAACTATAAAATATTGAGCAGCTACCTGAATCATTCTGTAAAATTGTTACATTAATTTATGGATTAATCAATTTAGTATCGCCTGGCAATTTAAAACTTATAAAAACTTAAAAGTTAAATAAATCATAAATATAGCTAACTTCAACAGCAGAAATAATAATATAGGTAAACATATTGAACTAGGGTATGAAATGGAGCAAATCACAAATCAGGTCTTGAATTTGACTAATAAACTTGATGACCTTTATCAGGTAATTGAGCAGTTAGATCGTAAAGTGACTCAAGCTTTAGCCGAATCTAATTTAGCAAAAGCCTGTCAGGGTGAAGATCCTGAAGAAAAATTTAGTGATGTAAAACAATATCAGTTAAAGGGTTCGATTCGTTTTAATCCCGAATTAGAACACAAAGATGTATTAGTAGACGACGTTTATCTAGACGGCAATTTTGAAACAGGAGATAAACAACTAACTCCAGATATTCAAATTCAACGACTTACAGCACAACTAACAGCAGCATACAATCGTATCGCGGCTTTAGAAGAGCAATTATTACTCAAAAGAATCAGATAGAAGCTTTTATACAAAAAAACAACTGAGTTCGCCCTCTTCGGGCGCGTGGTGATCAATCGCGACTACTGGAGTCGCATAAATTCCTAGGTTTGCTAGTAACGCTCTAATTGGGCTTCAATTGCCTCGATAAATTGGTGTTGTTGCCAGTTTCCGATCAAATAGGCAGCAATACAAGCACCTCCAGCACCCATACCCTCTTTAACGAATCCTTGTTCGTAAGCTTGTAATTGAACATAACGAGAATCGTCAAAACATAGTCCAGTGGCAAGTAGAGATGGTGTTATGATACTTTTTCTACCTATCTGCTGGGCTAATTCTGTTGTATGACAAGTAGAATCTTCCGCAACCCAACGAGTAGTACCAATAACGACTTCTTCAGGTTGCCAAGACAAATTATAAAATTGCGCGATCGCACTTGCTAAAGCAAACACAGCCAGCATTTGTGTACCACCAGCAAGCATTACACCACCATGACGACTAGCAGCGATCGCCATTCCAGCAACAGCAACCTGCATCGGATCTCCCACCCCAGCAACAAGTCGCAATGGATCTAAAGAATTTTGGATTTTAGATACATTCGCTTCGCTCAGTACAAGCTTTGGAT
>NZ_JADEWL010000236.1 GCF_015207665.1 Plectonema cf. radiosum LEGE 06105
CGCTAATTATCAATAGGAACCATATCTAATGCCTATTCTTGTGTACAAATTAGCTATCTTTGCTATTGGGCGATCGCAGTCTAAAAGGCACTTATGGTAAGACTTTGGTTGTTTTCGGAGATGTCTATTACATAGCAGATGGGGAATTTCGTACTTCATTGAAAGAAAGTAGCCAGTTGCGTTTGTCGCCATCACGTCCAAAAAAGGTAAGCTTGTTGAGCATGCCAGTTCCGTCGCTACCATTTGCATCAGTATTGAACTCGCCACCAAATCCCGTTAAAACTACCCGTGCATGGTCTGCACAACGTTTAGTAAAATCATTACCAGGGAAGAAGCATATCTCGCGCTAACTTTCATACATAATAATATGAGCGCGTCAAAGAAGAATTTTTGCTAAAATATTTAAACTCATAAAACAATGTGAATCTTTAAGGAACGCAATGAAAAAGGTTACACTAACAGAATTGAGTAATAATATTGAGCGTCTACTGGATGAGGTACTAGAAACAGGTATTTCACTAGAAATTAACAAAAATGGTAAGTTGTTAAGAATTATTCCTGTAGAAAAAAAAGATAAACTTAGCAATTTGACTTTTAAGCCTAATGTTATTCAAGGAAATCCAGATGATTTAGTTAATATCAGTTGGGAGCAGGAGGTCAATGTTGATTTATCTTGATACTCATGTAGTAGCATGGCTACATTCTGGTTTGACAGATAAATTAACCGATCTTGCTAAAACTTTAATTAATGACAATGAAGTTTATATTTCGGCAATTGTTCGATTAGAGTTACAGTATTTATATGAGATAAAACGTATTACAGATGAACCGGATGTGATTATTTCTAATCTGTCTGAGGAAATTGGTTTAAAAATATGTAATAAAAACTTCAATGATATTATATGTGTGACTTTAACGATTACTTGGACTCGCGATCCTTTTGATCGGATTATTACGGCAAATGCTCTGTTAAATAACAACATATTACTGAGCAAAGATCAAAATATTTTAAATAACTATCTGTATGCAAGATGGTATTCGTGAAGTAACCCAACCCGATCAATCGAGGTTAGGGTTTCCAATTAGATTAATTCAGGAAGCGATCGCACTATAGTACTTGACCAAAAAGTTTTGCGGAGTTTAGGGAGTGCGAGCTAGCAGCGAGCATCTTGCTCCAAGCGAGCGAGACGCTCGCACTCCCTGTACCTCTTAATATACAGACACAGCTTCAAGTTTTGCTTTATTCGGTGAAACAACTTGAGAATTCCGCAACCAATAAGCAACCGCCAAAGTTTTCTCTACCTCCATGAATTTCCCAGTATCAATTTCCCCAGATTCTAAACACCTGAGTAAATCGGCAGTATCTATATATTCTTCAAAACCGGGTGTATTCTTCAACAAATCCCCAGCCCATAATCCCACGCTTTCCCGCATTCCCTGAATATATTCTTCGGGTGCTTGAAAGACAATTTTTTTCCGAGTACGGATTGCTTCTGGTAATTTACCCTTCATCGATTCCCGCAGGATATTTTTATTAACCAACCAAGGAATCGGGGGAATTGACACCATAAAGTTAACCAAGCGCAAATCGAAGAAGGGATAATAATGTTTAATGGGAATTCCCGTAGAACCGGGGTCGAATTGTTCAAAGATGTTTGACCAAAATGGAGAATTAGCCATGCCGTAGCGAGAGATATTATCTATCGATTCGACGTTAATTTGTTCGTATCGTTGCTGTAAATCCAGTTGCTTAACGAAATCGGCATTAAACCAAGTCGGAAGTTCTAATTTCTTCTTGTTAATTTTGCGCCAATAAGCTCTACCTTGTCGTAAGTATAATTTCGGAGAGCGATGGGTTCGTAAATAATGTCCAAAGACCTGGAATATTTCTCTACGCAAACCGTGTTTCCACCACTCCAGCCAATAAAACTCGCCAAATCGCAAACCGGGGTCACCACCAAATCCGGTTAAAACTACCCGCGCATGGTCTGCACAGCGTCTAGTAAAATCATTACCAGGATTGCGATCGCTAATTCCGATTGGTTCGGGTGATGGGGTTTGGGGGTTGACAGATGGTACGGCACACATATATCCTTCACAGTTCATCTCATTTAAGGGAATCCCAATAAAATGAGCTACCATGCTGGCGTATGAATCTTCCTCTGGCATCATCAGGCGATCGCGCATGGTAAATGCCTGAAAATCAAAGGGTTCTCCTCTTTCTAAGAGTACCTTTTGTGCCGTTGCAGCAATGCTGGTAGAATCCATCCCCCCACTAATATGAGTCGCAATGCGATTTGTCCTTAATCTGTCGCTAACAGCTTGCTCGAAGAGTTCTGAAAAATGCTCTACATACTCTTGGGGATGCTTGTAGAAGATTAAAGGACGAGTGCGGGGTAATTGCCAATACCTTTGGATGTTTAATTTTTGTGTATCTAGTTGTCCAGCTTGCCAAGTTAAAGTATGGGCAGGGGGAAGCCTTTTTATATCAGCAAAAATAGTCGTTGACCATTCCATATTCATTCCCTGCGTCAGGAAATCTCCTACAGCTTGCTGGTTTAACTGGGTCGATATTTGGGGATGCAAGCGGATGCAGTCCAGCGTATTGCTGCAAATCAATGTATTGTTAACTTGAGCATAATAAAACGGCACAATTCCATACTGGTCGCGCGCGCAAAACAAGCGTTGTAGTCTCGAATCCCAAATAATAAAGGCAAAATCCCCCTGTAAATGCTCTACACAAGCTGTATCCCAAACGTGATAAGCGTGTAAAAGTAACTCCACATCGGGTCTAGTTTCATCGATTACCCGACCTCTTGCTAGTAAAGCCACAACTAAATCTTTGCGTCCATCTAACCGGACATCGGCAACAATCCACACGCGATCATCAAGAGTAAAAGGTTGTTGTTCCCGTTCCTGTTCCCAGGTTGTCCGCAATAGGGTATGTCCCAAGCCGATGTGATTTTTATGCCATATTTGTTGAGCATCGGGTCCGCGAAACACCATATAATCGGTCATTTGACGGAGGAGGGACTGATTGACGGGTTCGTTGTTATGATTAATTAGACTGAGAATGCCGCTCATAGGATTTTAATGTGTAGAAGGGAATGGAGAGCAAAGGAATATCTGTTTTTTTTCTAGAAAGCATCTGTTGCGAAAATGGTAGCTACTGATATAAATTATCGAAATTTAACTTACTGTATGGTAAAAATTGTTATATATACGGCTTCTTTATAATTGTTTTTACTGATTTTGGCAAGGTTTTTGATAACTCACATAAAAATTTTTCAGGCTTGCTGTTTCAGCTAAAATAGTAGATGTAGTTCGGTTTAGATTGTCGTGTTACCAGTTCAATGGCTAAAGATATTTTTCACTCTGCTGTTAGGAAAGGTTTAGAAAAAGATGGTTGGCTGATTACAGATGACCCACTTAGGATTCAAGCTGGTGGTGCTGACATGGAAATTGACTTAGGAGCAGAAAAAATAATTGCAGCAGAACGTGGAGAGGAAAAAATCGCCGTTGAAATTAAAAGTTTTATTGGCACATCAAATATTTCGGATTTTCATACTGCGGTAGGACAATTTATTAATTATCGAGTAGCTTTGGAAGAGCGGCAACCGGAACGTATTTTATATTTAGCAGTTCCAGTCAGCGTATATCGGAAGTTTTTTATGCTTCCCTTTGTCCAAACCGTAATTAAACGTTTTCAAATTATATTAATCATTTACGATCCAGTTAGTGAGGTACTTTTAGAATGGAAAAGCTAGAACGTTATCGCACTTATATCAAACAATTATTAACTGATTATGCCAGCCTTAGCCCCTCAGATGGTGAAGCGGAAACCGAGTTAGTTTTTGATACGGATCGAGACCATTATCAAGTTGTGCATACAGGATGGAAGAATCGCAAGCCGATGTATGGATGTGTGTTACATCTCGATATTAAAGGTGAGAAGATTTGGATACAGCATGATGGTACGGAAATTGGTATTGCTGATGAGTTGGTAAAATTGGGAGTGCCAAAGTCAGATATTGTTTTAGCATTTCACGAACCTTTGATAAGGCAATACACTGGGTTTGCGGTGGGTTGATATTATTGAAATAATGTTTATTTTCCTCATATCGTGTGTTGGGTTACGCAAAGCCTCCACCCAACCTACAAGCTACGATCTATCACGCAAACCAGCAAACCTGCTATCAATCCTAAAACCTGGGATAAGACTTCCTTGAGTCACATCATTTACTTTGCCATGCTTGCGTAACAAGGGAGCTTCGTAAGATAAAAGATTATCAATATTTTTAGTCTTTTCTTCTTCAAGTTGATGATATTTATTAACTTCTTCAGTCGTAGCTAAATCTCTTTTTTTTTTCGAGAGGATGAAAGTTTGCTTTAGCAAACTTTCATCCTCTAATTCTTTGCTGTCGTAACTAATTAACAATTCTTCCTTTGATAACTCTTTCACAAACTCAGTTACATCCCGCAGCAACGCAGTTTCATCAACCAGATAAATTTGCAATAATTGCTGCATTGCTGTTTCCACATTTTCAGAGTTTGTCAACAACTGCCAAATCCGACTTCCCACGGGATTTAAGCTGTAGTAAGTTTCCGAATCCATATTTAAGATAACTATCTCACCGTTAAGTTCTTGAGCGAGGACGTTTTCCGGGATGGATAGTTTTTGGTTAAGAATAGAAGTAACTTGATTCATTTAATTAAGAAGTGTATTTTCTCCGATTTACTTCCGACTGTTGGGGATAACCGCAATTTACAAGGGCAAGAATTTTTCTAGTGTTCCAATACAATTAATTCAAAAATAAAACTCACGATACAGTATATGTACTGAGCTTGGATTTCCACATCAGTATTTACACTAGTATGGAGCCATTCTTTCCCCTATCTGCCACATAATAGGAACCCAAAATCATACTGCAAGCGGGGAGAGGCTTAAGAATTTATTAGATATCTCCGGAAAAGATGTAGAGACGTAGCACTGCTACGTCTCTACAAGGGTTCTGGGTAACGCATAGTTAATGTCCGGAGATGTCTATTAATTGGTGGAAGAAACGCCAAAGCCAAACCGGAATTAACAGGTTCTCAACCAAGTAAGAAAGAAGTAAAACAACAAATTGAGAATCAAAATCCATTTACGTGGATTCTCACGGTGAATTGCAGTGAAAAACTATTGAATTTGTGTGGCGCTCAAAAAGCAACTGAATTCGGTGTAGGTGTATATCGAATCCCTCCAATTTTTCGGTTGGGGATTGTCATTATCACAGAATTGGTTGATAGTCCAGAAACGATGTGGCTAAAAATGTTGGGAGATAAACATTCTGCAACTAGCGCTTTTGAGTCAATCAAGCAGCTATCGCCGGAGCGCAGGGAAAAAATGATACAATAAGTGCATGTATAAAATACTGTGTTTACTTACGAGATATACCTACTGATAGTTTAACTCCGGAGGACAAAGATTTTATGAAAACGATGGAACAAATCGATGCTTGGTATGAAGCCCAAATTAACAAGGCTAAGTTAGAAGAAGAATTTTTAGGTAAGCAAAAATCGGCAAGTGCTATAATTCGAGCTAAGTTTGGGGCTGAGGTTCTCACACCACAAATAGTTCGTCAACTCGAACAATTAAACGATCAGCAACTTGATGATTTTATAGCACTCATATTTAATTGGCAACAACCTCGTGAGATGGACTCATGGCTCTCTGGGATCGAAAAAGTTTGAACGCTAACCTAGGTGCTTAACTCCTTTATCGAACATTGGGATACAGAAGTCCGTTTCGCAGCCTTTCTTGAGCGTTGCTAGTCGCTAGTGGTCAGACCAACGCTCGTGACATACTCCTACACTGACTGATTACAGAGAGCGTGTAGGCTTCTCACCAAATCCAGCTATTGCTTCGGATACTCGATGAGCTTTAAGAACCGGATGCCCCACGGCTCTATTTTTTATTACGATA
>NZ_JADEWL010000049.1 GCF_015207665.1 Plectonema cf. radiosum LEGE 06105
AATAAGAACTGTCAACCATTAACTAACCACCATCAACTATCAACTGTCAACCTTTAACCTTTAACCTATAACCTTTAACCTTTAACCTTTAACCTTTAACCTATTCTCATGTCTTCTGTAATTTCTATTGAAAATCTTGACCATTTTTTTGGTAAAGGAAAACTCCGCAAACAAGTATTATTTGATATCAATTTAGAAATCAATGCTGGTGAAATTATCATTATGACGGGACCTTCGGGTTCTGGTAAAACTACACTGTTAACCTTAGCGGGAGGTTTGCGCTCTGCTCAATCTGGTAGTTTACACGTATTGGGACAAGAGTTATGCGGTGCTAGTGCGTTTAAATTAACACAAGCAAGACGCAGTAATGGTTATATCTTCCAAGCGCACAACTTACACGGTAGTTTAACAGCTTTGCAAAACGTGAGAATGGGTTTGGAAGTACACAAAGGTATTTCTCCAGCACAAATGAAAAAACGTTCCATTGAAATGCTCGAAGCAGTAGGATTAGGAGACCGTGTAAATTATTACCCCGATGACCTATCAGGAGGACAAAAACAAAGAGTTGCGATCGCACGTGCTTTAGTCGCCGAACCGAAAATAGTCCTTGCTGACGAGCCGACAGCAGCATTAGATAAAAAATCCGGTCGTGATGTGGTGGAATTAATGCAGAGTCTTGCCAAAGAGAAAGGTTGTACAATTTTGCTAGTTACTCATGATAACCGCATTCTTGATATTGCTGACAGAATTATATACATGGAAGATGGACGTTTGGCAAATAATCCCGATGTGGTTGCCAAGGTTAGTTAAGAATCATTCTGCCCAATTACGGGTAGAATTCGATTTTGAACGGGTAATTCTAACCAATCACTGAGCTCATTTATTAGCCAATCAAGCTCTGTTTCAGTAATTCCAGTCAGTTGATATTTTTTATTCCCAGCCCAAATTATGATTGCTGGTGGAACTTCGTTTTTGCGTGTAAGATTTCCGGAATTTTTTGTATCTTTAATATAAGAATTAATATATTCTAATTTGATTATGTGTTCGCGAGCAGATGGGCTAGGTTTTTTAAATTTCAAACCGAAAATTTCATAGCTTAAAGAAATAGTTTTTCTATTTATACGTAACCTTGTTGTGCCAAAAAGAGTAAAAAGCCAACTTTTCCATCTGGAAAAGAATGACCTAGCTGCAAAAAATAGTACTATCCAACCTAGCCCTGGTATAAATATCAACCACCAAAGGAATGGTATAAAGATTATGGGCAACACATTATAAATTAATCCACCAAAGAAATTAAATAAGTTGAATCCCGTTCCTGGTTGGATAATTTCAATTTTCTCATCATTTTTCTTAAGTAAAATATTGGTATCAACTGGTTTAATTGAAAAACGACTGGAAAGACTTTGATTAAATTCCTCGGATTTTTGTAAAGCTTCTAAAGCTACTTGAGCCGAATTGAATCGTTTTTCTTGACTTGGTTCTAATACCTTTCTCAACCAATTAGTAAAATGCTGACTTAATTGTGTTTTATTTTCAAACTGAATTTGTAAATCTTTTTGAGGTAAATCTGCTGGATGGATTCCAGTTGCTAGATAAATTAAAGTTGCTCCCAAACTGTATAAATCAGAAGTAGGGACAGCACGGCCACCAAAATGTTCTGGTGACATATAACCATAAGTTCCCACAACGGTTAAAGTACCACCTTCAACAGCGGTAATATTTTGTACCGAACCAAAATCAACCAAATAAACCTCACCGACGCTATTTCCGGAACGGTTTGTCAGTAAAATATTGCTGGGTTTGATATCACGGTGAATAATCGCAGGATTGCGATCGTGTAAATAAATTAAAATATGTAACAGCTTTTCGGCAATTTCTTTTAACTCTGCTTCCTTAAAAGTACGTCCAGTTTTAACTTGTTCTTCAAGAGATTTCGCATCAATGTAACTTTGAACTAAAGCAAAACCTTTACTATCGGGTGAATCAACCTCAAAAAAGTCGAGATATTGGGGAATCGCTCGATGAGAAAGATTTTGTAAGATTTGCGCTTCTCTCTCAAACAGCTTCAAACTATCCCACTCAAAATCATTATCAAGCTTGAGTAACTTGACGACAACTAAATTTTGAGTTTGATTATCTAGCGCTAAATACGTGTATCTTCCAGGTTTTTTCCCCAGTTGCTCTTGGATAGAATAACGGGAACCTAACATTTCGCTTTTCATATATTCTTATAAAAAACTTCTACCGTTGCTTAGTCCAATTACTTACACAGCATTGTAAAACAACAAAGCGGTATAAACTCGAATCAACTATTTTTCGAGTACTTCGAGTACATATAACTGTTATAGCAGTAATAAATTATCTATGAGAATTGAGAAACGGGGTTTCTCAAACAATACCTTCGTCAAATTTGAAAGAAGTTAAGTAGTTGGACAAAATTAAGTTCATTTCTCACGTTGAGGCGGGGAACGTTTCAATCATGCTCCTCCAGGAGATAGAGTTACACAAAGAAGTTATTGCAATGCTTGATATATTTCGTAATCAGATAGAAAATGCTGCTATTAATAAAGATTATATACGGAATTAAACTTTATTAAACTAAATTTAAATAACTAACCATTACTCTAATGTCCCTGACGCTGACTAATAAGAACTATCCCTTTTTCTAAAGCTTCTAAACGTGTATCTATTGGATTTTGTTCTAGTACTCGTCGCAAGATTTTCAAGCGTAATAATCTATCTTCTACTATACCGCTAGCTCCGACAAGATATACTGTTCGTCGATTTTCGTAGGCTTCTTTAACCATGTTTTCTATAGCTAAACTAGCAGTTACACCAACATAAGGTACTTCGCTTAATTCCAAAATTAAAATATCATAATTTTCTATAATTGACATTTGCTGCGAGATGGCTTTTGCTGCACCAAAACTCATCGGACCACTAAGATGAAATAATAAAATCCGACCTTTGGCTTGCTTTAAAATCTCTTCTTCTCGACTACTCAAACGCAATTTGTGATTATTCTCGTTAGGAATTGTTACTGCTTGAACTTCTTTGGCTTGTAAATCGGATAAACGCTTGAGAGTTAATAAATTAGCACAAAATACTCCCACCGCGACAGCAGTAATTAAATCAACAAAAACTGTGAGAAATAATACCCCATACATTAACCCAGTTGCCCGCATTGATATCATATGGGCGCGTTTAAGAAAACTCCAATCGATAATATCGATACCAACTTTGATTAAAATACCCGCTAAGACTGCATTTGGAATATTTTCGGTTAATTTCCCTGCACCTAGAACAATTACTAACAGCACTAAAGCGTGAACCATCCCCGAAATCGGAGTTTTTCCTCCAGCGCGAACGTTAACAACGGTTCGCATTGTTGCACCTGCACCCGGTAATCCTCCGAATAAACCGACGAATAAGTTGCCAATTCCCTGCCCGATTAATTCTTTATCGGAATCATGAGTTGTACGGGTAATATTGTCCGCAACTAAGGAGGTTAACAGCGAGTCGATAGAGCCTAAAATTCCCAGCATTAAACCATAACCTACCATGTCCCGGATTTGGTCTAACTCAAATAACGGTAATTGCAACTTGGGTAAACCTGTGGGAATCTTGCCGATGATTGGGATACCGCTATCGGGAAATACAAAAACGGAAATCAGTGTACAAACAACCAAGGCTAATAAAGGTGCGGGAATAATCCGATTTACTTTTGTAGGAGAACCAAATACTATAATTAGCGTTAAAGCACCCAAACCTGTTGCTACCGGGTTGGGATTATTTACATACTTAGAAAGATTTTGCAGCGATTGAATTACATTTGCAGAACCTGGATGTCCGAAAAATGGCCCGATTTGGAGAAATAAGATAATAAATCCAATTCCCGACATAAAGCCGGAAATAACCGTATAAGGCATTAAGGTGATATATTTCCCTAGACGCAACACTCCAAAAAGAATTTGAAATATTCCCCCCAACATCACCACGGTAAAAGCCATCCCTAAACCCGTCTCTGGATTTTTATTAACGAGGGTACTAAACACTGTCGCCATTACTACCGTCATCGGGCCTGTGGGACCGGAAATTTGCGCTGGAGTTCCACCGAACAATGCTGCAAAAAAACCAATAAAAACAGCACCGTACAGCCCCATAATCGCTCCATCATCCGGTGATACTGAAACCCCAAACGCTAAAGCTAATGGTAAAGCAACAATTGCAGCAGTCAAACCACCAAATAAATCCCCGCGCAGGTTCCTAAAATGTAAGCCGTGAACAAGTTGCATAGAGATTACGAGTTATAAAATATATGGGAATGGGGCTTTGGGAATGGGTATCCCCCATTTCTCACAAACAAGAAGGAAGTTGGAAGTAGTAGTGATTAGTGAGTAGTGGGAAAATCAATCCCCCACTTAACGCTTACCACTTACTTGTGAGAAATCCAAGGTATGAGTATGAAGTATTTAACCTTTTTCCCAAATTAATTAAAGCTTACAGGCGCATTGGTTTAATTTCACTCTCTTATTTAATAAAAAATATTTGAATTATTTGATTTCAATCTATTAAGTTATACAATAAAATGCTATTTTGCTATAGATATAAATAAAGTTTACAGCAAACCAATTTATTTGATATTTTTGTGTGAAAAAATACTTTTCAATGCCTGATGCACTATTTACAAAGTAAATTCAGCAACATTATCTTCATCAACTTCTGTATTTGCGCCTAATTTAGTAGGTTGAAATTCTGAATCATGAATTATCTTGCCTAAAGTAATCTGGGGATTTTGATGCAAAATATTCAATATACTGATAAAGTCGCGAACAATTTCGCCAGGAGTAAGTAAAGCTTCAGCCCCTAAACGGTTAATAATTTCTTGGACAAATTCTTTTAAATCGTTGTTAGTCAAAGCTTTTTTATAATTGTAGTTAAGAGCGTGAATATCAGCTAAATTCTCTAATAAGCTTAAGACTTCTGATTGACTTAAAGGATTCAATCTCATTACAGGACCGTTAAATTCTTGTACTCCTGCTTTGGCGACAAAACGACTTTCTTTAGTACGTCTTCGCCAAGCTGAATCAGAAAATAAACCACGATTGGGGTCTTCTAAAAACTTTACCGTTCCGCCAATAAGTACGCCTAAATGTTCGGCTTTACACTGCATTGTATCGTTGAAAATTCCTAACAGTCTGTTATAGTTTTTCTCCCGACTGACTGTAGGTGAAATTTGATATAAATGCACCGCTTCATCTAATAAAACTAAAAGTCCTTTATAGCCAATTTCAGCAACAAATTTAGCCCATAACTTCAGGTAGTCATACCAACTTTCATCATCAATAATTACTCGTACTCCTAAAGCTATTCTGGCTTCTGTTTTGGTATTAAATTCTCCTCTTAACCACCGCAATGCTGCATTTTTCAAATCATCATCATCCAAACAATATCCTCTCCAATAAGCAACAATTACGCTACCAAAATCAAACCCGTGGACTAAATCTTCGATATACTGAACTACTTCTCTAATTTTGGTTTCTACTTTGTCGTCAAAACCTTGGTCATTTGGACGCATCTCAGTTTCTTTAACTACTTCCTGCTGGATTTTATTAATCCATCCTTCCAAAATAGAAACCAAAGCACCACCATCGGGACGAGTTTTTGTTGCTAGACGACTCATTAATTCTCGATAAGTAGCCAAACCTTCATTATTAGTTCCTGCTAATCGTCTTTTATCAGATAAATCGGCATCAGTAACAACAAAACCCAATTCCATGGCTCGATTACGAATAAGTTGCAGTATAAAGCTTTTACCGGAACCATAATTACCAATTACAAATCTAAATGCTGCAACTCCTTGTGCAACATCTTCGATGTTTTGTAACAGGCTATTTAATTCTTTTTCCCTACCTACTGCTATATGTTCTAATCCAACTCTGGGTACTACCCCCGCACCTAAAGAGTTTATCAAAGCTGTAGATACTTTTTTAGATATTTTTGGCTTTGTCATTCGATTTTGGATTTGGGATTATTGATTTTGGATTTTGGGAGTTTTGAATTATTCCCATAATTTTATGCTGCTAGCTACTATATAGCATATCGCTAGTAGTAAACTCAAAATATTGGAGAGGTAGCAATACGCCCCCTCTCTACATTATTTATCTGTTTCAAGATTAATATAAAACAAGATGAATTATAAAATGATTTATAGTAATTAAAATAATTTCAGCAATCTTAATTAGATGAAGCGTGTTTTTTTTTAATTTTTTCGGACATCGCAATTAATTTCTGAACATTTTGCTGATGTTCCTGATAAATTTGGGGAATATCATCAGCAGTTGCAATTATTAATTCACCAATGGCATCTTTAGCACGTCCGTTGATGGCATCAATTAATAAGTTTGGCATGGTAATATTTTCTTCGGCTATCTTTTTAATCACACTATTAGGATTATCTTGTTCTAATACTGCTTTTAATACCTGAATTTCATGTAGGGGTAAATTGTGTAGAAAATCCGTCCATTCTTTGGCTAATTCGGATGATGTATTCTCTGCTCCTTCTTCTGGCTCAATCGATATACTTTCAACTAAATCAGCAAAAGGAAACTCTTCTGTTTCTGACTGTCCTACTTCAATAAATGATGGCTGCTGATTCAAGTTTTCTAATTGTTGCAATAATTCCCAAACTTGATTTTGTAACAAGTCCCTTTCTTCTTGGAGTAACGAAATTTGTCCTTGTAATTGTTCTAAAATATTTTTTTCTTCTACTTTTTGGCTTTTCAATAACTTTAATTTATTTTCTAATCTTTCTTGTTGCTCGTTATTACTAAATAATACTTCTTTTTGCTTTTTCTCTTCACTTTCTAATTCTTGAAGCTGCACTCGCAACTCATATAATTTCTCTTCTAACTGCGGTTTGAGTCTTGAGAGCAAAGTTAAATTATTTTCTAATTCTTCTTTTTCTTGAAGAAGTTCGCCAATTGTAGCGTGTAATTGGGTTATTTCAGCTTTCGAGACATTACAATTTAACTCCAAACGTCGTTTTTCTGCTGAAATATTCGCAAAAGCGTTATTTGCTTCTTCTTTCAATTTCTCGATATTTTTGATTTCATTCTGTAGATAGATGACTTCCGACTCTAATTGTTTTTTCTGAAGCGCAAAAGTGCTTAATTCTCGATTTACCGAATCTCTTTGATTACGGCGATCGCCAATTTGGTTTTGTAGTTGATTTGACTCAGTAACTAAATTGCGACGATGACTTTCTAACTGAGCAACTTCTACTGTCATACCATGTTGGATTTTTTCCAGTTCTTTAATTCGTTTTACAAAAGAATCTAAAACTAATGATTCATAATTTCTACGTCGTTTATCTACGATAAATGTCGCTGTATATGTAGCAAGTATAGTTATGATGCCCGTGAAAATCGCACTATAAAAATTCCAGGTGAACACTAAAGTTAGCCCGAAACTCACCCCAAAGGCAACTATACCTATAATAAATCGATTGCTGACCATAGAGTCGTGCATATTGCTTGTTTTTAGCATAATTCATTTATCAAAATATGTTGCCGCTGTATCACTATTCACATCCGGACTTTAAGAACCCTGATGCAATTGTTTTACTAATACAACTTCAATATGAGTATAAAAATTTAACTAATAAGTCAATATATCTACCTAAAAAGATTATTACAAAAATGGGGAGTAGTTGCTTCGGGAGTAGAGAGTATGAAAGTTACCTGTTATTTTTAGTTCTCATAAGTAGTTAAGCCTTGATTATTTACTACTCAGTTATATATTCCCTACTCCCTACTTTCTACTCCCTACCCCGAAATGTTAAATTAAATGTTGGCACAGCTACTTAAATTGTTTTTTCAGCTTTTAAAAAATCTACAAATTGTCTTGCAGTTCTTCCGGAACGTCCATTATGACGAGTTGCCCATTGTAAAGCTTGATAATTTAGTTCTTCTGTACTAATTTCGATGTTAGATATTTTTACCAGATGTTGCACAATTTGTAAATAAGCATTTTGAGAAGCAGGTTCAAAAGTTAATGTCAAACCAAAGCGATCGCTAAATGAAAGCTTTTCCTGTACGGTATCCCAAGCATTGACTTCATCAGAATCTTTGGGTCGGGGTCTGTCCGCAAAAAACTCCCGAATTAAGTGACGACGATTTGAAGTTGCGTAAACTACCACATTTTGCGATCGCGCTGTTAAACTTCCTTCTAAGACGACTTTGAATGCTTTAAAAGTGTCGTCGGAATCCTCAAAGGATAAGTCATCAACAAAGACGATAAATTTTTGTGGTTTATTCCATAAAAGCTCGACAATTTGTGGTAAATCCTTTAATTCAGATTTGGCAACTTCTATCAAGCGTAAATTTAGGTGAGCGTATTCATTTAATAAAGCTTTTACTAAGGAAGATTTCCCACTACCACGACTACCGTAAAGTAAAACGTGCAGCGCCAGCTGTCCTGATAATAAAAATTCCGTATTTTTGACTAAAGTTTGTTTTTGAGATTCATAACTCACCAATTCATGTAATTTTACTGGATCGGGGTGGCGGATACCAATAAACTCACCCTGTTGCCAGCGGAAAGCTTTATATTCAGCAAAAATACCCGTGCCGTAATTTCGATAAAATGCTGTTAAGTCTTGCACAGCGTCACACCAATCTGGCAAAATTCTCAATTTCTCTATCAGTGGTAATTGTTCGTTCGCTTCTGTTTTCTGCTGTTCTACATACCATACAATTGGCAATATCGGTAGACGGGCTATAGACTGCACCCATTCACTTAGACAAGCAACACTGCATTCATGGAAGCTTTGCAAAGCTTGTAAATCGTGTTTTGCTGCTGCAATTAAAGCCGGAGGTAAACTTTCTAATTCTAATTGGGCTTGAGTGCTGAAAGGATTCTCGTCTACTAAAATTTGACAAATCAAATATTCTTCCCAATTTTGATTATGAAGTGCCAAAGTTTTGAAGAAATAGCCGTAAGCTTGAAGACAATCCCGCGCTTCAGCATTGGGATAACGTATTGTTTGCAATAAATTAAGAAATGCTTTACCTACTTCCCCTTCAAATACAGATTGGTAAAGTAACAGAGAAGCTGCTTGACGCTGGAGAAATTGAACCTGGGCAATAATTGTTTGATTATTCATAAGTTAGTTGACAGTTGACAGTGGACAGTTGACAGTTGACAGTTGCATGAATGCATGAATGCCTTTGAGCTTAAACCTCTGAACTTTAACCTTTGACCTTTAACCTATTATTGCCAATTATTATAAATATTTAATTTGTAGAAAAATAGCCAATATCCAGGAGTCTTTCAAAAAACAAGTTTCCACGATTTTCAACTTTGTTTATTAAGAATTATTTCTATATTCATTAAACTTTTAAATTTTAAGCAATTCGCTGCGGAGATATTGTGTAGAAATGTTGCGTAAGAGAAAAATATTTAAATATTTCGTTAAATGTTCTCTGAGAGAACTAAGGGTTTTACGTAGAATTTGGGTTGATTAGGATTGTTGATAGTTTGACAAGGTAATTATTACACTACGAGTAAAGAAAAATAATTGTATTCTTCCGGAAAGCAGATAAAAGTTCTTGTACTGTGTGAGTGTTAGCTGTTGTAAGAGATAATTATATTAATGTTTGTGAATCTGCTGACTGTTCAAAAAAGGAATCTTGGGAAAAGAACAGCCATTAAAAGGTTAAAGCACAAATATCTATATTCGCGGAAGTAAAAATTTGAATTAATATTAAAGATTTCACCGTGCAATGAAAGTGAAACTTGAAGCAATAGTAAAGAACTAATTGGCATTTTGGCAGGTTTTTCTCAGTAAAATCCGATATGAATAGAGAGTACTCATCCTAATTTTGTTGAGATTCTCTGAAAAACGGGCTTAGTTGGGGAATGCTGTCATTATTCCAGCCAAAACCAAAAAAAAGCTGATTTTAAAGGAATCTAAGGAAGTAAGACATAAATGAAATTTTCACTATCTTCTCAAAACGTTATCCAGTATCTGCAAGAAGCGGATCTGAGTAGCTCAGAAGATGGCGCAACCGCCGATGCAGATTTGCCACACAGTAGTAGCCGTAAGAATTTAAATATACTGGTTACTTTGGGTTCAAATCGCAAGCTTTTGGTTAAACAAGAACTAGCCCAAGATGTCAATGGTATCCCCCATGAATTCTTTAATGAATGGCTGTTTCACCAATTGCTTGAATCTTTTCCAGTTCTCGGCAATACAAGTGCGTTATCTCCACAATTAGTACATTACGACGAGGAAAACTCGATTCTCGTGCGTAACTACCTTTGGGAATACCGAGGGCTGGAAAGCTATTACAGGCAGAACTTATACTTTCCTCCAGAGTTAGCAAGTTCGATTGGCGATACCTTAGCAGCACTGCATCGTGCCACTTTTAAACGTCAAAAGTACCGTGATTTTATGGCTACTGCTCCAGCTGGGCAGATTCGCTATCAGTATTTTAATCCGGCACAGGGCATAGATTTTCTTGAACCTGAGATTTTTGGCAAAGTCAGCAGTACGGGGCTGGTGTTTTACTCTAGTTATCAGCGTGATGACATTTTAGAATCCGCGATCGCCGATTTAGCGTCTTCATTTAATCCTTGTTGTTTAACTCATAACGATTTAAAACTAGAAAACATTTTAGTACATTCTCGTTGGCAGCAGTTGGATAATGCAGAAGTTAAGTTGATTGATTGGGAAGCCTGTGCTTGGGGAGATCCTGCTTACGATTTGGGAATTCTGCTAGCGGGTTACTTGAAAATTTGGTTATCGAGTTTAGTCGTAGATTCAACTTTGGAATTAGAGGAATCTTTGGAATTAGCGGCTATTCCGCTGGAGATTCTTCAACCTTCGATGTTGGCTTTAACTGAAGCTTATCTGAAAGCTTTCCCAATGATTTTAGAGTATCGTAAAGATTTCATCCAGTCGATTGTCAAGTTTGCTGGTTTAGCGCTGATAAATCAAATTCAGAGTCAGATTAAGAGCCAGCAAAACTTACATCATACTAGTTTAGTTACTCTGGAATTCGCCAAAAATATCTTAATCAGAACCCCCGAATATGTAATGGACATTTTTGGTAAATCAGAATTCCAAATTCTCAAACCTTTTCTACAATCTGCCAAAATTAATGCGGCTGAAAGGGAAAACAATTTAATTCCTCTTTATTACGAAAAAACCCGCTTGCGTGGATGTTAGTCAAATCAATTTTGGATTTTAGATTTTAGATTTTGGATTATCATTCTAAAATTTATAATTTAATCCGAGGTTGGTTCGTTGAAATTTCATAGTTAACAGTAATCTATCAAAAATGGTTGCTGTTAACTTTTCTTTTCTGTGAAGGGTTGCATTTATTTTTCATCATTTACTATTCATAGATAAATACATATAAAATCATCATGATAACTTCTAATACAAATTCGCTATCAAATACTTTCTTCGATATTGTTACTAAAATAAAATTAGAACCTAATTTTTGTATTATTCATCCGGAATATCAACCTTTTATTTTACCTGCTTTGATGGTAGAAACACTGGAAAAAAGTTCCAAAGTATTACAAGACAAATACCTGACTTTATTACTGCGAAACTTTCTGTACGGTATTTATTACAATAATTCTTTACAAAGTGTATTAGCAGCAAATATTGGTAATCCCAACCTATTATTACATCAAGATTTAGAAAACAATTGTGTATTTGAAATCGATTGGCAATTTTACAATCAGTTACATGAACATAATCATGGTACGGGTTATTGCGATCGCGATTGGCAGATATTACGAATTGAACCTGATGGAAGTTTGGCTGTAACTAAAGGTGGTTTGACATTACACGTAGAGGAAAATCATTTAGAATCAAACATTTCCACGATTAAAGTTAATGATTTAATTGCTATCCGATTACCAAAAAACCGTTTAAATAACGGCTTCTATTTAGCAGTTAGTAACTTAGGTCAAAAATACCAAAATGACTTATCAAATAACTTGAACGATTCAGGAAATACTAGTCTATTTTTCAACTTAAATTCCGGAGGTGCCATTGCTTTAATGGATAGCATAACACGGCAATTTAACGCTGCGGAAATACCCTTCAGTTTCCAAGTTCCCCATCATCCTTTAGGTTGCGATCGTTATGATTCGGGGATACTTAATTTTCAGCGTCAAGAATATCCGATTATACAAAAATTACTTAAAAATATTTACACAGAACATCAATCTTATTTTCAATCAGAAATACCGTTATTTACTAAATTTTTAGCACCAGGATTAAGTTTAGCTGAACAACCAGTAGAAAAACCCCTTAACAAACAAAGTTTCGGTGTAAATCGTTGTCAAATTCTCGCTAACGCTTTATTTACAGCATGGGAAAAAGGTATTGATTCACCCTCAGAAAAAGTAGACATCATTCATCAGCATTTTGCTTGTAAATTAGTTGATTTAGAACGTCCTTATCTTAATCCAAATTCTGATGATATTTATAATTGGTAATGGGTAATGGGTAATGGGTAATTGGAAATAGGAAATAATTTTATTTTTGTAACTCCTAACCTTTAACCTTTAACCTTTAACCTTTAACCTTTAACCTTTAACCTTTTTCAATGTCTTTTACTTATAATCGCACAATTCGCTTTCAAGATACCGATGCTGCTGGGGTTGTCTACTTTGCGAATGTTTTGAGTATATGTCACGAAGCTTACGAAGCAGCGTTAGAATCATTAGGAATTGATATTAAGCAATTTTTTACAAATCCATCTACTGCTTTTCCCATCGTTCATGCTAATGTCGATTTCATGAGTCCGATGTATTGCGGTGATAAATTATTTGTTAGTTTAACCCCTTCAAAAATTCGTGTTGAGCAGTTTGAAATTGATTATCAAATTTATATAAATGATAAATTAGTTGGAAAAGCAATCACTCGTCATGTTTGTATTGATGCAACAAACAGACAAAAGAAAGGATTATCAGCAGAAATCGTCAAATGTTTGGAAAAGTTACGTTAATAATGTAGAGACGTAGCACTGCTACGTCTTTGTCTCCTTATATTTTAGTTTGCATTGATAATTCCGTAAAAACAGCAATTTCATAAAGCTTTTGACGATTGATTTTACCTTGAGAATTACGAGGTAATGAATCAACAGAAATCCAAAATTTAGGAATTTTATAATTACTAAGTTTTTCCTGGATTAAAGCTTTAATATTATCATTTAAAATTGTGGAATTATTTGGTACATAAATAGCCGTTACGACTTGTCCCCAATGTGTATCAAACAAACCAATGACACACACATCAGCCACCATTCCAGTAGCTCTAATTGCGACTTCAACTTCTGCGGGATAAACTTTTTCTCCACCAGTAATTATTTTGTCGCTATTTCTTCCGACAATATTTAAATACTCTTTTTCGTCTAAAAAACCTAAATCATCTATTTGCAAATAACTTTGTATTTCACCATTCAGAGGATAGTAACCAAGAGCTAAAGACTCGGCTTGAATATTAATTTTACCGACTTGATTAGTTTTTAAAAACTCTCCTTTCTCTCCAACAATTTGTACTTTCGCGTGGGGAAGAATTTGTCCACAGCCAACTTTACCTTTGAGAAAATCATCTGGTTTTAAAGTAGCAATTTGGGAAGCTGTTTCTGTCATCCCGTAGGTAGGGGCTAATCTGATATGATGAAATCGAGCTTTTTCTAATAATTCATCCCAAGCTGGCGCACCTCCTAAAAGTACAGTTTTAAATTTAATCAACCACTGAGTTAAATCTGATTTTTTTAGTAAACGTTCCAACTGAGTAGGAACTAAAGATATAAAAAAATTCAAGTTGTTAATTAGATTATTACTATCCAATTTTTTACTATTCTCAAGGGTTTTAAAAGCTAAAATAACTAACTTTCCACCAGTGATAAAACAGCGCATAAATTGCATTAAACCACTAACATGATATAGTGGCAATACACAGAAAGAATTTATTTTTTCTACTTGAAAATACTTTTGAAATCCTTTTACCGAAGCTGTCAAAGTATCCCAGGTATGTACGGCAAATTTGATTTTACCTCCAGAACCACCCGTAGGTATCATTATATGTGAAAATGGGGAATCGGTAATGGGGAATTGGGGATTAGGATTATCAAGTAGTGCGGGCATCTTGCCCGCTTTTTTATCAGTAGAATTATTTAGAAAGTAAGATTTTTCTAGGGAGTAGGATTTTTCTAGGGAGTAAGATTTTTCTAGGGAGTAAGATTTTTCTAGGGAGTAAGATTTTTCTAGGGAGCAAGGTTTTTCTAGGGAGCAAGATGCTCCCACTACTCCCCAAATAATATCAGGTTTAATTAAATTGAATACTTGCTGCCATTCTTGTTTTCCCCAATCAGGATTGCACAAAAATACCTGACAATTTGCTTTACAAGCAGCTAAGAAACCAGCTAAAAAACGTACTGGCTCACGTTCATTTAAAATGATTTTTGGTAAAAAAGAATATGCTTGTTTAAACTGGATTATATCTAAATAAAATGTGTTGATTAATTGGCAAAATAAATGATTATCTTCGCAAATTAAACAGTCATTATTTACAAAATATCTCAAGTTTTCTTCCATAACTGTTCCAAACACACTTCCTCATCTTCAGCAAAATAATGATTAACACCAAAGCCTACTGCCCTTTTTTGATGCGATAATTCTACAGCTAATGATAATGCGGCTTTTCTTGCAATAGATGTTTCAAAAACTGATGAAAATACAGTATCAATTTGATGAGTTGAACAAAATTGGCGTAAACGTGATGGAGAACCAATTATACCGGCTTTGATGACAAAAATTTCTCGCCAACCTTTTTGATAACAGTTTTCAAGTTGTTTAATTGTCGCTACAGATTCATCTAAAGCTATTTTTGTGCTATAACGACGACTCAATTCCAACATTTGTGAAAACAGATTTACGGAAAGCGGCTGTTCAATGAATTCGACTTCTAAATCAATATCATCGCATTTTTGCAGCCAAATTTCAGCATCGTCATAGCTCAATCCTCCATTCGCATCCAATCGCAGTTTTGTAAAAGCTGGTAATTCTCGAATAAGTAACTCAAAAATAGATAATTCTTCAGTGATGGAATAAACACCGATTTTCCATTTAAAAGTATTTGTACCATTTTCCCATAGTTCTTGCCATTGATTTAAAGCAGCTTTTCCAGCAGGTAATAATCCGCTATAGGTCAAATTTTGAGAAAACACAGAAGCAGAATTATTTTGTATTACCATTTCTTGTGCTGATTCAAACCCAAATTGACAAGCGGGTAATTTTTCGGGAATGGAAAAAATATCTTGTTGAGTAATCTTTTGAGGTAATTGTTTGCAGAAAGAAACCGCTTCTTCCAAAGTTTCCGAGCCAAACCAGCTAATAGGAGCAATTTCTCCCCAACCCACTTTTCCCATTTCATCACTCAGACAAAGAATAATTCCATCCCGATTTTTCCAAATACCGTGAGCCGTGTTTAAGGGAATAATAAATTTTCGACGATAAACATGAAATTCAAACTTATAAAACACCTAACAATTTTGGAGTTAGTTGACAATTACCCATTACCAATTACCAATTACCCATTACCAATTACCAATTACCAATTTCACAAAACAAAACCCAATCCTAATAACAAACAACACCAAAATTGTACTGCGATCGCGATGAATTTGGAATTACTAACTTTGAGGGGTTGATTGTGATATTGTCCGACATGATTGCATAACTGTAAAGCGAAAGGTAAACTTAATAAACTTAAAAGCGTCCATAAGGGAAAAATTCCGCAAAATACAAATATCAATATCGACACATAAATACTGCTGGTTAAGCAATTTAAAACTTGAGAACCTGTTTGAGTTCCTAAACGAACAATAGGTGAAAGTTTACCTGCTGCTAAGTCTTCTTTAACTTGATGAAAGTGAGAACAAAACAATACTAAAGTTGTGGAAATACCAACGATTAACGAAGCAGCTAAACTCATCAAAGACCAACTTTGAGTTTGGCTGTAATATGCTGCTGATACTCCCAAAGGACCAAAAGCAAAAAAGCAGAGTATTTCGCCTAAACCTTGGTATCCCAAACGAAAAGGAGGTCCTTGGTAAAGATATCCTAAAAAGCAACACAGTAAAATAATACCAATTACAGTCAGGTCTTTTTGCCACCAACTAATTGCTAATATTCCTAACAATCCTAGACTTAGAAAGCAATTTCCCAGCCAAAATATCAATTGTTTATTGCCTGTTAAACTCACTAGAGAATGAGGTTTATTAATGTCAATTCCCGTATCGGAATCAAAAACATCATTACTCAAATTTTCCCAGACAAGAATCAAAATTGCCGCAGCTAAAAACGTGCAAAAAACCGCTGCATGAAGAACCTTTGTTTCAGCAAAAGCAACAGTAGTTCCTACCCAAATGGGCATAATCGCAACGCTATACATTGGCGGTTTAATCGCCGCCATCCATAACTTTTTATTGGGATATAAAATCAGCTTTGTAGTCATCACTCGCAATCAATAAAATTGCCAAATTGTTTACCAACACAAAGTAGCAAGCCTATTCATCATAGCCTCTGCTTTACCACTAACCTCTCTTTACTACATCCCTTACCTAACAGGGCTGTATTTAGAGCGAGAGCTACTGTAAAATCTACAAACGCTCAAAGTTAAGGAGGTTTTTAACATCAGCGTCGATGTGTCTCCTCAGCTAGCTGGTAAAACTGCATCTGAATGTGCTACCTGTAGAAATACGACCACGATTCATGATGCTTTAGGAAGAGAACTTCAAAAAAATTTACTATTTTTAGAAATATGACAGTTTCACCATGTTCTGCCGAGTTTTCTGTATATAATAATGGACTATACCAATTTATTGCAAATAATCGAGCATTTTGCATTAAGAATAGTTACACGCAAATAGTTAGTATTGCTTTAGAAATTGACTCGGTAGACCCTCTGGTTATCTTCCAGAAACTATCCAAATCTAATGAGCTTAATTTCTACTGGGAAAATCCCAGCAAAAAAGAGGCGATAGCGGCTCTTGACGCGGTAACAAAATGTCAATTTGAAGGTAAAGAACGTTTTTTTCAAGCTGAAAACTTTATCAAAGATTGTTTGAGTAAAATAGTTAGTTTTTGCAATACAAACCATTCTTTAAGCAAACCCCTATTTTTTTGTAGCTTTAGTTTTTTTGAAACCTTTTTTCAGCAAGATTATCCTTTTTCTGCGGCTACGGTTTTTTTACCAAAATGGCAAATTACTCGGAAAAATGACCGCTGTATATTAATATCAAATATTTTAGTGAATGGAGATTTAAATATAGAAGAAACTTTAGAATATTTGTGGCGAAAAATTACAGCTATCAACAAATTAAAATCCGATTTTCTTGATTTAGATGATTCCAGACCAGAATTTACTAAAAAGTCAATTACTAAACCAATTAAATTCAAACAATCAGTATTATCAGCTTTAGATAATATTCATAAAGGTCACTATAGTAAAATTGTTTTAGCGGATGCTTTAAATATTAGATCAAGTACTCCATTCGACTTATTCAAATCATTAAATAATCTCCGACAGCTACATCCCAACTGCTGTATTTTTTCCACAAGTAACGGTAAAGGGCAAAATTTTATCGGTGCTTCTCCAGAAACATTAATTGCGATTCGCAATCAAAAGTTAATCGCAGATGCTTTAGCTGGAAGTGCTGCGAGAGGTAAAACACCCCAAGAAGACGCGAAAAATGCCGATCGCCTACTCAACAGCGAAAAAGAAAGACACGAGCATTCCCTAGTAATTGATTTTATTACTCAAAGGTTATTCAGTCTAGGTTTATTGCCCCAGGTTTTAGCGCCTAGATTGCGACAATTGTCAAATATTCAGCATTTGTGGACACCAATTATCGCCAAAGTTCCCCCCAACGTGCATCCTTTACAAATAGTCGCTAAACTGCATCCTACACCAGCAGTAGCCGGAGTTGCACCCGATATTGCCTGTATGGAAATTCGCCGTTATGAAAGCTTCGAGAGGGGTTTATATGCTGCACCCTTGGGTTGGATCGATTCTCAAGGTAATTGTGAATTTGTCGTGGGAATTCGTTCGGCACTGATTGACAGCAACACAAAATCATCTCTTCTATATGCGGGTGCCGGTATTGTACCAGGTTCAGACCCCGAAAAAGAATTTGCAGAAATCCAACTGAAATTACAAGCATTATTGAAAGCACTAACTTGAACAGTTAACAGTTAGCATTTTGTCCCAGAAGCTCATAGTAACAAGATTGATTTTGTTGATTCAAAGAAGCTAATTTTTTACCACAAACCCTTTAAAACTAACATGGCGAGGTATTATCTACAATCCAAAATCTAAAATCTAAAATCCAATTATGCCTTTAACCTTAACTTAACAACCAACAACTAACAACTAACCACTAACAACACTCAAATCATCAGCAGTTAAATTTGAATGAATAACTTCACCATCGCGAAACCAAACAATCCGCCGTGTTTGACGTGCAACTTCAGGTTCATGAGTTACCATTACCACTGTGATTCCCGTACTATTAAGTTCAGTAAAAATATCTAATACTTCTTGAGTTGTGCGAGAATCAAGAGCGCCGGTAGGTTCGTCGGCTAGGAGTACAACCGGACGATTAACAATAGCACGGGCGATCGCCACACGTTGCTGTTGTCCCCCCGATAGTTGATTGGGTTTATTATTCAAGCGATTTTCTAAACCAACTCGTTTTAACGCTTCAATTGCCCTATCTCGTCTTTCAGTATTGCCTACATTAGCATAAAGCATCGGTAGCATAACGTTTTCTAACGCTGTGAGTTGCTGTAATAAGTGAAATTGTTGAAAGACAAAACCTAGTTTTTTATTGCGAATATGTGCCAATTGGGTATCATCCATTTGTGCCACATCTACGTTATCTAAATAATACTTTCCTGATGTGGGACGGTCTAAACAACCGATAATATTCATTGCTGTAGATTTACCAGAACCACTTGGTCCCATAATCGAACAATATTCGCCTTCTTCTATAGTTAGATCCACATCCCACAGCGCTTTGACTTCCGTTTCTCCACTACCATAAATTTTAAAAATATCTTCTAAGCGAATTATATTAGCCATTTCAATTTTAGATTTTAAATTTTAGATTTTGGATTGAGGAAGCAAAATTATTCACCGGGTAAATTTTTAAGGTCCGAAGCCCCCGGATTTATCCGTGGATTATGCCATGCACGAAGCCCCTAAATTCAATTTATGGGGCATTAATTACGAATTACGAATTACGAATTACGAATTATACTCACCTTTAACCTTTAACCTTTAACCTTTAACCTTTAACCTGATTTAAGCGCTTCTCAAAGCAACAATTGGATCGAGTTTAGCAGCACGGCGTGCGGGAACTACGCCGAAGAATAAACCGATCGCGCCAGAAACTCCAACAGCGGAAAGGATTGCAACAGTTGAGATTCCGGCTTCTAAAGGGGTAACAGCTGCTACTAAAAAAATGCCACTAACACCAACCGCAGTACCAATTAAACCACCAGCCGCCGAAACAATTACTGCTTCAATCATGAACTGTAATAAAATATCTTGTTGGGTTGCACCAATTGCTTTTCGCAGTCCGATTTCTTGAGTACGTTCGGTGACAGAAACCAGCATGATATTCATGATACCAATGCCACCGACAAACAAGGAAATACCTGCAATTGCAGCCAGCATAATTGTCAATGCGCCGGTTATTTGTCCGACTGTAGCTTGAGCATCTTTTTGAGAACGCACGGTAAAATCATCTTCACCAGTTATTTTGTGCCGTAGACGCAATAAATTTTTCATTTGAAACTCGGCTGCGTCTACACTATCGTTATTAATTGCAGAGACTACAAGGTAATCTAAGGCAATACCGTAGGGAGAATTTTTTCCTACAAGTCGGTTTGCTGAAGTTGTGATTGGTATTAATGCAGCCTCATCGTAATTAGCACCACCCAATCCCGAACCTTTACCTTCTAATGTTCCAATAATTTGAAAGCTGGTATTTTTAATTCGCAATTGTTTTCCTAAAGGATTAACGCTGCCGAAAAGTTTTTCTGCTAAATCCGCACCCAGTACAACTACTTGATTGCTGCGTTTGATATCTATTTCATTAAAAAAGCGTCCTTTAGCAAGTTGAAAATCCCGTACCAGCGGAAAACCCGGAGTCGTGCCAATTATATTTACATCAGTATTTCTATTGCCATAAGTCACCACATACCTGCGATTTAACTCCGGTGCAACTCCCGCAATTGTTGGAACTTGAGTTGCAATAGCTTGAGCATCTTCCAACACCAAGGTTTTAGGAATCTCAAAGGTAATCCGTTGAGTTTCTTGATTCCCTGGAATTACAAATAATACATTGGGTCCGAGAGATTCCAACTGTTTATTAACAAATTTTTGTCCTCCTTCACCAATACCAATCATCGCAATTACCGAAGCATTACCGATAACAATGCCTAACATAGTAAGAGCGCTACGCAATTTATTTGATAGCAGGGTTGTACCCGCCATTTGTACACTTTCTACAAAGTTCATCTGTTAAGGTTAAAGGTTAAAGGTTAAAGGTTAAAGGTCAAAAGTTAAAGGTTAAAGGTTAGAAATTCCTAACTCCTAACTCCTAACTCTTAACTTATTACTCACTCTGTTCTTGTAGCTTTTTCTGGATTTTGTAGTCATTGGGAGGGCTGGTAAAAATGCGATCGCCAATTTGCAATCCTTCTAATACTTGGGTTTCATTTCCTACTTGAGAGCCGATTGTAACTTTACGAAATTGTGCTTTGTTGTTTTTATCGGGTGCTAAAACGCCTGTTTCACCTTTTTCTGTGACGATAGTAACTGTTGGCACCCATAAGGCTTGTACATCATCGCCTAAAAAAGTCAAGTTTACGTTTAAACCGGAAAGCAGTTTGTCTTTTCCTGTATTAATTGCAACTCGTACTTGAAACAATGTTACACCTTGTTCGTTGACAGCTTCCGGAGCAATCAAACGCACTTCTCCTTTAAAAACTTGGTCGGGATAAGCATCGGCTACGATGTCTACTTGTTGCCCTACTTTGATTTTGCCGATGTCCGCTTCCGGGACATTTGCTAATACTTCTAATCCCCGCGCTAAGGCAACTACGGAACTTGATGTGGCTGATGCGCTGGTCGAAGCGGAAGTAGTTGGTGTAACAAATGCCCCCACATTGGCAAACTTTTGCGTGATAATACCTGAAAAAGGAGCGCGAATAATTGTATTATCTAAATTTACTTGCTCGGTTTTGAGTTGTGCTTGTGCTGCGCTAACACCTGCTGCTGCTTGAGCAATTTCTTCGGGACGGGAACCACTTTCTAATAATTGTAATTGAGCGCGTGCTTCTGCGACAGCTGCTTGAAGTCTGGTGATTTCTTCAGCACGACTACCGCTTTGAAGTAAAGCTAATCTTTTTTGGGCTTCGAGTAAGTTTGCTTGAGCGGTTTTATCTTCGCTAACAAATTGGTCTAAATCGTCTTTTTTTACTGCTCCTTGATTGTATAAGCTGCGGTAACGTCTAACTCTTTCGTTAGTCAAATCAACTCTGGCAATAGCAGCATCTACCTGTGCTTGTGAAGCGGCAATTTCTTGGGGACGATTTCCGGAAGTTGCTGCGGCTAGTTGTGCTTGGGCTTGTGCTAAACGGGCTTTGGCTTGACTAATTTCTTGGGGACGAGAACCAGCTTTAGCTTGGTCTAATTTTGCTTGAGCTTGTGTTAAGTTAGCGCGAGCTTGTAGAATTCTTGCCTGAATATCTGCACTATCCATTGTGGCGATAATTTGCCCGATTTTTACGGTGTCGCCTTGTTCTACATATAATTGGGTTACTGTGCCGGGGTTTTTTGGGCTAATGTTCACGTTTTGAACTGGCACAATTTTACCGCTAGCATTCAGAATAATGGTAACTTTCTTTTCTTCTACAAGAGTAGTAAGTTGTGTGATGTCCTGTTTGTTTTTTGCTCGATCAATAAAAATATAGGTAGTAGTTGCGCCCACAACTACAATCCCCGCTGCGAACAGAGCAACAAGCCAGCGAGGTAATCCTTTCACTTTGCCGATTAGGGGAATTTCTATGGGTGTAGCCATAACAGCAGCGACAAAAATTGTGTCATAGATTGGGTAAGGTAGAGTGGAACGTGCAATAGGGAACCGATAGCAGACAGGATTTTACCGTTAAGATATTTTGTTTAAAGGGTGTATAGCAATATCCAACAATCTACCTTCGCGCAAGGGGTTTTATACCAAATTAAAAAGTTAAAAATCAGTTCTCTTGTATTTGTTTAACTTTTTTAATAGTAGCCTTTTCAACTTGCATATGACTTTACCTTTTGGGGTGACTTTAGTCATGATTGATTAGTTTTATTGTATAAGTAACCAAAATGTGGGATGCGGAACAAATGACCCCTATAGAAAGACAAATCACTGAAACATTTAGCTGTCATCAACAGCCCAGATGGTTTAAGCTATCTGAAAGATTCCTTAATTTGTGCCAAAAAGGCGGTAGTGTGCCTAAACGAGTTGGATTAATTTCTGTTCTATTTTTCTGTAGCTTTTTGAGCGTGTCTCCTCAAAGAGTTAACGCTCAAGCATTATTACCTCATACCGTGCAACTTGATGCCGCAAAGTTAGAACAACAAGGTTTGCTTTTAGCCCAGGAAGCTGCACAACTTGCACAATTTCAGCAGTTCGACTTGGCAATGCCCCGCGCAAGGCTGGCGACTCAACTTGCTCCCAACAATGACAAAGTATGGTTTCTTTTGGGGGGATTATATTTACAATCCAGAGAGCTTGATCAAGCAATTACTTCTTTACAAAAGGCACAAAGTCTTAATCCTAAAAATGCCGAGACTTATTTTGCTTTAGGTTCTGCTTATTTTCAACAGGAAAAATATCAATCAGCAATTGTTCAATATCAAGCAGGCTTAAAAATAAAACCCAATGATCCAGAAGGGTTATTTGATTTAGGCAACGCTTACTATATGCTTGGTCAATTGCCCCAAGCTATTAGCGAGTACAAAAAATCTATTGCTAACAAGCAAGATTTTTGGCCTGCGACTAACAATATTGGATTAATTTTTTATGAACAAGGCGATATCAGCGGTGCTATAAATCAATGGCAACAAGCTATTACTAAAGCCAACAGCGCCAAACAACCAGCCGCCGAGCCTCAACTAGCATTAGCCGTTGCCTTATATACTAGAGGCGACAAAAGCGATCGCCAAAGGGGTTTAGCAATGGGAGAAGCTGCACTCAAACTCGATGAACGCTATGCTAATTTAGATTTCCTTAAAGAAAATCTTTGGGGTAATCGTTTATTATCCGATACCAAAAAATTCTTAGAATTACCGAGTATCCAAGCTGCATTGAACGGACAATCTCTCTCCCAACCCGCTGGACAATAGTTTTTTACTTGGATAATTTTAATAGCGGGCAAGGTATTATTTTTATCTTTAACGGGCTGGCTTGCTATTAATCTTTCCCCAGGCTATTGCTTAAAAGTACACCTATATAGTACACCTATATTATCAATGGAAGCAGTAGCCCAGCTTAATTGATGGGCGACTGTTACCTTGTAGAGTTGTTTTTAAGAAGCGTTATTGTCTTTGGGTAGTAGGGCGATGATTTGGTCAACAAACTGTTGATGATCCACCACGGGTTTGGAAATATAACCATCAGCACCACTTTGCCGCAAAAAGCTTTCGCGATCGCCTTCCATCGCGTGAGCAGTGACCAAAATAATCGGTAATGTCGCTGTTTGAGGATCAGATTTTAACATTTGTGTAATTTTGATACCATCAACAGATTTACCTTGGTAAACGCTTCTAGAAAGAGAAACATCCATTAAAATAATGTCTGCTTCTTTGGCTTGAGCAATTTTGATTACTTCGTCTACATTTTCAGTGTGTTTAACATCTAAACCTCCGCGTTTGGTTAAAATTTTGGAAAACACACGAGCATTAACAAGATCGTCTTCGACAATCAAAACAGTTTTCATGAGGATCGATCGGACTCTTAATATGTCAAGGGGATAGACGATTGAAGATAGCACGATTTACGCCGTGTCTACATTCAAAAAATCAAATTGTATCCTTGTCAACAAGGATAATACTACCGAAGCAGCAAGACATAAATATCAAGATTTTATGACCAAGAGCATTTCATCCGTTATAAGTAAGATTACTGCTCTCCGACGTTACGGCAATCTAAGTGTAGTTCAAGTTCAGGGAAAAAACTCATGGCAAAACAGTTAAACCTTCTCTCTACGGGACAGGTAATCACCACAGCCTTGCATACGGAAATGCAAAGGTCTTATCTCGAATATGCCATGAGTGTAATTGTGGGGCGGGCGCTACCGGATGTACGCGATGGCTTAAAGCCGGTGCATCGCCGGATTTTGTACGCTATGCACGAACTCGGCTTAACTCCCGATCGACCTTACCGAAAATGCGCTCGTGTAGTAGGTGACGTGTTGGGTAAATATCACCCCCACGGAGACCAATCGGTTTATGATGCTTTAGTGCGTTTAGTACAGTCCTTTTCTTGCCGTTATCCTTTGTTGGGAGGACACGGCAACTTTGGTAGTGTAGATAACGACCCACCGGCGGCAATGCGCTACACTGAAACACGTCTGGCACCGATTAGCCATGAAGGAATGCTCGCGGAAATTGGCGAAGAAACAGTAGAATTTATCGGTAACTTTGATAATTCTCAGCAGGAACCAACAGTTTTACCCGCACAGTTACCGTTTTTGTTACTCAATGGTTGTGCCGGAATTGCTGTGGGAATGGCTACCAATATTCCACCTCATAATTTAGGTGAAGTGGTGGATGGGTTGATTGCCTTGATTGATAACCCCGAACTTTCTGACGAAAAATTATTTAAACTTATACCAGGACCTGACTTTCCTACTGGTGGAGAAATTGTTGGCAAAGATGGTATTCATGAAGCATACACCACTGGTAAAGGTGGTATTTTGCTGCGGGGGGTTGCCAGGATTGAAGAAGTTCCCACAGGACGAGGAAACAAACGACGCACCGCGATTGTAGTCACAGAATTGCCTTATCAAGTGAATAAGGCAGGTTGGATTGAAAAAGTCGCTGATTTAGTTAATCAAGGGAGATTAACCGGAATTAGTGATATCCGCGATGAAAGCGATCGCGATGGGATGCGGGTGGTAATTGAGTTAAAGCGTGATGCTGTTCCAGAAGAACTGCTGTACCATTTGTTTCATCAGACGGCGCTGCAAACTAATTTTGGGGCTATTCTTTTAGGGATAGTTGACGGACAACCGCGTCAATTGAGTTTGCGTCAACTGCTGCAAGAGTTTTTGGATTTTCGCGAGCAAACTCTCAATCGTCGCTACTCTTATGAATTAGGTAAAGCAGAAAATCGGCTGCACATAGTATCCGGTTTGCTTGCAGCACTTTCTCAAGTCGATCAAGTGATTGAGATTTTGCGACAAGCTGCCGATGGTTCCACAGCCAAAGTTAGTCTTGTAAGTACATTGGGGTTGAGTGAGATACAGGCAGATGAAATTTTGGCGATGCCAATGCGACGACTCACTGGTATGGAGCGACAAAAATTACAGCAAGAGTTCGAGGAACTTGAAGAAAGAATTAATACGTTACGTAAATTACTCGACGATAGAAAAGAATTACTTAAAAGTTTAAAAAAAGATTTGCGGAGTTTAAAACGCTCTTATAACGATGAGCGACGCAGCAAATTTATAGAAAAACCCGATAATAAAGCATTTGCCAAACAGAAAAATAAAAGTGACGAAAAAGATCAAAGTACTAAATCTAAAAGTCAGAGTCCACCAATACAGGTACCTGTTGAAGATGTGGTATTAGAATTTTCTCAGCGCGGCTACGTGCGACGAACTAGTTTATCTTCTAAAAGATCAAAATCTGATAGCGGAATTCCAGATTATGATTTTATTATTCAAGCTTCGGAAACTAATACTCACAAAGACCTATTAGTTGTAACTAGCGGCGGTAAAATGTACCCGTTACAAGTAGGAGATATTCCTGCCACAACTGCTGGGCGGGGAGCGCGGGGAACACCATTAATAACTTTGCTGACATCAACTGCTCAGAGCCAAGCTGAATCTATTGTTGGTCGTCTTGTAATTCCAGAAAATTCAACCAATACAGATGTAGTTCTTTTAACGAAACAAGGACGTATCAAGCGTTTGCCTATAGAAGAATTGACTAATATCAGCCGTCGTGGAGTTACTATTCTAAAACTCAAGGATGATGACGAACTTTTATCAACTCACTTTGTCAACAGCGGCGAACGTTTAGTTTTAGCCAGTTCTGGTGGAAGAATAGTTTATTTTGAAGTCAATGACGCACAACTTCCTTATATGGGACGCACTGCTGTCGGTTTACAAGCGCTGCGCGTAGGTAAACAACATCAAATGGTTGGCTGTGTGACTTTGAGTAAAAACTCTCATTTATTGCTAGTTACTCAAGAAGGATATGCTAAACAACTTGATGCAAGTAAATTCAAATTAGCCAATCGCGGTGATCTAGGCGCTCAAGTTGTTAAATTTTCTGTTGCAACTGACAATCTTGCGGGTATTGCTTTAGTCAAACCGGAAACTGAAATCGCCCTCGTCACCAGCAATCAACGAGTAATACGTCTGAATGGAGAAAGTGTACCTGTACTGAATAAAAATGATTGGGGCAAAAAGGTTGTAGAACTCAACCGCGATGAAACAATTGTCACTGTTAATGAAGTTGCAATTGAAAATAATTCCTAGTGGTCTGCCACACAATGTTGGATGACAATTAGGGAGCTAGAAGCCACCAGCGACCTTTTCGGGTCGCACTACCTCTACCGCTCAAAACTTATGTGGTCAAGTACTACTAGTCTTTTTCATTTATTCTGACGGGTTCATTTATCCGCGAAACCATGTAGAGACGCAAAATTTCGCGTCTCTACAACCTCGCATAATTAATGAAATGTTGATTTTTATATCATCAAAAATTATTAAAGTCTAGCTTTGTAACATTTTTGTTTGAAAATGTTGCAAATATTAAAATATTTGCTATATTTAAGTTACAAAAGGTTACAAACATTAGGAACTCAGTTCGGAGTAGTAATTATGGCAAACTCAACTAAAATACCTGTTGCAACAACTGAAGATCGTAATGCTTGGCGTTGGGGTTTTACTCCTCAAGCGGAAATTTGGAACGGTCGTTTAGCGATGATTGGCTTTGTCGCTGCTGCGTTAATTGAACTTTTTTCCGGTAAAGGCTTTTTGCATTTCTGGGGTATTCTGTAAATTTTAAGACCCACTTTATCGAAATTTTAAGTTTTAAATTTAACCTAATTAAAAATAAAGACCTGGGAAATACTTAGTAATCCCAGGTCTTTTTATGGTAGTTTGCCAAAAGTTACTAATGACAAACTACTCAATGCAAATAATTTACTAGCGAATATATTCTTTCAGAACGCTATTACGATTGGGGTGACGCAACTTACGAAGTGCTTTTGCCTCAATTTGACGAATACGTTCGCGAGTAACGTTAAAAATTTGTCCAATTTCTTCAAGAGTTTTCATCCGACCATCATCTAAACCATAGCGTAGTCTGAGAACATCGCGTTCGCGAGGACTCAAACTATCTAAGACTTTTTCGAGGTCTTCGCGTAGTAAACTCTTGGAAACTTGGTCTTCAGGTGTTTCACCGTCTGACTCAATAAAATCACCCAAACGGGAATCTTCTTCTTTACCGATGGGAGTTTCTAAAGATATTGGTAGCTGAGCGGATTTGGCGATAAATCTCAGCTTTTCAATAGTCATCTCCATGCGAGTAGCTATTTCTTCTTCTGTGGGTTTGCGTCCCATTTCTTGAGAAAGTAGCTTGGTAGTTTTCTTAATGCGAGAGATGGTTTCATACAGGTGAACTGGTAGACGAATCGTCCGAGATTGATCGGCGATCGCCCGAGTAATAGCCTGACGAATCCACCATGTAGCGTAAGTAGAAAACTTATAACCTTTTTCGTGGTCGAACTTTTCAGCAGCACGAATCAAACCGAGACTACCTTCCTGAATCAAATCTTGGAAAGACAATCCACGATTCATGTATTTCTTAGCAATCGAAACTACAAGGCGCAGGTTAGATTGAACCATTTTATCTTTCGCCCTACGTCCTATATGAAGGCGATAGCGAAATTGCGGCAAAGGTAGCTGTACGGCTTCTGCCCATTCGATGTCTCTAGGTTCGCGTTCGAGCTGCTGCAAGAGTCTTTCGCGCACTCTTTCTAATTCGAGCAAATCAGCAATTTTACGTGCCAATTCAATTTCTTCATCTGCTCTTAGAAGGCGAATTCTACCAATTTCCTGTAAATACAGGCGAATAGAATCTTCGGTGTAGTGCTTTTTCTTCGCTTGCGTCCGACGACGACCTTTAGCAGCTTTTCCAGCCTTGGCTACGTCAGCAGACTGAGTTTCGCTAAATTCTTCCTCTAATTCGCCTTCATTGATAAGTAAATCTTCTTCTTCTTCTTCTTCTTCTTCGATTAAGAGTTCTAACTCCATCTCGGGCTGATTTATCACTCCTAGGTTAGGTTGATAAATATTTTCGAGTACGTTGTTAGCCTGGTTCATGCCGCGTTCCTCATGCTCCTTGCAGAATCAATTACTCCGGGTGGTGTCTTCCATGCTGAAAGCTGTTTTTTATGCAGCTTAAACGTTTACAATAAATCAAAGGGCGATCGCCCACTCTTCAACCGCCGATCAGAATTTTTGGCATTGGTCGCAGTTTCCTGTTTCAACTAATGCCCCCAGTCATAACAATCAGACAGCAAGCTGTTTATCCCTTTAGGGGAAGACTGCCTTGCGTAAATAAAGTCTTTTTGATTTGATGTGGGTCACTTCTGAGGTTGTGAAAAGTAAACACCATGATTAATGTCGTTACTTAAACTTTCGATTCCTATGAAAGAAAAATCAACTTTCCGGTTATGAATCAACTAGTACATATAAAGTAATATGTCTTGAGTAAGATTTTCCAGAAAGACTGTTCCGATTGTAGCCTGTTTCACAGAAATTGTACTATGCCTGACTGTGGTGTTCATAAAGTAATAAATTGATTTATTGTCTGTTTTAGCAAAAACACATTAAAGACTGTAGGCTTATTGTGTAATTTTTTTCCAAACTTTTGAAATTACACCAATCCTTGATGAAGTCAAAAGCACTCATATACACCGACTACACATCTATATCTATTTAATTGAAGGTGTTACGCACAACCTAATTCACCTGCAATTACCCTCTATTTTATAATTCGGGTCGCATTTAAGTGGTTAGGATGATACGCGATTGCTGAGAATTTTCTCTTCACCGACAAATAATTTTGACAAAGATGACATTAAGACAGATGTATCGAGCAGAAAAATATTCTTTTGCTAAAGGACGAAATATTTATTACAAATACTTTAGTACCTTGATCTCGAAACAGCTTTGGGTAAGACAAAATCTTACTTAACGAAAATTTTACCTTTGAACGGACATTTTTTACCTGAAATTACAGATAAACTGCAATCAGACTCTTTGTAACTTAGGAATCAGTTGATTAAACCAATTCATTTATAAATACACCTTAGCGCACCATTGAAATTTCAGCCTTAAGAAACTTGACAAATTTTGATGGTTGATACATACATATTCTAATCAATTACAATTCAAGTTTGACATTCAAAAGTATCGAAATTAAATAAATTAACACCCTTGCTGCATAGAATAAATGCAAAATTTGTAACTCAGCAGCTCGTAGTAGATTGCAGTATACTTTACAATTTGGTTTTTATCATTCCCTGAGAACTATATTTTACTTCTATAGGAATTTTAACTCAGTAATATATACTCAAAATCTCGCGATTGGCGAAACAGTTAAAAAAACTATAAAGCCGCTGTGCTGGATATTCTGTTCATCCTTCACTTTATGTCTTCCGGAAGATTGACAAATTTAGTTTTTTCTATTCAGCACATGAAATTGAACAAATAATGTTGTGTAATTATAGCCACTAAGTTAATAAGAATACATATCGTAATTTTGTTGAGATAAAAGTATAAAATAAAATATTTTACTGAGATTTGACTGAAAAGAACTATTCTGGCTGTGTGCAGGGTACTCCCGTACTACGACGGTTGGGTTCAGAAGTCGGGTTTTGGCAAAAGTTGTAAGCGTGTTACAGATATTTATATTTAAAACTATATTTAAAACTATATTTAAAAATCCGACTTCTTGATATTCGTTATTTTTGCTTGGGTGATTCGTTGGGTTTTGACCCCGGTTGTCCTGTTTTACGAATATTTTAGCCAAAAAACCGGACTTTTTAATAGTTTTTACAAACATGAAAAAAAGCAATCGGTAATTGAAAACTGCTTACCGATCGCTAATAATAAATAATTTGGAATCTAAAACCGAGCAGATATTAGATATCCAAATCTATGAGATCAAGTTTAGAACTGTGAGTTTCGATAAACTCACGACGAGGTGCAACGCGATCGCCCATTAAAATTGTGAAAATTCGGTCGGCTTCGGCTGCATCTTCGATTTCTACTCTTTTTAAAGTTCGGGTTTCAGGGTTCATAGTGGTATCCCAAAGTTGAGTTGCCATCATTTCTCCCAAACCCTTAAATCTTTGGATAGTATAGTTAGCATTTTGAGGGAACTCATTGGTAACTAAATTTTGTAATTCGCGATCGCTATAGCAATAATAGTGATTGCGCCCCCGTTCTACTTTGTATAATGGCGGACAAGCGATGTAAATGAAACCTTCTTGAACTAAAGCTTTTTGATATCTATAGAAGAAAGTCAATAACAAAGTCCGGATGTGCGCTCCATCTACGTCAGCATCAGTCATGATGATAATGCGGTGATATCGCAGTTGGGTTGAATCAAATTCTTCACCTTTAACACCTAAACCGAGAGCGGTAATTAAAGACTGAATTTCATTATTTTTGTAGATTTTGCTATCGTCGGTTTTTTCAATGTTAAGAATTTTACCGCGTAAAGGAAGAATCGCTTGGAAACGTCTGTCGCGCCCTTGTTTGGCACTATTGTGTACGAATACGCCGCTTGCTAAAGCAAAGTTGTGGGTGTGAGGAACTTCGATGTCATAAACGTCTACAGGTTCGTCTAAACGTTCAATCTTGACTATACGATGGTTGTAGTTAGCAACGGCTTCATAAGCTGCCTTAGTATCGCTTTCAAAATAGCGTTGGCAGAATTTATCAAAGCGCAACAAAGACGTATCTCTTGTTTGCAGACGAAATTCTTGGTAAGCATCTAAGTCAAGGCTGCCTTGCTCTACTTCGATTTGTTTGAGTGCTGCAATTGTTTTACGGTAATAAGTTTGGTTGAGTGCTGCTAAACGTTTGGCGCGAAATTCAGGTGTCCACTGTTCTTGAGTTTTTTCTCGTCGCCATTCTAGTAATGTTTCATTCTTCCATTGTTGTTTGGCAATTTGCGAGCCTCTAAGACGTGCTTGAGGATTATTTGCAAAATAATTGGTAACTCTTTGGGATTGAGCTAACCGATTTGATTCATTGCTCCAATATTCTTGCTGCGCTTTGCTAAGTTGTTCGCGATTGGCAATGGGATATTCTTGGTTATTTTCGTAAAAATCACGCCATTTGCTTACCATGTAAGCTTTGTAGTTTTCCGAATCCCACTGTGCCTTCGCTTGTTGTGAAAGAATTTGCCGTGTTTGAGGTTGCTGCATCCGTTCGCTCATCTTGGCACGGAATTCTTTGCTTTGACGAATTGCACGACATTTATCAATCGTATCTTGACGATGTAATGTTTTTTTTATATGAGAGCGGTGTAAAGCTAAATGTTCTTTAGCACTCAAACGCTGAATGTTTGTAGGATTATTATTTAGTTTGTTGAAATCAACATGGTGACAGTGTTCGCCGTCTGCCAATTGATAAACACGATTCCAACGATTATGCCAATCCGCTAAAACATGAGTAAACAACCAAGAATCGGAACGAGGATTCCAAACCATTTCATAACCATCAATAGTAATTCTTGGTTCACTCGAATCGGATAATTTACGGTATAGCGGCATCAAAGAATCATCAGGCGTTAATGATGCGGCTTGCTTATAACTACCATCACGCAACATAAAACGATGATCGGGAGTACAAATAATTGTTTCTCCATTGTCTAAAGTTATCTTCAGGACTTGAGCATTTGTCTTGGTGATACGAGGATTAATAATACGTTCGATGCTAATAGTACCATCATCACGAATCGTATAGCAGAAATGCTCTTTACCTATGGCTTGTTCGGCAACAATATCTTTAAAAGAAAGCGAACGTCCGTCAGCTAATGCTACAAGTGTATCGCCATCAAAACATCCCCCCGCAGAATCCCCTTCCACAAGATAGATTTCTGATTCAGCCGGATCGCGAGTAGAACAATCGGCTAACTTACCTGGTAATGGTGAAGACTCTAGCACCGATTTGCGCCGTACCAATTCCCGTGCATGACGAGCAGCTTCTGCGGCTTTAAATGCCTGAATTGCTTTCTCTAGAATGGTATCGACAACTTGGGGATGAAATTCTAAATACTCGTTAAGAGCTTCTCCCACAAAAGAATCAACGATTCCTCGAACTTCGGTATTACCTAATTTGGTTTTAGTTTGTCCTTCAAATTCCGGTTCGGGTACTTTGACTGAAATGACCGCAGTCAAACCTTCCCGCACGTGTTCACCGCTCAGGTTTGACTCGTTCTCTTTAATCTTGTTACGTTTGCGAGCAACACTATTTAAAGTGCGAGTCAGAACTGCCTTTAATCCTTCTAGGTGAGTACCACCATCAACGGTACGGATATTGTTGGCAAAACCCAGCAAACTATCGGAGTAAGCGTCAACACACCACTGTAACGCTACTTCTACCTGTACATTATTGCGCTCGCCTTGGACATAAATTATTTCTTCATGTAGCGACTGCTTGTCAGCATTCATATAAGCTACATATTCTTTAATTCCGCCCTTATATTCATAAACTTCGACATGGGGTTCACCGTTTTTCAACAATTCTAAACGGTTATCTGTAAACGTAATTCTGACACCCGCATTCAAATAGCCTAACTCTCGCAAACGACTAGCTAGAGTATCGTAATCAAATTCGGTAACGGTAGTAAAAATTTGTGCATCTGGCTTGAAGCTAACACGGGTTCCAGTGCGATTTTCTTTATAGGGAACAGATTTTAATTCCGAAACCGCTGCACCGCGTTCGTAGCGTTGGGTATGTACCTTATTATTTCGCCAAATAGTCACTTCCAGCCATTCTGAAAGGGCATTTACTACAGAAACACCTACACCGTGCAATCCTCCAGAAACCTTATACCCGCCGCTACCAAATTTACCTCCAGCGTGCAATACAGTCAATACAGTTTCTAACGCCGATTTTCCGGTTTTGGAATGTACATCGGTCGGAATACCGCGACCATCATCTGTTACAGTACAAGAACCATCGGCGTTGAGTACCACCTCTATATGGGTGCAGTAACCCGCCAAAGCTTCATCAACAGAATTATCTACTACCTCGTAAACCAAGTGATGTAGTCCTCTCGGACCAGTAGTACCGATGTACATCCCCGGTCGTTTACGAACGGGTTCGAGACCTTCGAGAACTTGAATCTGCTCGGCATTGTAACTGCTCGTCATGAAAATCTCCTGATTATTGGGGCTTAAAGTCGCCTAAAAAAGCATAAAAGTCAAAAACACTCCCAAATTCTAGCACAAAAGCCTTACGGGCGACCCTAGAGCTATTAGAAGTGGAATTTATTATAGGGGTTGTACCTGTTATTTATAACAGCTTTGTTGGTAAATGTTACTCTTTTGATTTCCCTCTCAGTAGGTTCTATGACTGTAAATAAAGGTTTTAACTGTGGAAAAAAGCGATTACAAGAAACTAAAAGTTAAAGGTTAAAAATTATTTCTTTTTAGTTTTGACCAAACGATTTTAGGTTGAAAAGATTAATTTACGGTAAAATCAGTCATTCGTTTGAGAAAGTTTAAAATTCAGTGTTAGGAGTAGACTCATAATCAATTACAGATCAACCGATGACAAAGTTAATTGTAATTTGCGGTGCGACAGCAACAGGTAAGTCTGGGTTAGCTTTAGCTTTAGCTCAGCGCTGTGGTTCGATAATTATTAGTGCTGATTCTCGACAAGTTTACCGAGAATTCAACATCGGTACGGCTAAACCAACAATTACTGAACAAAAGTTAGTACCCCATTATTTAATTGATATATGCAATCCAACTGACACAATGACGGTTGCTGACCATCAACAACAAGTACAGAAGATTTTGGATTTTGGATTTTGGATTTTGGATTCTCCGTCTATCTCCCCATCTCTCCATCCCCTTGTCCCCTTGTCCCCTTGTTCCCTTGTCCCCTTGTCTCCCCATCCCCCCATCTTCCTAGTTGGTGGTACTGGATTGTATATTAAATCAATCGTGCGCGGAATGAAAATTCCCAGAGTTGCACCCCAGATGGAGTTGCGATCGCAACTTGAATCCATCGGTCAAATCCAACTCTACGCTATGTTACAACAAGTTGACTCTGTTGCAGCACAAAAAATTCACCCCCACGATGCGGTACGGACTTTAAGGGCATTAGAGGTATTTTATATTACTGGTAAGCCAATTTCTGATTTACAAGGAGAAAATCCACCAGATTATCCAATTCTACAAATTGGTTTGGATTGTGATGTGGAGCATCTGACAAATCGGATTGCACGGCGAACGGAGAGTATGATAAAAGATGGTTTGATTGAAGAAGTAGAATATCTTTGTCAAAAGTATGGGGTAGATTTACCTCTACTCAATACTTTGGGATATCAAGAAATTAAACGATATTTAAATGGAGAGATTTGTTTGGATGAAGCGAAAAAATTAATTGTTTTACATACACGTCAATTTGCTAAGCGTCAGCGTACTTGGTTTAGGAAAGATTCTTCAATTGAATGGTTTGATACTGAGTCTCCAGATTTATTAGAACAAGTTTGGTTGAGAATCCAAGAGTTTATCGGAGATAAAATTTACCAGAATTTGACTTAGATAAAAATCAAAAATCAGATAAAAATATAACCTGAATTATCCGAAATGAACAATACAATTCAGAATTTATTATTATTAATTTCTGTTAGTTTGAATATTTTATTTTTGTTATTTGCGATTTCGTTTCTTCTCCGAAAAGGGGGAATATTTTATCTCAAAAGTAAAATTTTTAATTTGAGAAATAAATCAGAAAATAAAGTTTGGAATATAAATGCTTATTACAAACATAAAAAGAGTCAATTTGAAATACTGCCTAAATCGAATAATTCTATTGTATTTTTAGGAGATAGTTTAACTGATGAAGGTGAATGGTTCGAGTTATTAGAAAATCCTCATATCAAAAATCGAGGAATTTCTGGTGATACTACGGCTAGAATATTAAATCGTCTAGATGCAATTATTAATACAAAGCCAAAACAAATTTTCTTAATGGTAGGTATTAATGATTTTGCAAATGAAAAGAAATCGATTGCAGAATTATTAAATGGATATCAAGAAATTTTGAGCGACTTACGAACTCATACTCCAGATACACAAGTATTTATTCAAAGTGTTTTACCAGTAAATAATGATATAACGTTGTTTTGGCAAAATAACGATATTTTAGTGAAATTCAATTTGAAATTACAAGAATTAGCAAAAGAATTCAGTTACCAATATATCGATGTATATTCGCATTTAGTAGATTCCAACAATCAATTAGATGCTCAATACACTACAGATGGGGTACATTTAAATGGGAAAGCCTATTTAGTTTGGAAGGAAGCTATTGAAAAGTATGTTGCAGCAAATTAATCTAAATCATCTGGATTGATACCCATTTCCCGCAATTTTGCTGCTAAAAGCTCTGCACGAGAAAGTGCTTGTTGTTTTTGTTGTTCTAGGGTTTGAGCGCGTTGTTCAGCGGTTTGAGCGCGTTGTTCAGCAGTTTGAGCGCGTTGTTCAGCAGTTTGTGCGCGTTCGTCTCCTGTTGGTAAAATCGTACCATCTTGGTAGCACCAGCGCAGCCAAGTATCTTGTCTCGCTTCAAATTCTCCTTCCCACAAAGTTAAACCTAATCCAACTTGTTCTAACCATTTTTCGTTCGTTTCTTGATAGCGTCTTCCCACAAGTTGATATATATGAAACTGTTTTTCTCCTAATTGCTGACTTGGGTCATATACTATGTAGTAACTTGCTCGCATCTGTTCATAAGTTTTGAGCTTTTCTCCTAATTCATCACCGATTTTATTCGAGACAATTTCAATTACAACTTCTGGGGATTTACCAAATTCCCAAACCATATAACAACGATTTTGTTTCTCCCACCAATTTTCTGGTACTTGAACATCAAAGCTGAGAAAAATATCAGGTACTATGGGGGGCTGTTTGTATGCATGGTAGATTCCGACATTTGCTGATGCTAAGAAAATTTGATTTTGTAAAGAACTGTAAAGAGAACTAACTAAAAGCCGTTGTTGTTTTTCAGATGCAAAGTTATCCACTGGGGTATCGTCTTCGGTAACTAATTTATCAGCGTCCGGGATATAAAAGTTATCCTCAGAGACTAAAATTTGTTCAACCATAAAATTATCCACCGATTTCGCGTCTTTTTTCTAGTTTAATAAATTTTTTGTTAAGTTCGTGTTCTAAAATTAAATTAAATTAAATTAATTTACCTTCATTGCAACATCAACACCGTCACGAACTAACCTTCCATCCTCCATATAAATGATTCTATCTCCAATATCTAAAATCCGGTTATCGTGAGTAACTAATAAAATTGTACAACCTTGTTCTTTCGCTAATTTGTACATGATTTCCACCACATCACGTCCTGATTTTTTATCAAGTGCTGCGGTTGGTTCGTCAGCCAAAACTATTTTCGGATGACTAGCTAAAGCACGAGCAATTGCAACTCTTTGTTTTTGTCCTCCCGATAGTTTTTCTGGGTAATAATCAACTCGATTTCCTAAGCCTACTTGTTCTAAAATTGCTGTAGCTTTAGCACCAATATCTTGTTCTAAATATTTATCATGCAATTCTAAAGACATTTGCACATTTTGTTTTGCTGTCAAGAAACTCATCAGATTATGTGCTTGAAAAATATAGCCGATATTTTGACGAATTTTAGTTAGTTGTTGTTTTTTCGCTCCACATATTTCTTGCTCTAAAATCTTTAAACTTCCTTCTTGTGCAGAACGTAAACCACCCATTAAAGTTAATAAAGTCGTTTTTCCTGAACCAGATGGACCAGTTAAAATTACTATTTCACCCTTATTAATAGTTAAATTGATATCGAATAATACCTGCTTGCGGAGATTTTTTTCACCGAAATAATGATTGAGATTTTTGACAGAGATTACAGGTTCTAATGACATAACTTATCTAATTAGTAAATAAAAAACATCTCAAGTATTAAAATTGATTTTCTTTGTCTACCTCCGCGTTTAATAAAGTCGCAATCTTGCAACAATAACGGGTGGAACTTCACTAAACTTACACCAACCAATCGAAACATTATTCAAATAAAACGAATTATCTCTCTTCATCTCTTCCTCTGCGTTCTCAGCGTCTCTGCGGTTTTTAAAATCCATAATCTTCATCCCAACAGATTTCTTAAAAAAATATCCCACAATCATGGATTAATCAATGAAAAAATAATCGTAATTAAAGCAACAGTTAATTCTATAAATATTGATTGAATTAGAATTATTATTGTTAATCATTTTATTTCTCAAATCTAAAAAACATCAGCGGGGTCAGCACTTTGTAATTTTCGCATTGCAACTAAACCAGAAAAACTACACATAATAATAGTTAAAACTAGTACAAAAACAGCACGGTCAACTTTCATCACCACAGGTAATAAAGTAGCAGCAAAAGTAATTTGATATAATCCCATAGATAGCAACATCCCAGGTAAAAATCCTAATACCGACATTATCAAAGCTTCTTGCATCAACATCACCATTAAATAACCGTCACTGTACCCCATTGCTTTCAGTGTGGCGTACTCTGGAAGATGTTCTGACACGTCTGAGTAAAGTATTTGATAAACAATGACGATACCAACGATAAACCCTACTACTACTCCAATCCCGAAAATAAATCCAATGCCTCCACTTTCCCAATAATCTTTCTCTGTTTGAGCAAATTCTTGTGGTGTCAACACTCTGACATCATTGGGTAAATTAGCTTTAAGTTGTGATTGAATTTTTTCTACATCTGCATTTTTACTCAGATTAATTAAACCAACTTCAATTTGATTTACTTGACGCTCTGGAAATAGTTTTAAAAAGGTAGAATCGCTAGTAATAATGTTTCCATCTGCACCAAAAGATGCACCCATTTGGAATAAACCAACCGCTTGAATAGTTTGTTTATTAACTAAAGTTTCGACCTTTCCTTTTTGTTGAATAAAATCTGTAATCTGACCATATTCTGGACGAGAAGCACGGTCAAATATAACTTTATTTAATTGCTTTAATTCATCAAGATTTTGCTTAACTTCTGGAAAATCAAAAGGTGGATTTACTGGGTCAATTCCCCATACTAAAATTGCCCGATTAATCCGAGTTTGTGGATTACGCCATTCAGCAGTATTAACATACAAAGGACGTACAGATTCTACACCTTCATATGCTAAAGCTTGCTGCAATCTTTCTCTAGAAAAACTTTGTACTGAAATTAAAGTTTGAAATTGAGGATTAATTAAAACTAAGTCCGCTTGTAATGTTTGATGCGGTTTTGTAGCACTATCAAATAATGCATCTAATAACCCTAACTGGACAAACATCAACATATCAGCAAAAGCAATTCCTGCTAAAGCAACTGCAAGCCGAGTTTTCTCTTTTTTTAACTGTAACCACGCTAAAGGTGTACGACGAAATAGTTTGCGTAACATGATAAAAGTTAGGAATTAAGAGTTAGGAATTGTAGAGACGTAGCAATGCTACGTCTGTACGGGAGTTAAGAGTTGTAGAGATGTAGCATTGCGGAAGTCTGTTACTCTTTCTGATTACTTGGTTCTCGTTTCATTGTCCAATATTCAATTGGTTCCTTACCTGTTCTGATAATTTCAAAACCATTATTTTTGTAGAAACGAACGGCTTTTTCTGTTGATGTTTCTAAATAACAAGGTAAACCTTGTTCATCTGCTAATTTGAGAATTGGTTGAATCAATAAACTACCAATCCCCTGTCCTTGATAAATTTCGGAAACTCCTAATGCAGATAAATACCAATGCGGTTGATGCATATCTTGTTCATGGTATTTCTCAATTAATGAAAATAATGATATGAATCTCTTCAATCCTTCAAAACCAACCAAAAACGGAAGTTTGTAAAAACCTACTCGCAATAATCTCCACACATTTAAAGGATAGTTTCCCGGTGGTATCCAAGCTGCGATACCTTTGATTTCTGGAGTCGTATATATATAATTGTAAGGCTGAGCATAACGTAAAGTCGCATCCCACACATTCCGAGATATTTGATATTTTGTATTGTTTGTATGAGATGTTAAGTATTCAAAAATTGGGTCTTTATCGAATGCAGTAACAAGAGTTTCTGCTGCTTGATTAATTTGCGTTTTTTCTAAACAGATAATTTGTGTATTCATTAGCTTTTAGATTTACAATTGTCAAATTATTAAGTGAACTACTAACCACTATCAACCAACTATTAATATTATCTATATCAAACATTCGTTATAAATAAAACTAATAGACAAATTAATCAAAAATCATAATTCAATCTCCGTTTGAACTTGCAAATTAGTCAACCCTGCAACACGTTTACTATCTTCTGGATTAAGACGAATTTTGACATCAACTACGCGGCGGTCTAAATTTTCTCCAGGTTCGTTACTAAAGACGTTTTGTCTATTAATTTGCAAGCCTATTTGTGAAACTTCTCCTTGTAATTTATCCGAAAAAGCTTGTCCGCTAATTAGCACTTTTTGACCTAACTTAACTTTATCAATATCCGTTTGATATACCTCTGCTACTACCATCATTTGTTGTGTTTGTCCTAATTCAGCAATACCTTGATCGGCTATTTTCTCTCCTTGTTGGGTGTGAATTTTGATAATTTGTCCCGTCATCGGTGCGCGGATATAAGCCTCTTCTAAGTTAGTTTGCGCTTGTTTAACAACAGCTTTAGCATTGTCTACTTCTGTTTGTACCGCTTGAATATCCACCGGACGAATTTCACTAATTTGACTTAAAGTAGCTTCTGCTTCTTTAACTTGTTCGCTTCCAGATGATTGAATGCGGTTAAGATTTGCTTGTGCTTCTAAAAGTTCTTGTTGTCGGGATGCTTGAATACGATTAAGATTTGCTTGTGCTTCGTTAAATTGCTGTTGTACTGTTTGCAAAGTTAAGCGCTTGCTATCTCGAAATGATGTCGAAATAGCACCTTGATTAAAAAGTTTTTCATAGCGTTGATATTCAGAATTTGCATTATCAACTTCTGCTTTTAAACGTGCAATTGTTGCTTTTTGTGCTTGGATTTCCGTGGCTTTTTCTGCTTGTAATTTTGCAATAGTTGCGAATTGCGCTTGTATTTGAGTTGTTCTTTCAGTTTGTAAACGTGCAATTGTGGCTTTCTGTGCTTCAATTTCTCCAGTTTTTGCCCCTGCTTTCACCTGCGCTAATTTAGCTTGTGCTATTTTTAGTTGTTCTTTCGCTTGTAATACTCCATCTTGCAACCGTTTTTGAGAATCTAATATTGCAATAACATCTCCTACTTTTACTTTGTCTCCTTGTTTTACTAATAGTTTTGCAACTCTATCACCATCCAAAGTTAAGGGTGCAGATAAATTAATTACTTCTCCCAAAGGTTCCAATCTTCCGAGAGCAGCAACTTTTTTAACTACAGGTAACTTTTGTACAACAGGTGTTTCTGATGTTTTTAAAAAGCCAGTTTGAGAAATTCCGTAAAAAGCAATTATACCCGTAATGACAGTCCCAAATACTACGATACCAATAGTTTTATTAGCAGGTTTTGAAAGTATTTCCATAATTAAGTCAAAAAACCATTATCTATTACCTATTACCTATTACCTATTACCTATTACCCATTATCTATTACCCATTACCCATTACCCATTATCTATTACCTATTACCTATTACCCATTACCTATTACCCATTACCCAAATAAGCAGTTAACATTTTTACCAATAATTCTCCTTGTTCTTCATAAGAAGCTATTTCATCTCCACCAAACACTCTCGATGTAAACAAGCCTCCAATTAGATTCAAAATAAACTTAATTATAGGCTTTTGTTCAATTTGCAAATAATCTGCAACAGCTTTTTCTGTGTATTCCCAAGATTTCTTTAAAATATCATTACTTAATATTTCACTACGCTCTTGCTGTTGATAAAAGTCATAGCTTAATAAGGTTTGCTTGATAAAATAATCCTCATTTTTTTGAATAAAATTTATCAAAACTTTGATTCTTTCTTCTAAGGTTTTGGGATTACCTGCTTGGGTAAAAAAATTAGATATATCCTGTTCTGTTTGCTCTTCTACCAACTGTAAATACAAAGTTTCTTTATTTGGAAAATAATGATACAGCGTTCCTGTAGAAACACCCAATTCTTTCGCAATTTCTCGCATGGTAACAGAACCATAACCCTTGCTTGCAAATAAATCAAAACTTTTCCATAGCAGTTCTTTCCTATACTTTTCGTGGTCTACAATTTTCGGCATTCAGTCAATCAAATTACTTATATCGAACGTTAGTTATATAATAAATCAACAAGTAGTTTATGGCAATAGTTGTTTTTTGCGCGCTTAGATATAGGATACAAAGACGTAGCAATGCTACGTCTCTACATGGTGTCTGGATTGATGCCCATTTCTCGTAATTTTTCAGCTAGCTGTGCGGCGCGTTGTTCAGCAGTTTGAGCGCGTTGTTCGGCAGTTTGAGCGCGTTCGTCTCCGGTTAGTAAAACGGTACCATCTTGATGACACCAACGCAACCAGGAATCTTGTCTTGCTTCAAATTCACCTTCCCATAAAGTTAAACCCAGTCCAACTTGTTCCAACCAAGTTTCTTCTGTTTGGGAATAGCGCATTCCTCGTAATTCGTAGATACGCAGAATTTCTTCACTAAGTTGTTTTGTAGGGTCATATACGACATAATAACTTGCTCGCATATGTTCGTAGATTTTGAGTTTTTCTCCTAATTCGTCACCAACTTTGTTAGAAACAATTTCAATTGCAACTTCAGGGGGTTTACCAAAACGCCAAATCATGTAACAACGATTTTGTTTTTCCCACCAATTTTGAGGAACTTGAACGTTTAAGCTAAGGAATACATCGGGTACTATGGCTGGTTTTAAATCTGTGTAATAAACCCCCACATTAGATTCTGCAAGAAAAATTTGATTTTGTAAAGAACTATAAAGAGAACCGACTAAAAGCCGTTGTTGTTTAGCAGATGCAAAATTATCCACAGGTGTATCATCTTCAGTAATTAGCTGATTGGCATCTGGGATGTAGAAGCCATCATCAGTATCAATTAAAGTTTGTTTGACCATAATAATTATCTACTAATTTGGGTTCATATATTTACCTACTTTAACGTAAATTAGATGGTGAATCCGGTGGGAAAAGAAGTCGGCTTTTTATGAGTGTTTTCTGTTGTGATGGATATTTTTCCTCAAAACACGACTTCTGTGATGGTGGGGGAAGAAGTCGCAATACGGTTCGGATAAGAAAATTCGTAAACCCAAAATAATTGTAGAGACGCAAGGGTTCGCGTCTCTACATTCCCGAAATCACCACGAAAAATTATTAACCGAACCGTATTGGAAGAAGTCGGGTTTTTGCAATCAATATTCCTAACACCACAACATACTCAAAAAACCCGACTTCTGTGTAGATTTTGAATCAATATTCCTCACATTACAAAATCTTCCAAAAAACCCGACTTCTGTAATTGTTTTTATCAGAAAACACCTGTAACAATAAGAGTAAGACTGATAAATATAACCATTGCATCCCACACCGAACGATAAACTATGCTTACTCACGAAAAATACCAACAACGCAACTGGAAACCCATCATTAAGGAATTTGAAGCTATTTTAGGTAAAAAAGGGGTAATACAGCGCCGTGAAGAACTAATTACTTATGAATGTGATGGTTTAGCTAGTTACCGTCAACGTCCGGATTTAGCGGTTTTACCCAAAACTACAGAACAAGTTGCTGAAGTGGTGAAAATATGCAATAAATACTCGGTTCCTTTTCTTGCAAGGGGTTCTGGTACTGGTTTATCTGGCGGTGCTTTGCCTACTCAGGGATGCGTATTGATAGTAACTTCTTTAATGCGGCAAATACTCAAAGTTGATTTAGATAATCAGCGCGTTATGGTGCAGCCGGGAGTAATTAACAATTGGGTGACGCAAACCGTTAGCGGTGCCGGTTTTTACTACGCTCCCGACCCTTCGAGTCAGATTATTTGTTCGATCGGCGGTAACGTTGCGGAAAATTCCGGTGGAGTGCATTGTTTAAAATACGGTGTGACTACGAATCACGTTTTAGGGTTAAAAGTTGTCACTGCTAACGGTGATATTGTAGATTTAGGTGGACAAATCCCAGAAATGCCCGGTTACGATTTAACGGGTATATTTGTCGGTTCTGAAGGTACTTTAGGAATTGCAACGGAAATAACTTTGCGAATTCTTAAAAGTGCAGAATCGATTTGCGTGCTATTAGCAGATTTTACCAGTGTAGAAGCAGCAGGAGCGGCTGTTTCCGATATTATCAGTGCGGGAATTATTCCTGGTGGTATGGAAATGATGGATAACATGAGTATTAATGCGGTGGAAGATGTAACTGCAATGAATTGTTATCCCCGCGATGCTGTGGCGATTTTGTTAGTTGAAATTGATGGTTTAGAGGTAGAAGTTAAAGCGAATAAACAGCGAGTTATTGATATTTGTAAACAGAATGGGGCGCGTAATATAACTTCAGCAAACGACCCCGAAACACGTTTGAAATTGTGGAAAGGAAGAAAAGCAGCGTTTGCGGCTGCGGGACATTTAAGTCCAGATTATTACGTGCAAGACGGGGTAATTCCTCGGACTCAGTTACCTTATGTATTACAAGAAATTGAAGCTCTAAGCGAAAAATACGGTTATAAAATCGCCAATGTATTTCATGCTGGTGATGGTAATTTACATCCGTTGATTCTATTCGATAATTCGATTCCCGGTGAATTAGAAAAAGTCGAAGAAGTCGGCGGAGAAATTCTTAAACTCTGTGTCAAAGTTGGCGGTAGTATTTCCGGTGAACACGGTATTGGTGCAGATAAAAAATGTTATATGCCAGATATGTTTTCACCTGCCGATTTAGAAACGATGCAGTGGGTTAAACAAGTTTTTAATAGTAAAGGATTAGCCAATCCAGAAAAGATTTTTCCCACCCCTCGCACCTGTGGTGAAGCTGCAAGAGCAGTGAGTGAGAAGAAGTTTGAGAAAGTCGAGAGGTTTTAACGAAGGGGATGGGG
>NZ_JADEWL010000237.1 GCF_015207665.1 Plectonema cf. radiosum LEGE 06105
GATGGGGAGATGGGGAGAAATAAATAACAACTAACCACTAACAACCATCAACCATCAACTAACCACTAACAACCATCAACCATCAACTAACCACTAACAACCATCAACCATCAACCATCAACTAACCACTGTCAACTGTCAACTGTCAACTGTCAACTGTAAAATGTCTATTTCTGATGAGTTGTGGAAAGAGAATTTCGATTTAGCTCGCTGTTGTTTGCAGCATCCTTTTGTTCAAGGAATTGCTAGTGGTAATTTAGAGCGGCAGAAATTCGCTTATTATGTGGGACAAGATGCTTTTTTCTTAAAATCTTTTGCTCGTGCTTATAGTATTGCTGCTGCTAAATCACCAGATTTTTCCGTATTCACCACCTTTCATAATCTAGCTGGTGGAGTATTGGAAGAATTACAGCTACATCAAAGTTATGCTCGTGAGTGGAATGTGGATTTACAAGTACAGCAACCGGGTAATACAACTCGTCGTTACACAGATTTTCTACTCGCAACTGCTTGGGGTGGTGATATTGGTTTAATTGCTGCTACTATGTCTCCCTGTATGGCTTTATATGCTTTTTTAGGTACAGAATTAGCGCGAGATGGTATTCCAAATCATCAATATGCAGACTGGATTCGTACTTATAGCGGTGCGGATTTTCAACCTTTAACGGAACAATTAGCACAACTTCTTGATACTTATGCAACTAATAGCGCAACAGTTGCTTCCGCTTATAGATATGCAATGTCTTGCGAATTAGACTTTTTTCAAGCAGCGTGGGAGCGAAATAGGAGTTTTGAGTGAGAAGTGAGAAGTGAGAAGTGAGGAGTTAGGAGTTTTGAGTTTTGAGTGAGAAGTGAGAAGTGAGGAGTTAGGAATTAGGAATTGTAGAGACGGGGCGTATTGCTACGTCTGTACCGAAGTGAGGAATTTAAAACCCTTAATTGATAAAATTGTTTTAAATGCTCTGAGTGTTTATCAACAATAAATTTGATTATAAATCGCTAATCAACACTCTACTTAAAATTTTAACCAATCTGCTATTTCATTGATCAACCAATAACGTTCTATAGTTGATAAAGGAGTAGTAGTAATTTGTTTCTTATTAATTAATTCAATAGTTACGCCCATCGGTGCTGAGGCTACTTTCTTATTCTCTTGATAAATCTCTCGAATATTTTTATTTTTACCAGCTTTTCGCCAAAAACAAAACCCAAATAATTTCCATTTAACTTCAAAGTTATCGTGGTCAAAATACAAATCTGTATGTCCAAACAATAATAAAAAAACTAGTGAAATTCCGACAAATAGCGAAAAATAAATGACATTTGGAAAAGACCAAAATATATAAGTGTTAATTATGATATTGGTAATTTGGGGTACAAAAGCGACAATAAAACCCATTAAATATAAAAAACGTAATGATTTACCTCCACGTCTAGGGATTTTAATTTCAAGATAGTTAGCTGTTTTTTGAAGTTGGATTTTACTACCTTTTGGTTTATGCTTTGTAATAGCAGGACTCAAAGTATCTTTGTTTTCGAGGGCAGCAATTGCATCATTTGCGGAGCTAATTCTATCATTAATATTTGGTTCAGTAAGTTTACTAATCCAATTAACTAATCCCAAATCGATGCTAACGAGATTAGCAAATTCGATTCGAGAATTTTGATGCGGTAAATCCGCAGGATGAGTTCCTGTTATCAAATGAATTAAAGTTGCACCTAATGCATATAAATCGGATGCTCTTTGTGTACGCCCTGCAAATTGTTCCATTGGTACATAACCGTAAGTTCCTGCTACAGTAAAAGTTGCACCTTCGGCGACTGCTTTATCTTGTACTGCACCAAAATCAACTAAATAAACTTGTTTATCTTTTCCTAAAATCAAATTACTCGGTTTAATATCGCGATGTAATACAGGTGGTTCTAATGAATGTAAATAAACTAAAATATTTAATATTTCAACTGCAATATTTTCGACTTGCGATTCGGAAAATCGCTGTCCTTGGTTGAGTAATTCTTGCAAAGACACTCCATCAATATAACTTTGTACTAATATAAACCAAGGAAATCTTGAACCTGGTAAATTGTCTATAATAAAATAATCTTGATATTTGGGAATGCGGGGATGGTTGAGTTTTTTTAAAACTTCACCTTCGCGTTCAAATAATTTATGTTCTTCCCACTGAATTTGAGGATTTAAAGTAAGTAGTTTTAAAACCACTTGTTGTTGCGAAATTAATGATATCGCTAACCAAGTTTGACGACTACTATTTTGTCCTAATTTTTTTTGTAATTGATAGCGATTATCGAGTATTTGTCCTGGTTCTAACATTTTCCCTCAATTAAATTAAATTCCTAACCAATTTCTAATTTCTGAAGCTATGTGTTGACTTTCTTTTTTTGTTAAACCTGTCTTTAATCGACCGAATGAATATTCATCGACACCGACAGCTAAAATTATTTCCAGCACTTTTTTATAACCCATACCTCCAGTTCGGGAAATATAAGCTTTTTCAATTTCTAATACATTGCCACGCTGTTTTCTTAACGTCATCCCAAATAATTTCCATCTAATTTCAAATTTTTTATGATTAAAAATAATCTGATTTTCTACAAATCCAGGTAATGTCAACCAAGCGGCAATTAAAGCACCTAATATAAAAAACAGCAAACCCACCCAAGTACTTGCCATACCACCAGAATTGAGAATAAAATGCATCCATAGAAATAATGCACCTCCTCCAAATATCAATTTAATTGGACTTTCATCGCTAGAAATATAGATTTCTAATTTCTTTAATGATTTGTTTATTGATAATACGGAAGGATCTAAAATCTGGTTATCTATATTATGATTATTTATTGCTAGTTCATTTGTTTCAAGTGCTTTGAGTGCCTCCGTTGCCCTCCCAAAGCGGTATTCTAAATTAGGTTCAGTCATTTGCTGCAACCACTTAATCAAGCCAGGGTTAAATTCGATGAGATGGGAAAATTGCATCCTCGAATCAAACTGTGGTAAATCTGCTGGTGAAATACCAGTAGCTAAATGGATCAAAGTCGCTCCCAGTGCGTAGAGATCGGATGCAGGTGTCGCCCTTCCCCCAAACTGTTCTAGAGGTGCATATCCGTAGGTACCAACCACTGTAAATGTAGCCCCTTCTGCTGCAACACGGTCTTGAACAGCACCAAAATCAACTAAGTATATTTGATTTTTATTTGTTGATTCGTCTAATAATAAATTGCTGGGTTTGATATCACGATGCAAAACCGGGGGATTGAGTTTATGAAGATAAATCAGGATTTTCAAAACTGCGATCGCAATTTCCCTAACCTCAGTTTCGCTAAAAATTTTCCCAGAAGCAAGCAATTCCTTAATAGATTTTGCTGCAATGTATTCCTGAACTAAAGCAAAATATATAACATCGCGCTCAAGAACAAAATCATCGTAGTATTGAGGAATGCGGAGATGGTTTAATTGTCGTAGTACCTTTGCTTCGCGTTCAAAAAGCTGTATATCATACCACTGTAATTGATCATTAGCTGTCAGCAGTTTAACAACAACTTGTTCTTGATTTGTCAAATCCCGTGCTAACCAAGTTTGACGAATCGCACTTTTACCTAGCACTCTTTGAAGTTGATACCGTTCTACTAATATTTCTTCTGCTTGTAACATCGTACTCCGTTCTTTAAGGGGTACATGATAATTTGAGTTTGCATATAACTATATCGAGTACATATAAACTTTCTACAGTTGCTCAATATACTTTTGGTATGTATGTTTGATTATAAACAATTAAAATATCTAACCCTGCTAACGTACTTTCCTTAAACCTCCTTATTCCTCTGCGTAAACCTCAGCGCTCCTCTGCGTTGAAAAAGCTTTCCTTTGTCAACCGTGCTTGTTTCACAAAATGTAAATATCATCTTCATTAAGCTTCAATTTCCAACAAACTAATAAGTTTTTCAGTTTATCTATATATCCAGTTTATAGTTTCTGATATTTTGAGATAATAAAGCGGATTATTCAGCGCTAGCGATGATAGATGCTGGCGTAGAGGGGAATCAAAATGTCAGATAATTTTAGAAGCCGAGCTATCACCCAAGGAGTGCAGCGATCGCCAAATCGAGCGATGTTGCGAGCAGTTGGTTTTGGAGATCAAGATTTTACCAAGCCGATTGTAGGTATTGCTAATAGTTTTAGTACCATCACACCCTGCAATATGGGCATCAATACGCTAGCGCAAAGGGCTGAGAAGGGTGTTCGCGATGCTGATGCAATGCCGCAGATGTTCGGTACAATTACGATTAGCGACGGTATTTCTATGGGAACTGAAGGGATGAAATATTCCCTGGTGTCGCGAGAAGTAATTGCCGATTCCATTGAAACCGTTTGTAATGGACAAAGTATGGATGGAGTACTTGCCATCGGTGGTTGTGATAAAAATATGCCAGGAGCGATGATTGCCATTGCTCGGATGAATATCCCGGCAATTTTTGTTTATGGTGGTACGATTAAACCCGGACATCACAATGGTCAAGATTTAACTGTTGTCAGCGCTTTTGAAGCGGTAGGGGAATACAGTTCCGGTAATCTTAAAGAAGAAGAACTTTTAGCAGTTGAACGGAATGCTTGTCCCGGTGCTGGTTCCTGCGGTGGAATGTATACTGCGAATACCATGTCTTCTGCTTTTGAAGCTTTGGGTATGAGCTTGCCTTACTCCTCTACAATGGCAGCAGAAGATGAGGAAAAAGCTGATAGCACGGAAAAATCGGCTCAAGTCTTGGTAGAAGCGATACATCACAAACTTTTACCCCGTCAAATAATTACTCGTAAATCTATAGAAAACGCTATTTCCGTAGTGATGGCGATTGGTGGTTCTACAAATGCAGTATTGCACTTTTTGGCGATCGCCAATGCTGCGGGTGTGGAATTAACCATTGATGACTTTGAAACCATCCGCGCTAGAGTTCCAGTATTGTGTGATTTAAAACCAAGCGGTAGATATGTAGCCGTAGATTTACATAAAGTTGGCGGTATTCCTCAAGTGATGAAAATGCTGCTTGCTCATAATTTACTCCACGGTGACTGTATGACTATTAGCGGCAAAATCATCGCCGAAGTCTTAGCAGATATTCCGGAAGAGCCACCCACAGACCAAGATGTTATCCGTCCCTGGTCAAACCCAATGTATAAACAGGGACACTTAGCTATTCTTAAAGGTAACTTAGCTAGTGAGGGAGCAGTTGCCAAAATTAGCGGTGTGAAAATGCCCAAAATAACAGGTCCAGCGCGGGTGTTTGAATCCGAAGAATCCTGCTTAGATGCCATACTTTCTGGGAAAATCAAAGCCGGTGATGTGATTGTAGTTCGCTACGAAGGACCAAAAGGAGGTCCGGGGATGCGAGAAATGTTAGCACCTACCGCTGCAATAATTGGCGCACGTTTAGGAGATTCAGTCGGTTTAATTACTGATGGGCGTTTTTCCGGAGGAAGTTACGGAACAGTAGTCGGACACGTAGCTCCAGAAGCCGCAGTCGGTGGAACTATCGCCTTGGTGCAAGAAGGGGATAATATAACAATTGATGCCAGTGCGCGGTTATTGCAACTAGAAGTATCTGACGCAGAAATAGAAAAGCGTCGCGCTAAATGGAAACCACCAGAACCCCGTTACACAAAAGGTGTTTTAGCAAAATACGCCAAATTGGTATCTTCGAGTAGTTTGGGTGCGGTGACGGATTAGAACAATTTTGGATTTTGGATTGGGAGTGAGGAGTTAGGAGTTAGGAGTTAGGAGTTAGGAGTTAGGAGTTAGGAGTTAGGAGTTAGGAGTTAGGAGTGAGGAGTTAAAAATTATTTCTCCCCATCTCCCCATCCCCTTGTC
>NZ_JADEWL010000050.1 GCF_015207665.1 Plectonema cf. radiosum LEGE 06105
GGAGATGGGGTAAATACTTTTTACTAATAACCACTATCAACTATCAACCAACAACTAACTACTATCAACCAACAACTAACTACTATCAACTATCAACCAACAACTAACTACTATCAACCAACAACTAACTACTATCAACTAACTACTATGTCTTTAAATTCTCAAGATATTCAAAGTTGGATGGTTTCGCAACTTGCGGAACAGTTAATAATTGAACCGGATGAAATTGATATTCAAGAACCTTTAGATACTTACGGATTAGATTCGGCACAAGCGATGATTTTGGCTAGTAAAGCTGAAAAATTATTGGGTTTTGAATTACCTCTGAATTTACTGTGGCTTTATCCTACAATTGAAACTCTTTCCGAACGTTTGGTAGAGGAAATTGAAGAAAGAAAGTTGGAATTAGAAACCGGAAATACTCGAATTACAAAATTAGAAGATATTAAATTAGACTTAGGTGCAGAAGTTGTTCTTGACCCAAATATAGACCCTCTAAAGGTACCGTTAGAACTGAAATATGAACCAAAAAATATTTTTGTAACCGGGGGAACAGGATTTTTAGGAGCTTTTTTAATTGAAGAACTTTTACAGCAAACTAAAGCCAATATTTACTGTTTAATTAGGGCTGCTGATGTCGAATCTGGAAGAAATAGATTATTAAAAAACTTACAACACTATCAAGTTTGGCAAGATAAATATGGTTCTAGAATTATCCCTGTTTTAGGTGATTTATCAAAACCGTTATTAGGTCTTTCTCGCGAACAATTTAATTTATTAGCAACAACTATTGATATTATCTATCATAGTGCTGCTTTACTTAACTATGTTTATCCCTATTCAGCAATGAAAGCTGCAAATGTTTTGGGAACCCAAGAAATTCTCAGATTAGCAAGTCAAGTAAAACGTAAACCTGTACATTATGTATCTAGCGTTGCAATATTTGAATCAACTGCTTATACAGGTAAAATTGTTGAAGAAGCAGATAGTTTTGATGACCATGAGGGGATTTTCTTGGGTTATTCTCAAACTAAATGGGTAGCCGAAAAATTAGTTAAACTAGCGGGTTCTTTAGGTTTACCAGTTACTATTTATAGACCACCTTTGATTAGCGGACATAGTAAAACAGGAGTCAGCAATACTGAAGATTTCATCTGTTTAATGTTGAAAGGTTGTGTACAAATGGGAAGTTTTCCCGATATAGATTATTGGTTGGATATGTCTCCTGTAGATTATGTAAGCAGAGCAATAGTTTATTTATCACAACAACCAGAATCGGTTTCTAAAGCTTTTCATTTACAACATCCCCAACCAATTCATTTGAGTCAATTAGTAAATTGGATTTCCACACTTGGTTATGATATCGAGCAAATTCCCTACGAAGATTGGTTGAATAAATTGCAATCTAAAGCTTGTTCTCCTGATAATCCTCTTTACACTCTTAAACCTTTTTTAGTACAGCGTTGGACTGAAGAACAATTAACCGCAACTGAAATATATATACAAGCAAGAAGACCTGCCAAAATCAGTTGTCAACAAACTCTTAATGCACTCGCTGGTTCCGATATTATATGTCCTCCTCTTGAGCCACAATTATTTAGTAAATATTTATCATATCTACTGCAAAGTGGTTTTTTGAGTCTGGTGTAAGACAGTTATCAGTTAACAGTTAAGAGTTGACATTCCCCAAACTCGGTGTATGGTGGGAGATAAGATAGGGAGGATATCATAGATGATTTTTCCTTGTTCCCTATTCCCTGATAACTGTTAACTGTTCACTGTTCACTGATTTAATTTGTAATTATTCACTTATTAAATAAAAAAATGTAATTAAAATATAATCAATGAATTTATTAAATCAAAAAAGAGGAATAATCGGTGAATGAAATAGCAATTTTAATTTTTTATTTACTTGTAAGCTTAGCTATATTTTATTTATGGTTAACAGTTGCTTTTGTATCCAAACTCCATCAATTTCCAAAAATATTGCAAGAAGAAGAATTACCAATAGCGACGATAGTTCTTTGTTTGCGTGGTGCAGACCCATTTTTACCTAAATGTTTAGAAGCCTTACTAAACCAAAATTATCCTAATTATGAATTACAAATAGTAGTGGATAATTATCAAGACCCAGCTTGGGAAATGGTGACTCAAACTGTGAAAAATATTGCTGTAAAACACGTTAAAATTAACTGTTTACGAGTTGCGCGTTCAACTTGTAGCCTTAAATGTAGTGCTTTACTACAAGCTGTATCTGAGTTAGATGATAATTGTCAAGTAGTAGCGTTAGTAGATGCCGATACCATCGTACATTCTAATTGGTTGCGTGAATTAATTAGTCCTTTAACCGATCCTCAAATTGGAGCCACAACAGGTAATCGTTGGTATCTACCTCAAGGTAGATATTGGGGAAGTGTAATTAGATATATTTGGAATGTAGCAGCTGTAGCTCAGATGCAGTTTTACCGAATTCCTTGGGGTGGAAGTTTAGCGATAAAAACCGAAATTTTTCGTCAAACGGGACTGTTAAGCAAATGGGAACAAGCTTTTAACGAAGATACAATGATACAGCACATCTTGCAACAACAAGGATTAACAGTGAAATTTGTACCTTCTATATTGATGTTAAATCGGGAAGAGTGCGATTTAAAAAGCTTTTTTGCTTGGGTTAAACGTCAATTGCTTTGCTCTCGACTTTATCACAACTCTTGGAGCGCGATCGCAATTCATGGCATCTTAACCACGGTACTTCCTTTGACAGCAATCATGTTATTGCTGATAACCTACTTAAATGGGGAATGGTCTATTAATGGTTATTTCGCAGGTGGATTAGCTATTTATATAGTTACCCAACTATTATGTCTTGTTATTTTAGAATATCAGGTACGGGGTATATTTCAACAAAAAGGCGAAACAGTACCATCGGTTGATATAAGAACAATTTTCAAAGTATTATTAGCACTTCCTTTGACTCAAATAGTTTACAGTTTAGCATTGACCTCAGCAATGTTTATGCGACAAGTTGAATGGAGGGGTATTACTTATCAAATTAAAGGTCCATGGGATATAAAATTAGTAAAATATCAACCATATAGCTATTCAGAAAAACCTGTAGATTCTATACTATCACTGTAGGTTAAAGGTCAAAGGTTAGAGGTTAAAGGTCAAAGGTTAAAGGTTAAAGGTTAGAGGTTAAAGGTCAACTGTCAACTGGTAATTGATAAGGCATAAAATAATGGTTCAAAAGGAAAGTCAGCCTTTAAATAAACCCCTTGGTCAGCGGCTTATATATGTAATAGTCGGTTTAGCTTTGAGCGGTGGGGCTGTCTTTCTTTACAGCTTAGTACAGCTTCGCTCTAATTCCGAACCAGTTGCATCTACTACACAATTAAACGAACCAATTATTATTGGTGTTGCGGCTTTAGGACGCTTAGAACCCCAAGGAGAAGTAATTCGTTTATCTGCACCAACGTCCACAGGAGGTAATAAAGTCACCGAACTTTTAATTAAACAGGGTGATCGAGTACTTCAAAACCAAGTAGTGGCTATTTTGGAAACTTATAATCGTAGCCAAGCTGCTTTAGATAAAGCCAAAACCAACGTTGAAATTGCCAAAGCTGAATTAGCAAGGGTACAAGCTGGAGCTAAATCAGGAGATATTCAAGCTCAAAAAGAAGATATTGCTCGTTTACAAGCTGAATTAGAAGGACAAGTCGCTACTCAAAAAGCAACCATCGCTCGCTTAGAAGCTGAGGTAAGAAATGCCGAAATTGAAAATCAACGCTTTCAAAAACTTTATGAAGCCGGAGCAATTGCCGCAATCGAAGCAGATACTCGACGTTTACGACTCGAAACCACTCAAAAACAACTTCAAGAAGCCAAAGAAACATTAAATCGGACTATCGAAACTACTCAAATTCAATTAGAGCAAGCAAGAGCAACCTTAAATAGTCTTGCAGAAGTGCGTCCTGTTGATGTACAAGTAGCCCAAGCCGAATTAAAAAGTGCGATCGCCGCTGTCAAACAAGCTCAAGCTGACTATGAGTTAACTACAATTCGTTCTCCAATAGCAGGTCAAGTGCTTAAAGTCAACGTCCGTCCGGGAGAAGTAGTTGGTAATACAGGAATCGCTGACATCGGTAAAACAGAGCAAATGTACGTTGTCGCAGAAGTTTACGAAACTGATATCGCAAAAGTGCGTATCGGTCAACCCGCTACCATCAGAAGTCCAGCATTCAGTGGAGAATTACAAGGTACAGTCAGCCAAATAGGGTTACAAGTAGACAGACAAAACATTTTTGACGTTAATCCTCAAGCAGATACAGACAAAAGAGTAATTGATGTCAGAATCCGTCTTCAGCCAGAAGACAGCAAAAGAGTTGCCGACCTAACTAACCTTCAAGTACAAGTACTGATTAACCTTTGACCTTTAACCTCTAACCTTTAACCTTTAACCTTTTTATCATGACAATTCCAGTTGCTTGGCTACAATTAACTCAACAAAGAGTAAGATTTTTAGCGACTTTAGCGGGTGTTTCTTTTGTCGTGATTCTAATTTTTATGCAATTTGGTTTTCAAGATGCACTTTATAATAGCGCTACACAATTACACCAAAATTTGAAAGGAGATTTATTTATAATTAGTTCTCAATATAATGCTTTAACTTCTCAACAAAGCTTTCCCCGTAATCGTTTATTTCAAACCTTAGCATTTAATGGTGTAGAGTCAGTTAGCCCTGTTTACCTACAATTTGCTAAATTAAAAAATCCTTATACTGGGAAAAAAAATCCCATTTATGTAATTGGTTTTGACCCAGCCGCACCAGCTTTTAATTTACCAGAAGTTAATCAATTATTACCTTTAATTCAACTTCCCGATACAGTTCTTTTTGACCAAGCTTCTCGACCGGAATTCGGACCGATTGCTCAAAACTTTTTGCAAGGGGAAGATATCAAAGTAGAAGTATCTAGTTACAATGCCTCTATTGGATATAAAGTTAAAATTGGCGGTTTATTTCCTCTAGGTCCTTCTTTTGGTGTAGATGGTAATTTAATTATGAGTTATTCTACTTTCTTAAGAACCTTTCTTGACCGTAGAGCCGGTTATATAGATATAGGTTTAATTAACCTCCAAGAAAATGTTGATAAAAATTGGGTTTTAGAAAACCTCAAAGCAAAATTACCTCAAGATATCCGAATTTTAACTCGTGAAGATTATATTAAATTTGAAAAAGATTATTGGTCTCTACGTACACCAATTGGTTTTGTATTTAGTTTAATGGTAGTCATGGGATTAGTAGTAGGAATTGTCTTTGTTTATCAAATTCTTTATAGTAATATTTCTAGTAGTTTAGTCGCTTTTGCAACTTTAAAAGCAATGGGATTCAAACATAAATATTTATTAAAAGTCGTGTTTCAACAAGCTTTTTTATTAGCAGTATTAGGTTATATTCCCGGATTAATCGTTGCTTTTGGATTGTATGATATCGCTAAAAAAGCCACAAAATTACCAGTAATTATGACTTTGGATAAAGGAATATTAGTTTTATTTTCAGTAACTTTAATGTGTTTAGTATCTGGTTTTCTCGCAGTCCAAAAATTACAATCCGCCGACCCCGCAGATATATTTTAATTTGGGAATTGGTAATGGGGAATGGGTAATAGGTAATGGGTAACTGTCAACTGTAAACTTAAGTAAGCTGGCGCAAAAAAATAACGCTATCTAAAGAAATGTAAATCAATCTTAAACCCTTTTAACTTTTGCCTGTTGCCTTTTGCCTTGTCTCAATGATAATTTTCCGCACTGACCTACTTATGTCTAAACAAGCTATTATAAAAGTTAAAAATTTAAATTATTACTACGGTAGTAAAGCATTAAAAAAACAAATTCTCTTTGATATTAACTTAGAAATTAATGCGAGAGAAGTTACACTGCTTACAGGACCATCAGGTTCGGGTAAAACGACTTTATTAACTTTAATTGGTGCTTTGCGTTCAGTTCAAGAAGGTAGTTTGCAATTTCTTGATAACGAACTTAATGGAGCTAGTGCCAAACAATTAGTACAAATACGTCGTCAAATAGGCTATATTTTTCAAGCTCATAATTTGCTAGAATTTTTAACCGCACGACAAAATGTACAAATGTCCTTGGAACTTCAATCACTTCCCGAACGAGAATCAATTTCTCAAGCAGAAGCAATGTTAAAAGCTGTGATGTTGGGTAATCGTGTAAATTATTATCCCAATCAACTTTCAGGTGGACAAAAGCAAAGAGTAGCGATTGCTCGTGCTTTAGTTAGTCATCCTAAATTGATTCTTGCTGATGAACCTACCGCTGCTTTAGACAGTAAAACTGGAAGAGATATCATCGAACTGATGCAGCGATTATCCAGAGAGCAAGGTTCAGCAATTTTGATGGTAACTCATGACAATCGTATTTTAGATATTGCAGACCGTACCATCCGGATGGAAGATGGTTTTTTACAAAATTAGTAGTTCGTAAATTGACAATATTTTCCATCTCTAAGACTAACTTCAGCTATCTATATTTTAAATAACTCAGTTGATTGCGATAGCTTCGCTTACACTACGCGATCGCGATTAAATATTAAAGCTTTATTTTTTCCTGTTGCAGAGAAGTCGAGTTTATATAAAATTTGTGTTGTCTTACACATATTTAAGGTAAAAAACCCGATTTCTTAATCGTTGTTACTGATAACTGTTAATCGATAACTGATTTGAGTCATGCTGTTTTCTTTTGATGATTGAGTCGTTTGGTTGTGGATTTTTTCTTTGGTAGAGGTGTTGAAGCGCTTTCTGAAAAGTTTTGCTGTTGTAACTCTGCTGCTTGTCTTTGTTCAAATTCTAATACAGTGCGGCAGATTAATTCAGCCAAAGTTTCTGGTTTTTGCATGATTGTGAAGTGATTCTCAACTTATCATGCTAATTCGTAAGACGAAAACTTCTGTTAATTACGAACAATGTTAAATCAGTTATCAGTTATCAGTTATCAATGTCAACCATCCACCATCAACTATCAACCATCCACCATCCACCATCAACTATCAACTGATATGCATAATTCTCAATCTTCTCACCCTATAAAGTTAAAAATCCTATTATAAGTAAAAGAATTATTTAACAATGAGTGAGGAAATTAATTCAGGAACTTTAATTAATAATCGCTATCTAATTGATAAAACTTTGGGAAGAGGTGGATTTGGTAGAACTTATTTAGCTTTAGATACTCATCGTTTCCAGGAACCATGTGTACTCAAAGAGTTTTTACCAAATACTAATAATGCCAAGGTAATTAGTAAATCTAAGGAACTATTTGAACGGGAAGCAAAAGTTTTATACCAAATTCAACATTCTCAAATTCCGCAATTTTTGGCTTTATTAACTCATAATCAGCAATTATTTATTGTTCAAGAATATATTAATGGTAAAACTTATTTACAAATTTTAGACGAGCGTCTTTCTACAACAGGTAAACCATTTTCGGAAACTGAAGTCAGAGAATGGCTTTTAAAAATGTTACCAGTTTTAGAATATATTCACAGTTGTAATATTATTCACCGGGATATTTCACTAGAAAATGTCATGCTTCCGGACAATGGAAGTAAACCTGTATTAATTGATTTTGGAGTAGTAAAAGAAAAATTCAGCCAAATATTTTTAACTGATTCTTCTTCACCGCAATACTGTACTAAAGCTTCAGTAGTGGGGAAAATTGGTTATTCACCACCGGAACAACTGCGTTTAGGGCAATGTTATCCTTCAAGCGATATTTATGCTCTTGCTGTTTGTGCAGTAATTCTGTTAACTGGTAAAATGCCATATTTATTAATAGATGAATCATTAAATTGGCAATGGCAAAAAAGTGTTAATATTAGCGGTAATTTAACTAAAATTTTGGAGAAAATGTTAGCAGAATTACCTATCAAACGATATCAATCAGCAAAAGAAGTAAGAATAGAGTTAGAGAATAGTTGCAATTATAATATTAATGTTAGTAATAATGACTTGAAACCAAAAATATCATTAGGTGGTATTATTTCCACTTTATTACCAAAACAAACATATAATAAAGAGAAGCTAAAAGCTGATGAAGAACTTAGTTTTGAAAAACTCGGACAAACACCAGTTTATCTAAATCCACAATTTGTAGATTATTGTCAACAACAACTTACTAGTTTTGTTGGACCTTTAGCTAGCGTTGTGATACAACAAACTTTGGATGAAAATCCCGATATAGCATCAAAAGAATTTATAGAAGTGTTAGCGAACAAAATTCCTAATGTACAACGCGCGGAAGATTTTAGAAGTCATATCCAACTTCTCAAAGAATTTAAATTAGAAAAAACTACTAAATTAAATGAATCATCTTTGAATTTAATCAAATCTCCTGCTATTAGTCATCCAGATTTTTTAGACCATTGTCGGCGAGAATTAACTAGTTTTGTCGGTCCTTTTGCTAGTGTGGTCATTCGAGATACTTTAGAAGAATGTCCACATTTCACCCCCAAACAACTTATAGAATCCTTAGCCGCTGGAATTCCCAATCACAAAAAAGCAAAGGAATTTGAAAGACGTATTCTTCAGGGACAAGAATAATTAATTTTCGGAGATATCTCATGTCTAATGCTAAATTATGGAGACGTTGCACTACAACGCCTCTATATTTTTATTCCAAAATACCGAATAAATATATTTTCTCGCAAAATCTCGATGCATCCCTGCATAAACGAGAAACCTTGTCCGGTATGAAGTAACAGAAGCGGGGAATACACCGCAAATGAAATTCACACCAAACAAGGATAAAAAAATGCTTACCACTACTCTACTAGATATGTGCGAACTCAACAACTTGCAACCTGGTAAAAAGATTACCATTCTCGGTGCAGGAATTGCAGGATTAGTTGCAGCTTATGAATTAGAACGTTTAGGTCATCAAGTCGATATCATCGAGGGTAGTCCCCGTGTAGGTGGAAGAGTTTGGACACATCGTTTTGGTAAGGATAATAACGCACCTTATGCAGAATTAGGAGCAATGCGGATTCCTAGTAGCCATCACCATACATTACATTATGTTAAAGAAATGGGATTGAGTGATAAACTCTGCAAATTTATGACTGTATTTGAAGAACAAAATGCCTTTATTAATTTAGAGGGTAAAATCTTCAAAATCAAAGATGCTCCTCGCATTTTGCAACAACGCTATCAAGGGATATTTACAGACACCCGTTACAGCGAACAAACTCGTTTATTTGCAGCTTGGTTAAAAACGATTGTTGATACAATTTCCCCCGGTGATTTACGAGAAGGTTTAGAAAATGACCTGAAATCTCACTTGATGGATGAATTAGAAAGATTGGATTTGGAACCTTATTTTTGCGAAGATAATGAATCTATTGATTTACAATCTTTTATCAAACAAAATCCCGGTTTTCGCGCTCGTTGTAGTAAAGCTTTAGATATGTTTTTTGAGGACATTGTAGTGGAAACTGCTAAAGATTTATTACAACTTCAAGGAGGTATGGAACAAATTATCGACCGTTTGGTAGAATCAATTAAATCACCGATTAAGTGCAATCACAAAGTAGTTGCAATTCGAGTTAATCCTGAATTTACAGAAATTGACTATGTAGAAAATGGTGAAAAACACACTCGTCGTTGTGATTATGTATTATGTACAATTCCTTTTTCTGTATTACGAAAAATGGAATTGAAAGGATTTGATGAAAGAAAACTCAACTCGATTCATAATACTTATTATTGCCCTGCGACAAAAGTTGCTTTCCATACTAAAGAAGCTTTTTGGCAAAAACAAGGTATTCGTGGTGGTGCTTCTTTTAGCGGTGAAGGTGTACGTCAAACATACTATCCTTCTGTTAAATTCAATCCCAATAGCGGTAGTGTCATGTTAGCTAGTTACACAATTGGTGATGATGCTGACAGAATGGGAATGATGCCAGAACAACAACGTCACAATTACGTTAAAGATGTTGTTAGTAAAGTTCACCCCGAATTACAAGCTGAGAATATGGTTGTAGAAGCTGCTTCGATTGCTTGGGGTAATTATGAATGGAGTGCTGGCGGTTGTGCGGTACATTGGGAAGATGAATCTGTGAATACTTCTAATTATTTGGAAGCTGGTAGAAGACAACATCAATTATTATTTGCCGGGGAACATTGTTCTAGATATCCAGCTTGGTTACAAGGTTCTATTGAGTCTGCTTTGGAAGCAGTTTACGATATTGTTGCTGATAAAAGAAGGAATCTTTTTTCTACCAGTTCTGCTGTTCAAAGACAAGATGCTAACATTTTACAAGCAGCTTGAAATCATTTATCTTAAAGGAGTTTTTTATTATGTTGATAATGTTATTTGAAGTAATATCCTTTACGCTGACATCGAAATGATAAAAAGTATGTGCAAAAAAACTCTGCGTTCCTCTGCGCTTACCTCCGCGTCACTTTGCGTTAAAAATATATAATTCCGATACAAACGGATTTAATATAATATTCCCAAATTATTGGTGAAGAATATGAAACCTGGTTTTTAAAAAGAATCAGGTTTTTCAATTGATATTTTTTTATTCATATCATGTACGAGTAAACACTTTTAATATAGGGAATAGGGAATTGTCAGTTATTTATGCAATTTTATTTTTATAAATTAAGATAAATTAAGATAAATTAACCGCAGAGAGCGCAGAGAGCGCTGAGGAAGAAGAAGAGAGAGAATTGCATAAAATGAATAACTATTACCCTATGAAAAAGTATTAGATGATGAAAATGAGGTTACAAAATGATTATTGTTACTCAATGTGGAACTCCTGATGTTGAAATTGAACGGATTATTAATGAGTTGAATGTTTATCAAGGAACTATTGAAAAAATTGTTGGTAAGGAGAAGGTTGTAATTGGCTTGGTTAGCGATACTTCTAATATTAGTCTTCAATCTATTCAACAAATTAGTCCTTTTATTGAAGAAGTTTTTCGAGTTGAGCAGCCTTTTAAACGAGTTTCTCTGGAATCTCGTTATGGTGAATTTTCTGAAGTTGTTGTCCAAACCCCTAACGGTACAGTAACTTTCGGTCAAAATCATCCTTTGGTTGTTGTTGCTGGACCTTGTTCGGTGGAAAATGAAGAGATGATTGTGGAAACTGCACAGGTAGTTAAAGCTACGGGAGCGCAATTTTTGCGAGGTGGTGCTTATAAACCCCGGAGTTCTCCTTATTCTTTCCAGGGGCATGGTGAAAGTGCTTTACATCTTTTAGCTAAGGCACGTGAAGTTACTGGTTTAGGAATTATCACTGAAGTAATGGATACTGCTGATTTGGAAAAAGTTGCAGAAATTGCCGATGTGGTACAAATTGGAGCCAGAAATATGCAAAATTTCTCGCTGTTGAAGAAAGCTGGTGCTACTGGTAAACCGATTTTACTCAAGCGGGGGATGTCTGCAACTATTGAAGAATGGTTGATGGCTGCTGAATATATTTTGTCTACGGGCAATAAGAATGTAATTTTGTGTGAGCGGGGAATTCGCAGTTTTGACAATAAATACACTCGAAATATTTTGGATTTATCCATTGTACCTGTATTGCGGACTCTGACTCATTTACCGATTATGATTGACCCCTCTCACGGTACTGGTTACTCGAAATATGTTCCGACTATGGCTAAGGCTGCTATTGCTGTTGGTACTGATTCTTTAATGATTGAAGTTCACCCCAATCCCGCTAAAGCTCTTTCTGATGGTCCTCAATCTCTTACTCCCAAAGCTTTTATCGAGTTGATGCAGGAAATTAAACCTCTTTCTCAATACTTTGGACGCGATGATAATTTTGATTTTACAACATCAAGTTTTGTTAGTGAAAGTGAAATTATAATTGGTGTTTGACGAGCAGGGTATGGGAGAGCCATAAAATTTCAGTTTAAGAACGTTTATTCTTTGCTGCGAACAATCGACTCAATTTTTGAAACCTGGTTTTTTTTAAATCTGGGTTTCTTTATTTTTATGTACTCTTAGCGGTAGCGTAAATCTAATTACTTGTTGAAACGAAGACCTATTTAACCCACATTCCGCACCCTAACTGTCACAAAGGTATTTTTACTGTTTTTTTAGAATAAAACAAAGCTAGCTTATATACTTAATCTCCTTGTTTTAACTGATATGAAACATTATTTAAGCATAATTTTTATCTCAAATTCTGGTAAAAGTTAAGTGATTACCGATTGTGACACTCTATGTGCGGAATGTGGGATTTAATCAAAAGGAATGCAGAGGAAAACGCTAATTAAATTGAAGTATCATTCTGTTTTTCCTGTTTCAACAAAGACTGAAAAAGGGATACCTTACCTAATTGGCGGTGTAATCGTTGCCCAACGCTCAACAAGTTTGCCATCTGCTAATCTCCAAAGTACAAAGCCCTTAAACTCCATCTTCTTTCCTGTAGAAAAATCGGTTCCGCGCCACAGACACCGCACCATAACCTTATCGCCCTCAGTGATCGTGTCCTCGACTGTAACGTGCAAATCGGGATACTTTACATATGCCTTCTCCATCGTCTGCTTAACCAGTTCGGGACTCACCAATCCTACAAAAGGTTCTTCATGATCTATAAAGTTAGGTGCAAAGTTTTGGTAAGCAATGGCAGAATTCTTGCGGTTTACAATCTCTTCAAAGTGATTGCGGATGAATGTTTTATTCTGTTCGAGTGTTTGTTCCATAATGCTCCCGAACTCCATTCGAGTTGTGTAATATTCTATCTATCTGAAGTGTAGTAGGTTTTGATGACATGTTCCGCAAAATCGCCATCTCTCGGCTAAAGTTCGGTTTTTGTTGATGTTTATGGCAGAACTGAGCGCCGCATTAAAGCGAGTCAATATTGTGGACTGAAGACTTGAATAAGTCAGTCACGAGACGGAGTGATGTCGTCCGGTGTTTACATCATCTGGCGGATCGGGCGGACAATCACTTCATTAACATCAACATCGTCCGGTTGGGACACAGCGTATAAAACGGCTCTGGCGATCGCCTCTGAGGGAAGTGCAGTTTGGCGAAATTCTTTTAACAAACCTTTGGATGGCTCATCGGTGGTATCAGAGCCAAGTTCAGTTTCAACGACACCCGGAGATATGGTAGTGACGCGAATATTTTGGGATTCCTGACGTAGCCCTTCAGATATTGCCCAAACTGCATACTTGGTTGCGCAGTAAACTGCCGCAGTGGGTACTACCAAATGGGCACCAATGGACGCAGTATTGATGATTTGCCCGCCACCTTGCGCTTCCATAATCGGTAGCCCCGCCGCGATACCATTCAATACGCCCCGGATATTCACATTAATCATGTTGTCCCATTCCTCGACTTTCAGGGCATTCATCGGAGATAGGGGCATCACGCCTGCATTGTTAAAAATGACATCAACGCGACCAAATTTAGCTTTGGCAAACTCAACAAATGATTTCACAACTTCGCGATCGGTGACATCGACCGTTTTGAATTCTGCTGTACCACCGGATGCGTGAATCTCTTCAACTAGTTTTTCTAGCTTGTCTATCCGCCGTGCCCCCAAAACAACTTTTGCGCCGTTCTGAGCAAGCAATTTTGCAGTAGCTTCACCAATACCGCTACTGGCTCCGGTGATAGCAACGACTTTGTTTTCTACATTCAACATAGCGAGTTTTCCTTTTGTTTTAGTGAGTGTGAATTAAAGAAACATACCGCCAGAGACTTCAATTCTCTGAGCATTCACCCAGCGGTTATCTTCAGAAAGTAAAGATGCGATCGCACCTCCAATATCATCGGGAAGACCAACTCGACCTAACGCGGTTTGCGAAGCGAGGAAGTTGTTGATTTCTGGATTGTCACGGACTGCACCGCCCGCAAAATCTGTTTCGATCGCGCCCGGAGCCACAACATTTACAGCAATCTGTCTGTGTCCCAATTCCTTTGCCATATAACGAGTCAAGACCTCGATCGCCCCCTTCATTGCTCCATAAGCGGCATAGCCTGGTAGGGCAAACCGGGCAAGACCAGAGGAAATGTTGACAATCCGCCCTCCATCTTTCAGCAAAAGCAGAAGTTTCTGCGTCAAGAAGAAAACCCCCTTCACATGGATATTCATCAAGTGATCGAATTCTTCTTCAGTCGTCTCGGCAAAAGGGGCATAAACGCCTATTCCAGCATTGTTGACGAGGAAGTCAACCTGCTCGATCTGCCATTTGTCTTGGAGTGATTGCTTGACTTGCTCTACAAAACTATCAAAAGTTTTGGTGTCAGAAGTATCCAGTTGTATAGCAACCGCTTTACTGCCCATGGCTTCGATCTCAGATACCACGCTGTTCGCTTCTGCCTCACTACTGCGATACGTTACGATTACACCAATCCCCTTTTTGGCAAGTGCGAAAGCCGTATTTTTGCCCAGTCCTCGGCTCGCTCCTGTGACCAATGCGATCTTCGTGTTGTTTGTCATGGTTTTCTCCTTGTTAAAATTGCGGAAGTCGCTCTAGCTCAGCGATATGGCGACCAACACTAGTTCCTCGGTGAAACTCTTGTCCACAAGTCGTTGAACTCTTGCATATCCAGAAAGGCGATCGCTTTGCCGTCCTGCATTCTGAAATACCAGGTGTAGGTGTTCCTCTGTTGAGTACAATTGGCTATAGCGGTTTCTGCATCCTTAGTTTTGCCGCTGGAGGAAACCCACACTATGGCGAGTACCGCAACAGCAACGGACAGGAGTAGTCGTTTCACAGTTGTCCGTAAACTACTCAAATCAGCGGCGGCAAAGAAACTCGAACGCAGCACTAGAGGCTTTAGACCGCTCGGATAGTTTCATCCTATAAGCAAGAATCAGGAGGGTAAATGCACAAACCTCGCAGATTATTGCCTAATCCTCTCAAAATATCTAGACAAAAAAGAAAGATTTCCTATAATGATTGCATGAGCAGGGCTACATCAATTAGGAATCCAGTATGACGATTGATACAATCAGCCACAAAAGCGCGATCGCCAAATGTGCAGAATTGGCGGCACTCATTGATCGACACACAGACAGCAAGGAAGGCATTTATCATCCAACTGCGATCAATTCCTTAGTCTTTGTGCGATGTGATACTTGTAAAACCCTCCAAACGGTCAGCGAACCGTTGTTCGCTATGGTGGCACAGGGCGAAAAGAAATTATCGCTGAATGAGGAAATCTTTCAATATGGTGTTGCTCAATATTTGGTGATGTCAGTGGATTTGCCGTTGAGCGTCTGCATGATCGAGGCGACACCCGATCAACCCTATCTCGGCTTGAAGCTGAAGCTAGACCCAGTTCAACTCTGCGAGATTATTGCTCAAACAAACCCAGACAACGATCGCAAAGAAAACTCGGTCAGAGGCTGGTGCGTTAGCGATGCCAATCCGTCTTTACTTGATTGCGCCATCCGGTTAATCAACCTGTTAGAGACACCACAGGATATCCCGTTTCTCGCCCCGATGATGATCCGCGAAATCTATTACCGTCTACTCACCGATCACCAAAGTGAAGCTGTTCGTCAGGTTGCCACCGCTGGCAGCAACATGCAGCGAATTGCAGACGTGATCAAACAAATCAAGACAGAATTTACCCAACCGTTGCGGGTTGAGGAGCTAGCTGAACAAGCGAATATGTCGGCTGCATCGTTCCATCGCCACTTTAAGGCAGTCACCTCAATGAGTCCGCTGCAATATCAAAAACAATTGAGACTGTTAACCGCGCGTCAGATGATGCTGGCTGAGGCGATCGATGCAACTCAGGCGGCTTATCGGGTTGGGTACGAAAGTACATCGCAATTCAGCCGCGAATATTCCCGCATGTTTGGTGCGCCCCCTATCCGGGATGTTGAACGTTTACGGACAACCGAAACAGTACTAAGTAGGTAGACATTGTTGTGGACTCCGTGCAGGCGGAGGCGAAATGGATAGTAAAGAACAGCGCAAGCGCGAAAAGGGTTGCGCTGCTCATCGATATCTTTTGAACTGAGAGTCGAAATCCAAAGAGGTTGAATTCCAGTGCCTCTTGTCGTGATTTTGCAGTTTTGTTCATGTCATTTACCTGCGTAACAGAAGGCTTGACCGCAACTAGGCAGGTTAAAGAACAAGTCGCAAGTCGCAAGTAAGTTTTGTGACGGGGATTTAAACCCCGACACAAAACACGCTGCTTGTAGAAGCAGGGGACTTAAACCCCAAATTTGGTTAAAAGATCGTAAGTAGTTAAACAACTTAGATAGGCACTGCTAGCAACGATTTTGCTAGGGAAGAATGCCGTCTTTTTGTAATTGCTTCTGGAGCGTTTTCGGTAGGCTTTTAATATTGCAAAGTTTGGCAGAATCGCCGTCATAGCGCCAGGATTGAATCTCGCTGGAGCGATCAAACTCGACATTAATCTCGCAGAAATCACGATCAACAATCGTGTTGCCCCCGGTAATCAACGTAGTTCTCTCGCCTCGACGGTTCCGAAATTCATTCACATTGATTGGCTGCTTAAACGCCTGTTCTCGATCCGTTCTGTAAGAATAGATTGTGTTCCCATTAGGTAACGTGAGTGTAGTCGTAGGTGCGCCATATTTGCGAACAAACTCATTGATATCCCGACCAATCCAACTGTTCATCGTGCTATTCAATCGCTCTTTAGATCGCTCGTCGCACCCGAACAAGCTCACGCTTGCTAAAATTAGCAGCATCGAAATCCAAGTCTTCATATTCATCCCTCTGTGTTGAAAAGTTCTAATGTATTGACCTTTGAAAGGCATGAGGTTGAAATCCTCTGCTTCCCTCAGCATTAATCTCGTGTTGATCTGGAGTGTACTAAGTTCTAATGTTTGATTTCTTCCAGATTCTTATGGTGAAGAACGAGTTCGTTTCGGCATCGTCCGATTGAAACATTAACGTTCAGAATTCACTTGCCATGTAATCACAATGATTTCTGCAAACCCTAAGACAAATATTAGCCGCGAAAACGCTCCTAAAATGGCTTCCATCGTCCAGTTCTGACTCTGAACCTCCCAGATCATCCAAACAATATAGAATCCAATCACCAACCAGGGTAGAATTACCGCTGAATTCCGTCTGCGATAGAAGCGGATTGTCCTCTCGCGCCAAAATGGGAAGGTGCTGAGGAGACAAAAAATGTAGGAGGTTCCTGCACTGATGAACAAGCTTCTTTGAAGACTCGAAGGCAGGTTTGGGTATCCAAGTGCGATCGCACTCAGGCAAACTCCGAGCGCGAGGTACAGGAAAGTGAACAAGGTAAATCGTTTCATTCTTCCTCCTGAACTTTATTCTGTGTACCAGACACGTACACATTGAAAGCAATTGATTCTAACGCCTTGACTGATTATCAATTGGTAGACCCCATTACTGACCGTCACTCCGTAGACACCATCACTTGTGCCATCGATGTGATCGGGTAAAACAACGGTTTCAACATTGATCACCTGTATCGCTGTACTTTCAATCCACTGATTTGCAGCACTCACAACCTCAGAGAAAGATTCATACTCCGAAGCTCCGCCGAAGGGTCCCCGTTTAGTAATCCGAGGCGCAAAATCTTTACACTGAATCAAAGCCACTTTATCTTGTCTCATTCTGTTTCTCCTGTTTTAATCAAAATTGACCTTCAGCCCAAAATCAAACTCCGAACAGTCTGTAAAACCCTTCACAGTAAAGTTTTGTGGGCAGTACTCACCCTACTGGCTACAACAACCATTGGGTCAGTGGAGGAACCAGGTAGCGGAGCGAGAACGCCTCCCAGATCGCACCGACGATGAACAGTGGGAGCGTGGACAGACTCAGCCAACCGAGCTGTTGCAGCCCACGGACGTAACCTTGACGATGGTTCCGAGTCCCGATGGTTGCGGGGCGAACCCAAGACCGACCCAGGATGTATGCGCCAAACATCAGGAGGGCGTAAGCTTGGAATTCGATGAGTATTGTCAGCGAGTGCGGGATCAGTGCCACTGCCATAATCTTGGTAGCCGGAGCCATCGCTAAACCGAGAGTGAACGTCTTATAGGCAAACATGGCGATGCCAGCAAAGGGAACGATCAGCGAAGGAAGCACGATCCACAGCGCGCCAGTCGCGAGGTTGACTCCCAGGATAGTCAGCGAGAACAGCCAGGGGTTATTGAATAGCGATCGGACAAGATCCGCCGTTCCGTTGTCTTCCAGGATGGCTGCCTGAGTGGCGCTCAGGTTGGGGAAGACCATCGCCACTACCAACCCGGTGATGACTAAGCCATACACAATGGCATTGATAGTGAGGTAGGCGCGAAAATTAGTGCGAATGATCTGAAAGGGTTTGCGAAGAAATCGCCGAAGCGGGTGTTTGGCACTGGGAGTAAGTGGTCGTTGTGGAGACTGGTCTTTGGTGGCGATCGTTTTGCGTGACATATTTTAGCTCCGATATTTGGTGATGGATGCAGTGATGCTTGCCAGAAAAAAGCTTAGACGAATCTTGCCAGCAAAAGGCTAAGAGCAAAGGAAAAGGTATGAACGCTAAAATGGGATAACATCGCAGCCTCAAGTGAGTATTGCCAAAAGAGCCAACCGAAAGCAATGCCAGCAATCCCATTAAGTAATATCGCTCGGACGATCACAATTGGAGTGAGGGGAACGATCGCGGCAGTCGCTGGCAGGTGTAGTAGTCCAAATACCAACGCGGCTAGCACGATCGCACCTTGGTATATTGCTTGACTTGGCAACGTAATGCCTTGTTTTAAGACCTTCCACGCGATCCAAACAAGCAGCGACATGAAGCCCCAGCGCATCAGAATTTCCTCAGTGATGCCGCCATAAAGCATTGCTGTAAGTGAACTCAGCCAATTCAACTCTGTATTATTTGATACCTGTAGTGCTTCAGGTAGAGCAGGCTTCATGAACCGATCGAGCAACAGAAGAACGATCGTCGTCGCTGCACCCACACCCAAGCTCCATTGCATCTCAATGACAGAAAATGGAATCTTAGGGGTATGAAGTACCCAGTAGTCAATCAAATGTGAGCGTAATCCAACGCGATAGGCACAGCCAATTCCGATCAGAATGCTGATTGCTAGTAGAACTGTAAGCTGTAGTGCTTGCAGCAGTATTAAAACCCACAGTGGCGGAACGTTTGCCAGTTCTTCTGGAGACAGTTGTGCCAACCGTTGCTCAACGAATGGAACCGACGTAATCGCAAGCATCATAATTCCCGCAATGCCCAACACAAATAGAATTCCAAATTGTTTCAAAACTGCCATTGATTTAATCTCCAGAGTAAAACACTTAGAAAAAACAAGCAACATGAGTAGAACCAGTCTTTTTTGGGCACTCGAATCATATTATCGAACCAGGGTTGCGAACGGCTAGAGCTATACTTGTCGATCATTCAATTTCGGAAGTCAGCTAAATGCCGTTGCATAATCGCGAGCAAAGTCCTTAAACTGACGCGGCGCTTTGCCAGTCGCATCCTCTATCCCTGAAGCGATCGCTGCTGCCTCATTGCGTCGATAATGGGCGTAATCTTCAATCAGTCCATCGGCTTGCCAAGCTGGCATCCCAAAGCCAACCATTGCTTCCCGCATCTGTTCGGGTAGGATATCGACAAACGCAATCTGACGCTTCACGGCAGCAGAAAGATATTCTGCCATCTCGGTATGTGTTAGTGCCTGCAAACCCGTAAGATCATAAATCTTTCCTTCATGCCCAGCTTTGGTTAGAGCAGCTACAGCAACGTCAGCAATGTCGCGGACATCTACTACGCTCACCTTCGCATCACCGATCGCAGCGTAAAAGGTGTTTTGCTCAACGATCGACGATCGGAAGTTTAACAAGCCCTGCATAAACAGATTGGGGCGCAGAAACGTATACGCCATCTGGGTTGCTTGGATCGCCGATTCGACAGCCGCATGGTAGCGTAAAAAGCGCACAGGTGAGCGGGCATCGGCTGCAAATTGCGACAGTTTAACGATGTGCTTGACACCGCTTTGTTGTGCCGCTTCGACAAACGCGAGTTGCTGTGCTTCGGCGCGTTCTGTTGAGTTGGTGACGAGGAAGGCTCGATCGACCCCTGCCAGGGCAGAGGGCAGTGTTTCAAGGCGATCGAAATCAGCCTCGACCATTTCGATGCCCATATCTGCAATTGCTTTGGCTCGATTGCGATCGCGCACCATCGCGTGAGCTTGAACGTTTTGCGCGGCGAGACGCTTGAGTACCTCCAGACCGTTATTTCCAGTTGCGCCAGTTACTAAGATCATTTGAATCTCCTGATTAGATTTTGAGCATTCTTCTGCTCCAACACGCCGGACAATTCTGATAGGAAAGCAAAGCTTTCAAAAATTGTCCGAACTATTGTTCTATACAACCCCTAACGATTTCATCTGACATTGACTGCGCCCAAAATCGTGGTTGCTTGAATGATGAAAATTGCCTTTGAAACTGCTTTGCCGACCAACTCCCCTTCTGCGATCGCTCTAATTCGCGATCGCGCTTCAGGACGTTCTTCAGGTCTGAACACCGCATCGGTCAGGTGAGAGGCTTGCATCAAACTAATCAATGCTACCATCCGAGAATTCAGTCCAATGCCTTCTAACACGGCTGTACGAACTTGCTGGACAATCTCGCGCTGAATCGATTCATCGGTGAGAAAATATCGCCGCGTTGGGAATAGACCCAGAATGCGTTGCTCTTGTCGTTGCAAAACACCTAAATCGACTAAGTTCTGCAACACAATCGGCTGAAACCATCTGTATCTTCGTCTCCAACGAGTCACCCAGAACCTTGCAGTTCGAGGACGAGACGATGCCAGAACTTCATTGAGGTGTCGATCTAAGAATTCATTGCCTGTGTTGCCTGCGTTCGCACCGATCACCCGATTGTCGTTGTCGATCTCAAGTTTGTCTCGTAGGATTAAGTCTAGTAACAAAGAACCGACCAAGCCATATTCGAGCGCCGCGTAGAAAGAGAAGCGAGTTTTCCCAGTTTCGGGATTGAGTGCAAGAAGGATTAAGTCCTGTGAAAGATATTGCATGATAAATTCCTGATTGAAGTATGCTGTGGTTCCTTAAGGGGGCAGTGCTAGCCCTACGATATCTATTCCAAAACTTAAGCCAACCTTGCCAGTAAACCGCTAAGAACAAAGGTAAAAGCATGAACGCTGATATGAGCTAACATTGCCGCTTCTAGCGAATATTGCCAAAAGAGCCAGCCAAACCCAATCCCTGCAATTCCATTCAGTAACAACGCCCGAATAATCACAACTGGAGTGAGTGGAACGATCGCGGCAGTCGCTGGCAGGTGTAGTAGTCCAAATACCAACGCGGCTAGCACGATCGCACCTTGGTATATTGCTTGACTTGGCAACGTAACGCCTTGTTTTAGCCCTTTCCACCCGATCCAAACAAGCAGCGACATTAAACCCCAGCGCATCAAAATTTCCTCAGTGATACCGCCATAGAACATTGCTGTGAGCAAATTCGACCAATTTGGCTGTGTATTATTGGTTGCCCGTAGCGCTTCAGGTAGGAGAGGTTGCATCAACCGATCGAGCAATAAGAGAACGATCGCCGCCGCTGCACCCATACCCAGGCTCCATTTCATCTCAACGGCAAAAGATGAAGACTTAGCAGTGTGAAACACCCAATGATCGATCAAATGGGAGCGTAATCCAACGCGATAGGCACAGCCAATTCCGATCAGAATGCTGATTACTAGTAGAACTGTAGGCAGTAGTCCTTGCAACAGCATTAAAACCCACAATGGAGGCACCTTTTCGAGCATTTCTGGAGACAGTTTTGCTAACTGTTGCTCGACTAAAGGAATAGACCCGATCGTGAACATGAGAATTCCCACACTGCCCAATACAAATAAAATCCCAAATTGTTTCAGAATTGCCATTAATCTAATCTCCAAGTGATGCCTTGATGACTCAACTTAACGTTTCGTACATCCATATTGCTGTTGGATAGCATTGTTTCTGTACACTTCTAGCGTTCCAGATTGCTGGCTATCCAATGTTCCATCCCAAACCCAGTATTGATAATTACCATTCTGGAATTTGTAAACTCGAACGCCTTCTGTTGCTTGGCTTGTTCCTCTTCCCAAGCTCAAATTTCCGTTGGAACTGGTTGAGCGATAAAGGAGTTCGCCTGATTTTTTAGTTTTCCAGATATTGACGTTGTATCCGCCTTGGCATTGCAAGTTGAGGAGCAAATTAGCGGTAGAATCGGCTTTTGCAGGTAAAGCGAAATGAACTATCATGCTGGTTGCTAAAGTCAGAAGAGTTGTGGAATAAGTTAGGAATGCTTTCATGGTGTTCCCTCTAAGTATTTGAGTGGTAGGTTTACGGTAGAGCAGTCGTGAAATCACTTTACCGATGACCCTTTCGATCGCTCTAGGAAACGGGTTTGGATACCCCGTCGCGCTTGAACACTCGGAAAACGATCACCAGGAAAACGGGAATCAGCACGAGAGAGGTGATGTCGTAGAATCTTGCATGGTACTCACTAATGCTGAACAGGGCTGGCGTGGTGAAGAAGCTTCCAGACCAGTTGAACAGGAGAAAGTACGCAATGTTGTTGGCGAAGTGCGCCCCGATCGCAAGCTCGGTGGTGCCGTCGATCAATGAAACGATCGCAAACAGCAGACCCGTGCCGACGAAGAGTCCGAGGAACATCCCGATCCAGCCACCCTCCTGTGACTCTGGATTGGTGGCGTGCGGCAGGGTGAAGATCACAGCCGAGACGATCGCCAGAAACATCCGGTTCGACCAGATCAGGCTCGCACCCTGCACGATGTACCCGCGAAAGAAAAGCTCCTCGGTGGTCGTCTGGATTGCGGTGAGAACCAGCGCGATCGGGACGAAGAGCGCGAACGTTGCGAGGTCGGAGTTGAAGGAGAAGGTGTCGGGGTAGAGGAAGTACTGCCCCAGCCCGCCGAGCAGCACCCAGGGCACGAACCCAGCCACGAACCCGTGACCAACGCGCCGCCAACTGATTTTCTCCCGCGCCGTAATGAGCGTCCGGGGATGACGCTGGTGGATGAGGGTGATGGCGATGAGAATTCCCGCGAGAAACACCGGAAAACCCGCCATGACCACGACGAAGCCCCCCACGGAACCGAACGCAGCGTAATCCAGCCGACCCAAAGCCGCAGCACCCTCTTTGCCGCCAATCGCAAGCGCGACGAGTGCGCTGGCGAAGTTGGCGACGACCATCCAGGCAAAGAGGATGATCATTAGCCCCAGAACATACCGCCACCACCGATACTTACCCCACCCAGCAGCCTCGACGTAAGTCGCGCCTTTCACTTCCGTTCCGATTCCCTGCTTTCCTTTGATTGCTTTAATCCTCATCTTTGTCTCCTTTACTGGTGCGTGTGTGCAAAATTCACGGAACAATTGCAGTCACTTTAATACATTTGCTGATTGTTTTACGAACTTACGAGATCACCGACGACTCTCCGGTGGCTCTGGGAAACGGGTGGGGGCTTTACGCTTGAACACTCCGTAGGCGATCGCCAGAAACACAGGGATTGCAACCAGCACCGATAGCGCCCCGTAGGTCGCGTGGAACTCGCTGATTGTGAACAGAGCGGGAGTGGTCACGGCGGTTCCGGCTGCGTTGAACAGGAGGAAGCCGACGATGTTGTTCGCGAAGTGTACGCCGATCGCAAGCTCGGTGGTTCCGTCAATCAACGAGACGACGGTCCACAGCAGACCCGGAACGAGGAAGTAGCTGAAAAAGACCGTGAACCAGCCGCCAGCAATTGCCTCCGGGTTGAGCAGGTGCGGCAGGGTGAATACCATGGCCGCCACGAGCGCCAGAAAGATGCGGTTGCCCCAAACAATGCTCGCCCCCTGCACAATGTATCCGCGAAAGAAAAGCTCCTCTGTGGTGGTCTGGATCGCGGTAAAGACTAGCGCGATTGGCACAAAAAGCGCGAACGTTGTGAGGTTGGAGTTGAAGGAAAAGGTGTCGGGATAGAAGAAGTACTGTCCCAGCCCACCAATCAGGCAGGCTGGCACGAACCACGCCACAAACCCGTGACCGACACGCCGCCAGCTAATCTTTTCCTGCGCTGTGACCAGCGTCCGGGGGTGGCGGCGGTGGATGAGGGAGACGGCGATGAGAACACCCGCGAGGAAAAATAGGAAACCTACCATAACAAACAGGAACTTCCCCAAAGGACCAAGCACGTAGTAATCTGGTTGACCGCTAAACGCGAACGCGACGAGTACGCTGGCACCAGTCCCGACCACCAGCCACGCAAAGAGGATAACCACCAGCCCCAGAACATACCGCCACCCCCGATGCTTACCCCACCGGGCAGCCTCCACGTAAGTCGCGTCTTTCCCTTCCGCTCCGCTTCCCTGATGTCCTTTGATTGCTTTGATCTTCATCATGTTTGTCTCCTTTACGCTTGCGTGTATGTAGTGCTTGGATCGAGTTGCTAGTTGCCTTTGCTATTGTTTTCAGGGATCGACCGGGTTGCCGACGGCTCCACCAGTGGCTACGCGCACGGCGTGAGCCATGTGCTTGAGCGGGTTGCCGATAGAGGCGCGATCAGCTCCCGCCATAAGGGCGGCACTGACATCTTCACTAATGACGCGCAAGACTGCGGTGGCAGCCGCCGCGTGCAGACGCACCTGGATATCATCAGCCGGGCGGCGCAGGCGATCCGCGATGATCTCGACCAGATCGCGCTCTATTCGATCGTGAGCCATTAGCCAAGCCGTCCGCAGATCCGGCTCTTTTTCAGCTAGCACGGTCATCTTGATCACGGCATCGTCGTAGGACTGCTGATCGGGATCTTTGGAGCGATTCGTCGCCCACTCGACGAGGTGATCTTCGAGGGAAACCTCCCGAGGCCAACGGCGCAACACCGCCACACATTCCTCTGCATCCTGCGCTAAGACTGGCTCGACACAGCTCTCCTTGTTGCGGAAGTACCGCCAGAGGGTACGTACCGAAATGCCTACTGCGTCTGCAATCTGCTCGCCGGTTGTAGCAGTGACACCTTGCTCCCAGAACAAGCGCGCTGCTTCACGGGAGATTTCCAAACGCATCCGCTCGCGCCGCTGCTCACTCATCCCTTCCTAACTCTTGCTCGCTTGTTGTTATACCAGTCACAGCGATACTCCACACAGTGAGCATTTTTTCCATTGATTGGCATCAGGTTCTATTTTTTTGTCACTAAATGTCATTATGTCACAAAGTGACATATTTTGACAAGGGGATGCTGCACAATAGTTACTTTTGCCGCACCGCAGCAAGCCAATGTATAAAACTGGAGAAATTTGGGTATTAAATGTCCATTATTAATGGATGAACCTTTTGGAGCATTAGATGCTTTAACTCGTGGCAAATTGCAACGACAGGTATTAGATATTTGGGAAAATCATCGCCAAGCAGTGATGATGATTACTCAATATTTTGAACTCCGTAACCATGCTCTCAATTTTCTCGATAAATATTTTACGCAAGACGAGTAATTTTAAACCATGATTATCTTTCGTGAGTAGCTTAATTCAAATTTATCCGCATCAAGTGTCCCCATCATTGCTAAATACCTGACCTAAATTGCATAAACCAAGTTTATTCACCCCTATACAAATTTCAAGAAGACTAGAGAATATTAAAATGCAATTTGACACTAATTCTTATACAACTGACGGTGGTATATTTATCTCTCGCTCCGTTACGAATACTTCTATCGATTCGGCTATTGAGGAAGTTTTGATGCGTCTGGATTCTCAACGCGGTGGTTTACTCGCTAGTAGTTATGAATATCCAGGACGATATAAAAGATGGGCTATCGGTTTTGTCAATCCTCCTTTGGAAATATCTACTCGCGATCGCAATTTTACAATTACGGCTCACAATGAACGTGGTCTGGTTTTACTCGGTTATCTAGGGGATTTATTTTTAGATAAACCATATATTGAAAATATAAATCGAGAGGATAACTGTATTTCAGGTTCTATAAAACTGAGCAATCGTTTATTTTCCGAGGAAGAGCGCAGCCGACAACCATCTGTATTCAGTGTGATTCGAGAAATAATATCAGCATTTTACAGTGATGAAGATGAAAATTTAGGGCTTTATGGAGCGTTAGGTTACGATTTAGTGTTTCAATTTGAACAAATGCCCAAATTATTGGAACGAGAATCAGACCAAAGGGATTTAATATTATATTTACCGGACGAATTATTAGTTGTTGATTACCATTTACAACAAGCATTTCGCTTACAGTACGATTTTGTGACTAATAATGGCAGTACCAGAGATTTACCGCGTAAAGGTGAAGTGATGGATTACCGGGGTAAACGTTTGAATGTGACTCAAGGTTCTGACCATGCAGCGGGTGAATACGAACAACAAGTTACCAAAGCTCTAGATTATTTTCGCCGGGGTGATTTATTTGAGGTAGTTCCTTCTCAATGCTTTTCTGAAACCTGCGAAAAATCTCCAACTCAATTATTCCGCACTTTGAGAAAAATTAATCCTAGCCCCTATGGCTTTATCTTTAATTTGGGTGGAGAATACTTAATTGGTGCATCTCCAGAAATGTTTGTCCGAGTTGAAGGTAGAAGAGTAGAAACTTGTCCCATCAGCGGTACAATTCGTCGGGGAGAAACAGCCATTGATGATGCAGTACAAATTCAGAAATTGTTGAATTCCCGTAAAGATGAATCTGAATTGACCATGTGTACCGATGTAGACCGTAATGATAAATCACGAATTTGTGAACCGGGTTCGGTAAGAGTAATTGGTCGTCGTCAAATTGAAATGTACAGTCATCTGATTCATACTGTTGACCATGTAGAAGGAACACTCAAACCAGAGTACGATGCTTTGGATGCATTTTTGACTCATTTATGGGCTGTTACCGTCACCGGAGCGCCAAAACGGGCTGCAATGCAATTTCTCGAACAAAATGAACGCAGTGCCAGACGTTGGTATGGTGGAGCAGTAGGAGGTTTTAATTTTAAAGGTAATTTGAATACAGGTTTAATTTTACGAACTATCCGACTCAAAGATTCCATCGCTCAAGTAAGAGTTGGTGCAACAGTCCTTTATGATTCCGAACCGGAAGCAGAAGCTCAAGAAACTATTACGAAAGCAACTGCGTTATTTCAAACTCTGAATCGAGCAAGCAATCAAAAAGTTGATCAAAAATCAATCATGTCTCAATTCGGGATTAAAGAACAATTACCAGCAGCAGGGAAAAACGTTTTATTAATTGACTACGAAGATTCCTTCGTTCATACCCTTGCTAATTACATCCGTCAAACAGGAGCAACAGTCACAACATTAAGACATGGTTTTCCCGAATCAGTCTTTGATCAACAACAACCCGACTTAGTAGTATTATCACCCGGACCCGGAAAGCCTAGTGACTTTAAATTAGAAATGGCGATCGCCGCTTGCAAAAAACGTCAAATACCCTTATTCGGTGTATGTTTAGGATTACAAGGAATAGTTGAAGCCCATGGTGGAAAGTTAGGAGTTTTGGATTATCCCCAACACGGTAAAACATCTTTAATAAATATAGTAGATAAAGATTCTGTGGCTTTTAAAAACTTACCATCATCCTTTGAAGTTGGTAGATATCATTCCTTGTACGCAATAGAAGATAATTTACCCCAAGAATTAAAAATTACAGCCCTATCCGATGACGGAATAGTTATGGGTATTGAACATAAAACCTTACCAATAGCCGCTGTTCAGTTTCATCCCGAATCTATCATGACTTTAATGGAAGGTGTAGGCTTAAAAATTATCACCAATGTTGTATGTGAATTTACTTGTTCCGATAAACAGTTAACAGTTATCAGTTAACAGTTACCAATTACCAATTACCAATTACCAATTAACCATTACCAATTACCAATTACCAAATTTCAAAATGCTTAAATTCTTTTTTATTGTTTCTCCGATTATCTGCTTTCTTTTAACAACATCTCCTGTTAAAGCAGAAACAGAAATGAGACAGATAACGAATGTCAATCAATTAAGCGATGTTCAACCGACTGATTGGGCATTTCAAGCATTACAATCTTTAGTTGAACGGTATGGTTGTATTGCTGGATATCCCAATGCGACTTTTCGGGGGAATCGAGCAATCACCCGTTATGAATTCGCTGCTGGACTCAATGCTTGTTTAGATCGAATTAATGAACTGATGGCGATCGCCACGAAGGATTCTGTAACTAGGGACGATTTATTAACTTTACAGAAGTTACAGGAAAATTTTACTGCGGAATTAGCAACTTTACGCGGTCGAGTGGATACCTTAGAAGCCCGTAACGCTCAGTTAGAAGCATCCCAGTTTTCTACAACTACTAAATTGAGGGGACAAGTAATTATTTCTGCGAATGCTGGGGGTATAAATGGCGATCGCATTATTGACGCGACTGGAAGACAAATTACAAATGACCCCAATGCCACAATGGTATTTAGGGCTGGATTTGATTTAGATACCAGCTTTAATCAAAATGATTTATTAAAGCTGCGTTTGGAAACAGGAAGCGGTTTTACAGAAAATGGTCAAGTTCAAGGTGGTAGAGATAATGCTGGTGGTTTCTTAGAACCATTTTTTGGTAGTGCTTTGGATTATTCTATCAATCCCCCTACAGATAGAGATTTTGAGATATCAAGACTTTATTACACCTTTAAACCTAGTCAAGATTTAGCAGTTACTATCGGTCCAAATATTCGTGCTGCGGATTATATAGACTTTAATAGTTATGCTAAATTAAGTTTTCGTGATTTTAGTACTCAAGCTTTTGTAAATAATTATGTTATTTTCCCCATCGAGTTTCCCAGTGCTGGAGCAGTAATTGACTGGAAACCGAATCGCGGAGCTTTTAGCGTTAGAGCTGCTTATACCGCAGCAGATGCAGCAAATCCCAGCAATCAAGGAAGACTGATCGGAACAGCACCTTTTATAGATGTATTGTACAATTCTCCCAATATTCCCAATTCACCTAATACTGGTGGAACAAGGGGTTTATTTGGAGATAATTATCAAGGTGTAGTAGAAGTAGAATATTCACCTTCTAGAGATTTAGCTTTACGTTTACAGTATAGCGGTGGTGAAATATTTGATAACCGTTTTGATGCTATTGGAGCTAATTTAGAATTAACCGTTGCTCAAAAAATTGGTATATTTGGACGCTACGGATTTAGTAGTTACAACAATACGAATTTTGGTGATATTAATCCCAATTATTGGATGGCTGGAGTTGCATTTAGAGACTTATTTACTAGAGGTGCTTTAGCTGGCTTTGCTGTCGGACAGCCTTTTATAGCCACAGAAATCGGTGATTCAACTCAAACAAATTATGAAGCATTTTACAACTATCCTATTAATAGAAATGTACAAATTACGCCGACAATTCAAATAATCGATAACGCTGCAAATCGAAACGATAACGGTACCATTTATACGGGGACGTTACGGACGACATTTTCTTTTTGAGGTTTTTAACGCAGAGTTACGCAGAGGTAAACGCAGAGGAATACAGAGGTTAATGATGTTGTGATCATGGCTTCTTATGCAGTGAAAAATGGTGGACTTTGGCACAAATTGCCAGAATTAGCCGAATTTTTGGAAGATAATTTATAATTAACGTCAGTGTTCGATGAGAAGTCGGGTTTTTACTTTCCTTGTGTTGTCTCACAGATATTTCAAGGAAAAAACCCGACTTATTATATCAAGTCCGGATGATTAGTTATTAGTTTAACCAGACATGATATCAGGAGGGTAGGGCTGATTTTTTTATACTTTCTCAAAGGTTTACGGTATATTCCTTATAAATCAAGAATTGTGTCAGTCTCTTGGCTTCTAAGGATTGCCATGATTTCAACCACATCATTTTCAATGCGGTAATAAATGCTATTCACACCACATACGCTGCGGCGATAGCCTTTACGGATAAAATCAACTTCAGGGTATAAATAGGGCTGTGCAGCTATCTGCTCAAAGCGGTCAAAAAGTTGATTATAATACTGGTCTGCTGCTGCTTCGCCCCATGTCTCAAAGCCATAATAATAAATTTGCCGTAAGTCTTCTTTAGCCCCTTGCGTCAATCTATAGTTTGCCATTACTGTGCAGCATGACGCTTGAATTCAGCAAGAATTTCCTGACGCTCAGGAGTAACAAAGCCGCTTTGCTCTGCCTCAATTAGCTTAAAGCGGATTTCTTCAACTTTTTCTTGCTTGGCACGAGCCTTACGTATCAGGTCGTTTACCACCTCACTTTTACTAGCATACTCCTGACCTTCCACCTGTGCTTTTAACCAGGCATCATTCGGCGGTGTAAGTGAAATACTTTGACGGATCATAATCTTTGTTGCATGACATCTGGTGCAATTATACAGCATAATTGCACCAGATGCGACAACATACTTGTATCAACTCCGGATGATTAGTTATTATTTCCACGTCTGTATTTATAAATATAAAGTTTCATATTCATAATCATCGGGTGTTGGCTCTACTTTCCATACCAAACCTTCTTCATCCTCACCCAAAGCGACATCAACATAAATTCTTTCTACAGGTGTTTTAGCTTGAACTTGATTGCCATCAAATGGTTGTAAGTCTTCTGTTAACAGCATTAATTTCAACCCAACAGGAATCATCTCTCCCACTGTTGCACGTCGTAATTCAAAACGCCAAATTCTATCTTCAATTCTACCTTTGGGATGCACTAATAATTCATATTCCAAACCGGATATAATAATTTTTCTAATTAAAGTTGTTCCTTGAGGTGTTTCTGTAGTACCTCTAGCACCTTCTAAATTAGGTTGTAAATTTATACTTCCCCAACCAAATTGTCTCGCTACTTCCGATACTCCCGTTTGCATCCATTGTCTAATTGACCATTGTTTTGGTATTCCCAAACGTTGTTCGTACAATCTTTGTCTCCAACCAAATTGTTCTAATAATGCTCCCCACATCGTCCATGGTATTTCTTGACGGGGATTTATTACTTGGGGATTTCCTAACCGATTTAACAAGTTTTCTGCTTGAATTGCGGACAATTCCGGTATCGGAACAGTTGGATTTTTGGTGATTTCTTCCGGACAAATTTGACGTGCTATCCATAAAATGCTCAAGTTAGAAATTAGATGCTCCTTATTTAAACAATAAGTGCGATCGCGATGATCATAATTTCCCATTTGTTTTAAATTTACTTGAGATGTATAACCCCAAATTCTCATATATCCGGATTCTACATTAATTTGTACAGCTGCGTAATAATCAGCGCTCCATTTGGGAATGTCTACCCATTCTTGAGGAACTCTAATTTCTGATATATCAAGGGCTTCAGTGGGAATTAATACTAATTTTTTACCATTAAAACAAATACCCGTACCATTGGTAACTTCCCAAATACTCGGTAAAGTAGCAGAATTAGGAAACAATTTTGCATCTTGAGCGTATTCTTCCTGGAGCCAAGGTAAAAACACATTTAAACTTAAACGGTTGAGATATCCTATCCAACGACGATTATCTGTAGAATAAGCTTGACTTTGTTGCCAAATTTTAGTTTGTTGGTTTTCGGGAATTTCCAACCATAGGTTTGTAGGATTATTTAAACTTAGCGTTTCTAAATCAACGTTCATAATCAAAGGCTCCGGTAATCAGTTATCAGTTATCAGTGAACAGTTATCAGTTATCAGTTGACAATTACCTGCTCCCTGCTCCCTATTTACTGTAATAAGTTTGCAACCATTCCTCTAAAAGAGTACTCATATAATCTAATAGTGACGAATTTAAGGAAATATGCAGCGATTCTTTGCTCCAAGTAGCCAATTTTAGTAATAATATGTCCTTACATTTACTAAGTTTACGAGAAATCGTGTATTGCTTTACTCCTAATTCTTTCGCTATTTGTGATTGGGTCAAACTACCTTGATAGTAATATTTAATAATATTTTGTTCTTGTTCATCTAATTCTTTGATGGCAGCAATTATCACATTGCTGATTTGAGATTGCTGTGATTTTCGTTCGGCAATTTCTTCTTGAGCGATAATTTCTGAAAGCAAGGATTCTTGTCTAAGTTGCGGTAAAATATCTTGAAATTCTCCGGAATTATCCCCCGAAGTTGCATTCAAAGAAGCCATATTGGGATATAAATAAGCCCGTACAGCTTTTGCACAACTAATCAGCCATTTTTCTATGGTTTCTCCACTACATTCTAGTCCAGGTTGGGAAAGTTGAGAATGGCGATCGCGATTATAAAGTTGAGCAATATTCTCCCATACAATATCATCTGGTCTTGCTAGTTTACGAGTTCCCTTTTCTTGACGAGGAGCATACATTGCTTGATAAGCTTTCCAAGCAAGTAAGTAAGATTCGATAGTTTGTGCATTCAATCCAGCATTTTCTAAAGATTCTACCAACCTTTTTTGAGTCAACTTCCGCAACAATCTCCAATCGGTAGAAATATCAACTTCTTTGTGTTGTCGTAATAATTCCTTAAGTTCACTACTAAAAATCGCACTAGCATAATTTTTAATATTAAAACCCATATCAGGTTTAAAACCTTGCAAAACTTTATCAGTCTTAGTAACAATCGCTTGAAAACAATCTGATAAAGTATATTGACCAGAAGAAAAATGAGTAACTGTTTTATTTGCAGCCCAATAGCAAACTTCTTGTAAATAAGCCGATAAATGTCCTTTTGCTAAATTCTCTGTCTGAGATTGCCATTTTTTATACCAATAAGATACCCAAAAATCTTCGGAATTTTCTGATTTTGATAACGCTTTTTGATGATTAATAATATTCCGACGTAATCTAGCATCGGTAGCCCAACCAATTACTCTATTTGCGTCAAATTGTAAGAAAGTTGTAAATAATTCGGCAATAGTTTGACGAGAACGCATAACTAAATCACTCACAAATATATAAGTACATCATAAATACATCTACATATATATTAGATGCAGTTACCTGATTATACCGACAATAACACAGACTCCTATATCCACGTTTTTAACTGCATTTAGTTAGGTTTTTATCAATTACCGATAATATCTAAAAAAATCACTTTACACAACTTAATTAAGTTGATTTAAATGATTACTAGGTTGGTATGAAGCAATCAATTTTGTCAATACTTCTAAATATATAAATATTTTGACATGATTATTTTCAATTAAAAAATTCAGGAATAGGCGCGATTGACTGCTTATTTTTACGTTCAAGATTGTCACACAACGACAATAATGCCCGAAGTTAATCTACACCGCCCCAGAGCCTCCCCTACAATAAAAATTTGCCAGTTACGTAAGTCCTAAAATTAATTAATTGATGCTCAACTTTATAATTACCTCAAAGCTCTACCCATAATAAAATAAGGTAATTATGGGTTCAAACCTGATTTGTGAAGAATGATTAGATTTAGAAGTTGTAGAAAAGTTAAGTCGATTTTGTAAGAGCATTTTCCACTACTTTTCTGTATCGACTATATCTCATCCAAATTATATAAAATTATATAAGTAGGATTAATTAAATACAATGGAAAATCAGTTATCGATTGACAGTTGCGACGGTGTATGTTTGAAGATAAGGTAGGAAGCATATCAATAGATAACTGTTCACTGATAACTGATAACTGATAACTGATAACTGTTAAGAGGTTTAATAATTATGGCTCCTCTCGGCGTAGGTTCTAGCGATTCAACTTATACATTAAAATCAGGAGAAGCGAAACTTTGGCTATTATTAGTAGGTGTTAACGATTATCAAGATATAAGTTTACCTTCTTTACGTTATCCAGCCTTAGATTGTCAGGGATTGGAAGAATCACTTGTGAAAGCGACAGAAGGATTTCCCAATAAAGAAATAGTTGTACATCATGATTTTGCCAGAAAAGCGCCAGAAATAAAGAATATTCGCCAAAGTTTGTACAAAATTGTTTCCCAATCACAACCGAATGACTCGATTTTATTATATTTTTCCGGACATGGGATGTTAGAGCCAAATACTCAAGAAGCTGTCCTATGTTTTTCCGATACTAATAAAAGTAACTTGTTGGCTACTGGTTTACCGATGCAGGAACTTGTAGAAATATTAAGTAAAAGTCCTGCAAAGCAACAATTATTGTGTTTGGATACCTGTCATAGTGGTGATATGGCATTGTTAGGAGCAAGGGTTGGTAGTTCTAGGGATGGAGATATTGCACCCTTGTCCAATTCTACCCCGCAACTGATGAACGTCCTTAGACACCGTGCTTCTCAAAGTAAGGGATTTTGTGCTTTACTAAGTTGCGATCGCGGTCAACAATCTTGGGAATTTCCGGAGTTAGGCCATGGAGTATTTACTTATTATTTAATGCGAGGATTATCGGGGGAAGCAGCCGATAACAGCGGATTTATTGATGCTGACGGACTTTATAAATATGTTTATCGTCAAACGGTACAGTATATTGATAAGTTAAATCATCAAGTACGTTTAATTAATCAGCAAAAGCGAGAGCGTGGAGATAGTCAGCTTTATCCAGAGTATCCCATACAAACACCGAAAAGAATTGTTGAAGGTGTCGGAGAGTTAATTGTTGGATTTAAGCCGAATCAGGTTGATTCTCATAAGTTACGACGTGCTTTAATCATTGATGGATTAGCAAATCGTGAAAATACTCATAATCTGAGTCAACTGCTCAAAAGTGCTGGTGATTTTGAGGTGGAATGTTTTTACCAACAACATCAAAATTGGTCGGAAATTCGTACAGAAATTCAAAAATTTACCCAAGTGAGTGGAGAATTAAATGCACAATATAATCAAAAAGTAGGGGGAGTAAAGAGAATACCAACTTGTTTATTATATTTACGGGGATATGTTGAAGAAAAAGAAGATGGAGAAGCCTGTTTAGTTTTAGGTGATGGAGTACGTTTGAGTCGTTGTTTTTTGAGACAACTATTACGTCGTACTCAAAAAATTCAACAAATAGTTATTTTAGATTTAATAAGTTCAGAATCTTCAGGAATTAGTTCTGCACAAAATTGGATAGAAGATTTACAATGCGGTACCGAATATGGACAATGTTTGATAGTTACTCAAACACCCGTTCATCAATCAGCAATATTTTCCCAAATTATTTTAGAAAGTCTTGTGAATGCAAATCCTCAAGTAGGATTACCAGTTGCTAAATGGATTAGTCAATTACAAAAACTCTTACAAAGTAAAGGTGTAAATTTACATACTTGGCTTTCTGGTACCCAAGCAATCATTGATATTTTACCCGGTAATATCAATCAAGTATTTCACAATGTTCAACAAATTAAACCTCAAAATAATATAGCTAAATTACCTGATGTAAAAGTACCAATACAATCCCCAAATCAGTTAATTATAAATTTCGAAAAATATACAGAGTTAGAAGAGTTACTCAAAAAAACAATCGGAATAATTGCATCTAAAATATTGCAACAATCAATTAAAAAAGTCGGGGACTACCAACAATTAATTGAAAAATTAACTGATTATATCCCCCTACAAGAAAAAATTCTATTTAAAAATCAAGCAACAGCTATTTTAGAAATACCAAGTATTTCAACTCAATCTCAATTAGCTAAATCTTCAACAACTTTATATCAAACTATTGATGCTGATTTTATCAGCAAATGTGAAAGTTACTTAACTTATTCCATTGGTCCAATTGCTAATTTTATCATTCAAGAGACTTTACAATCTCATCCCTTAATTTCTATAACCGAATTCGTTGATAAATTATTACAAAATATTCCCGATTACGGAATTGCCATGGAATTTAAAAAACGTATATTGGAACGGTAATCAGTTATCAGTTATCAGTTATCAGTTATCAGTTATCAGTTATCAGTTATCAGTTATCAGTTATCAGTTATCAGTTATCAGTTATCAGTTATCAGGATTCTAATAATTACAGAAGTCGGGTTTTTATGACTATTTTCTGGTGTTACCCATAGAAAATCATAAAAACCCGACTTATTTTCATAGGGATTCAAGAATCAGGAATAAATTGAACTCATGTTAAATTTATTAATTATTCTTTTTTCTATTCAACATATTCATGGCAATTTCTAGACTATATTTCATCCGGTTAAAAGCTTCAGCTAAATCTCCAATTTCATCCTTATTTTGTCTACCAAAATTAGCATCCATATTACCGACGCTAACTTGTTCAGCAACTGTCGCAATACGCTTTATTCGTCGTAATACAGTTCTTTGTAACAACAGATTAATGATGATAATTACCACCGTGAACACCATCGCCACAATTCCCGTTACCAGCATAAATGAATCACGAGCATTTTCGAGAATTTCTTCGGCGGGTACATAAACAATTTGCACACCAAGAATATCATTGAGCGTCCATCCGAAACCATGTTCACTTCCATAAGTTTTTAACTGGCTTTTCGGTGCGTTTTCAGGAATACTATGACATCGTAAACAACTTTCATTTTTAATTGCAAAAGGTTTAGCAGTATAATATAGTTTTATTCCTGACATTGTACGAAAACCAGATAAAGATGTTTTATCGGGTTGTTGACGAAAACTATTAACAATTTCAGTTTCAAAATCATCCGCTTTATCTCGTAAATTTGTAGGATTTAATGTTGCATCTTTATAGAAAAAATTCGCGTATTCTGGAGTATTACGAAAATATTCAAAAACTTCTCTCACCGAGTAAGATGGTATCGATTCTGGAATAAAATTCTCTTGAATTTCTACTTGTGGTGATAATAAAGGTCCTACTCGTTCATTTGTATAGCTTCTCACTGAGTTATTCATTGTCATTAATGCACTGGCTTTAGAATTTATCTCATTTTGCGCTTTTTGTTGTAATACATTTGATAGCGCAATACCGCTAATTAAAATTCCGAGCAGAAAAAGAATTATCAGAATTGAATTTACTTTATTTTCTATTTTCATGGTTTTATTTAAGCAGGTGGGTGGAAAAAATTATCCGTAAATGTTTAATTAATTTAATTCAATTGAAATACAAACGCTACCATATCACGTTTACCCAAACCAAGTTTAACTCCCGGTCCTAATTTGTACCAAATACCTGGTAAAAGTGGATATTTATTAATATAAGTGCCGTTGGAACTTCCCATATCTTGGATATAATAATCTTGTCCATCAAATTTAATTTGAGCGTGATTCCGCGAAACAACTTCTGAATAAGGTAAGTTAGAAATATCTATATCAGATGTACCATTTTTATGCTGTTTACCGATATAAATTAATGAAGGAATTTCTGGTAAATCAATAATTTTATTCGTGAGAGTGTGAACTAACTGAGCAACCGGAGCTTGTAAATCTGTAGGAGAGGCAATGGAAGGAATAGCTGTTAATTCTTCATCTATTTCTATTTCTGGTAGTAACTGTGGTACTGATTTAGTTTGTTTGGGAGTTATGAGAATATTAAATATTACAAATGCAATTAAAGCGTATCCAGCGGAACTAAAGAAAACTGCTTTAATACCCCCAATCGCGATCGCAATTGCTCCTAATATCGGACCTAATGCTTGTCCCAATGACTGAACACTAGCATTTACAGCCATAAAGCCAGCGCGGGTATCTTGTGCAGAAAGCCCCGCTAATAATGCTTGAGATGATGGTAAGGCAAATGCTAAGGCTACACCAAATAAAGCGCTAGGAATCAATAGCAGCCAAGGATTATTAATTACCGGAATGATTAATAATGCTACAGCACTGATAATAAAAGAAACTTTAATTAAGGTAATTTCCGAAAATCTTTGAATTAACCATCCCAATTGAGAAGCACTAATCGCAACCGCTAAGGACATTACACATAAAATAATCCCATTCATCAATCCAGAAGCACCAAGGGAAATCCCCGCAAAAATGGGGACGTAGGTAATGAAAGCTCCAAATTGAATCATAAATATGGAACCCACTGCAAATAATAATCCGATTACGGAACGGTTATTAATACTTTTATAGGTAGTCTTTAAATAAGTTTTTAAACTTGGTTTTTCAACTCCGGGAGGTTTTGAGGGTAGCTTTAATACCATAATTACCAACATTACCAAGGGGAAAGCCAAAACTGCAAGTAAAAATGGATATGTCCAGTTAATACTTCCTAATGCTCCCCCTAATAACGGATATATTGCCGAAGATATACCAATTACCGCTGCATTGATTGACATTGCTGCACCCAGTTTTCTACCGTTGTAGAGCATTGCAATCATCGTTAAAGCTAAAGCATCCAACGGAGCCGCACCTAACCCCTGTAAAAATCGTAATCCCAAAACAGAAGTGAAAGTCCCCGCAAAAGAAATAGATGCTCCGGCGATCGCAAATAATATTAAGGCAGGAATCAAAACTTTCCTAATCCCGATTCGATCGGCTAATACTCCTAAAATCGGAGTTGCGATACCAATGGGTAATACAAAAAGTGTCATTACCAGTTCAATTTCCCTGGGAGAAACATTAAATACAGAGGTTAGACTCGGTAATATTGGGGCAACTGTTTGTCCTCCCATAATCGATATCAGCGTTACACCAATAATGATGTAAAGATTTTTGTCTTGAGTAATTTCGGTATTTTTCTGCTCTGCTGGTATTGAAAGGTTATTCATGGTAATTTTGCTACTACTAATCGATTACGTCATTAGATAGCTAGGGGTAGCAATTTGCAATTTATGCAATTTTCATCGGTTTAAAAGTTGGGTTTTGAATATTTACTGACGGACACGCGGAGCTAACTCTGCGCTCTGTGCGTCTGTGTCTTGAAAAGTTGTTCATGGGGGAAACCACGGCGCTCAATGTGCGGACACAGGTTCCGCACCCGCGCCTCCCCAAGACCACACTTTCCGCTGCGGTTTTTTAATTCTCCCTGGGGGAGACGCTGCGCGAACAGTAATCTTCTGCCGGGAAGGGAGTAAGTCCTAATATTGATTTGTTTCTGTAATCTCTTGACAAACAAGAGTTTTTTTGTGTGCGTGTATTTGCTGAATAATGTGGTATTGTTAAGCTTAACTTTTTTGCTCAATCATCCCGATTTTCAACATATCAGCTTGATTTTTTTTTACATAATCTGAGTATTTCCATGAACACAACTTTCACAACATCAAAACCTTTCAATCCGCAAAAAATACAACCGAGAAAAGTTGATTTTCAATTCTCTACCGAGATTCCTAAGTTGTGGCACAATAACAGCCCAATTATGACTCATTTTTTCAACGGGATTAACTTGTTTCTCCCAACTTTTGAATTATTTATGGTTAGAGTCATGAAGAGTCAATTGAGTAATATCAAAGACTCTCAATTAAAAACACAAATTTGTGGTTTTATCTCTCAAGAAGCCAACCACAGTCAAGCACATCATCAATATAATCAAATATTACGAGAACAAGGTTATAAATTTGAAACATGGTTAAAAATTAGTGATTTTATTCTGCTCGAAATCTTGGAAAAAAGATTAGGTCAGGTGGTTTCTTTAGCAACAATTGCAGGTTTTGAGCATCTTACAACCTTACTTGCAGAAATTATCCTCAAAGCAAATATGCTCGAACCTGCCCACTCTAGAATGCGGCAATTATGGCAATGGCACGCCGCTGAAGAAATTGAACACAGTTCTGTTGCATTTATTTTTTTACAACAAGTAAATAACAGCTATTTGTTACGTTTCATTGGAGGATTATTAGGAGCAGCAATTGTTGTCGGTTTTATTGCTGTGGGAATGTTGTCATTAGTGGTACAAGAACGGAATTTTATTTCTTGGAAAACATTGATGGATTTGAAAAAATTATTGTTTACTAAATACAAGCTTGTTCCATACGGATTGAAAACTTTTTTCCAGTACTTTAAATTGAAGTTTTATCCCTGTAATCAAGATGTGTATACCTTAGCTGAAAAAGTATTTAATTAAGAAATTGCTAATTAGCTATATTTAGCCATGTCCTTACGGACACCCTTAACCGCACGCCCCCAGCGTGAACGCTAATCTTAGAGCGGGATAGGAGTAATTAAGTGCATATTCATACAGAAACGGTAACAGTATATTTTCTTCTCCCTACTCCCTAATCCCTAGCCCCTAAGAGTTATTCAAGCAACTGAGCGCGTAGAAAAATACCTACCACCAATAGAACCGATAGTTTCAGCACAAGGGAGTTTTAATCCCTATTGACCAACAATGAATAGCACGTATAATTATACGTAGTGAATTATTGAATTTATTAAATTGACTTGGCTGAAAACGCATCATCTATGGTTCTAGGCAATTTTAGCAATATTTACTCAGATGAGCTAATTACTGCCACTGAGTTAAATCGTCAGCCTGGGCGAGTTCTAGATAAAGCTTTGGAACGTCCAGTGACAATTACTCGTAATGATCAGTCTTTTGCGTTGCTGCGACGAGAGGAAGTAACTTCTGTGATCAAAGCAGCTACTCAAAGTAAAGCTGTTTTTGAAGCATTAACTGTGGCTTTTTCTCTATTACTAGGGAAAGAAATCGGCTTTGAATATCCTTATGGATGGTTGAGGGTGTTTGATTCCGATGAGTTACAAGAGTTTATCAAACAGCTAAGTGAAGCTTTTCGGTTGATAGATTCTTCAACCACAGCATGGGAGATAATTGACGGGATTATCCATGAATGGCATGAAAGTGCCATTGCAATTTCCAGCGCCGAGCTGGCAGCAGCTTTTAATGCCGAAACTGATGAAGTCCCATTAACCAAACCATCTACTCAGAATGCTCTGTGAGATACTATGTCAGACAACCAAGAAGAAAATCCCATAGTCGAGAATTTAGAGCCGCCATTCGTTAAACTGACGGCTTCTGCATTATTTGAGATAGAAAGCACTTGGTTGGTGGTAGCCAAAAATCGTCGGGTGAATCGGGATTGGGAGGCTTTAATGCAGCGTTATCCAGAAAACACACATCGTTGTTATCAGGATTTATGTACTGCACCAACTACTAGACAACCTGGGCGTGTTTTCCCCTGCACCTAAACCATAATTCCTACCCATCAAAAAAATTGACTTTTCAAAAACCCTCTAAATCAAGACTTACATAACCACGGTCTAATAATGTGGGAATATGGTTTAATTGTTGGTTGGGAGTGATTCGTAAAGTAGGTAGCCTTTGAGATAGTACTTCTAAGGCAATCCGTGCTTCTCGACGAGCTAAGTTGAAACCCGTACAATGATGTTTTCCATGACTAAATGCTAAATGGTTGACAGGAGTGTCTTTGAAACGTTCGACATCAAAGCGATCGCCATTTTCATATTGACTTGAATCCCGATTTGCAGAGCCGTAAAGCAACAATACGCGACTATCTTGGGGTATTGTGACTCCTGATAGAGTAACTTCTTTAGTGGTAACACGAACCATCGATTGGGCTGGTGTATCGTATCTGAGGACTTCTTCAAGAGCTATGGGAATCAAGGCTGGATTTTCATGTAAACTCTGCCAAATATGAGAATTTTCGACTAACAGTTTGATTGCTGTTCCGATTAGACTTGCAGTTGTTTTATGTCCAGCTATCACTATTTCACATAGAAGTAAAACTTGTTCGGGTAAAGTCAGGTCACTGCTTTGTAATTCGCTGATTAAGTCATTCCCTGGTGTCGAGCGTCGTTGTTCGATTAAACTAGCAAGATAATGTTGTAAAGCAACATAACTTTTAGCGCATTCAATTTGACGCTCCGGTGGTAAGGGTGATGAAAATAAAGCAGAGGTACTATTACCTGAGTGTTTTACCTGTTCCATTTTCTCTAAAGGTACACCGTACATCGTTAGAATCACTTCCAGAGGTAATGGATGAGCAAATTGGGATATGATTTCTACGTTGCCATTATCAATAAAACTATCTACCAATTTATTCGCGATCGCCCGAATGGAATTTTCTACTGTTACCAGTCGTTCTGGTGCAAAAACTTTCACAAAAGGAGTGCGTAAGCGTTTATGTTGTTCACCATCACTATTAATCAAGGAAACAAAGGGAAAGCCTTGACGCAACACTTCAACCACTTCTGGAGTTAAATCCCCCACAGCTTGAAGACTTTTTGCTGAAGAAAATTCTGTAGGATTTTTGAGTATATTTAAAACATCTTCGTATCGTGTAATTACATAAGCATTTAATAATGGGCTATAAAATATCGGTTCTTCATTTCTTGCACGTTGAAAAAATGGATAAGGATTATCCAATTGTTCTTTAGAAAAAGGTTGATATTCTTTCCCAGCATGAAAAGGACAAGTCGTATTTTGTTTATTCATTATTTTAGATTGGTAATTGGTAATGGGTAATTGTTAATTGTTAACTGATAACTGATAACTGTTAACTGATAACTGATAAATCCCATTCAAGATGAAGATTAGTGCAACCACGACTTCTTAATGTGGGGATATAGTTAAATTGTTGATTGGGCTGAAGTCTGAGATTTGGCAATCTTGAAGACAATACCTCTAAAGCAATCCGAGCTTCGGTAAGCGCTAATTTGGAACCAATACAGCGATGTATTCCATGACCAAATGCTAGATGATTGGAAGTTGTTTGTTGGAAACGCTCAATATCAAACTCTTGAGCATTTTCATACTGAATATCATCGCGATTAGCGGAACCGTAAATCAAAAATAATTTGCTGTCTTTAGGTAAAATCATTCCTCCAATTTCAACTGTTCCGGTAGTGGTACGATTGACTGCTGGTACGGGAGCATCATATCTAAGCGCTTCTTCTACAACCCCAGGAATGATTGATGGATTTTCGCAAACTGTTTGCCATAATTTGGGTTTTTCTAACAGAACTTTTAAAGCATTTCCCATTAAATGACTGGTAGTTTTATGTCCAGCAAATATCAAACCACATAAAACCATTACCATATCCGGCATAGTCAAATCAGAATCTTGAATATTGCTAATTAAATCATCTTGTGGTGCTTTACGTCTTTGCTCGATTAAATCTGCAACCATATACTGTAAAGCTACAAAACTACGAGCGCATTCCACCTGTCGTTCCGGTGTTAATGGTGCAGAAAATAATTCAGCCATATCATTGCACCATATTTTGATATCTGTCATCCTTTCTAAAGGAACACCATATAAATTCAGAATTACCTCTAACGGCATCGGAAAAGCAAATTTTTCCAGAATATCGACTTTACCATCATGAATAAAATTATCCACCAATCGGTTAGCAATAGTATAGATAGAATTTTCCATTGCTTTAATACGTCCTGGTACAAACACTTTCATCAAAGGTTCCTTCAAAAATTTGTGGCGATCGCCATCACTATTAACTAAATCGGAAACGAAAGGAAATCCTCTACGTAAAACCTCGACAGTTTCAAGACTATATTCACCAATTGGCTGTAAATTATCCTTAGAAGAAAACTTAACTGGGTCTTTGAGTATGGCAAGTATGTCGTTGTAACGAGTCACAACATAACCATTTAACACCGAACTGTAAAATATTGGTTCCTGATTTCTTGCCAATTCATAAAATGAATAAGGGTCTGATAATTGAGGATTGACAAAAGGTTGATATTGTGTATCCAGATGATGAAAAGGACAACCTTGTTTCTGAGATTGTGTTTTATCTTGTATATTCATTGGTAATTGGTAATTGGTAATTGGTAATTGTCTCCCCATC
>NZ_JADEWL010000238.1 GCF_015207665.1 Plectonema cf. radiosum LEGE 06105
CAAAAATCCCGGGATTGCCTGCATCCAGAGATGTGAAAACCAAAATCGAATAGAGTATCTTCCTCAATTAGAATGCCGTAGCCCTTGTAGTAGTAATGTTTCTGTAGCATCTGCTCAAACGACCTTGATGAACGAGTGAATAATGTACTAGCCCGATAACCCTATGGGTTATTCACAGCTTCTTAAGGTCTAAAAGCTGCTGCTGTCCGTGAAAAAAAATTCTCAAAAATGCTTTTCATATCCTCGTCAGACAATCATCCCTTTCACAAAGGGGATGTTGCACCCCCGGCACGATTTTCTCGATTACTGTCACATCCGGTGTGTGACAGTTGCCATAAACCCCGCGAGATAAGTTGTAATGGAATTTACGCTTGGCGTACCGCATCGTAGTTAGGGTAAAGGTTTCACGGTAAATGTTACACTTGGCTAACCAAGTTTTCTTGTACTTTTTACCAGTCGTGAATAAACGTTGCTGCAATCCATCAACTGACGTTGTGTAGGTATTGGGAATTCTCTTCTTACTCCCATGAGGTACCCCGTCACTAAAAAGCACTTTTTTGTCCTCTAAGACCTTAAACCCGATTTTGGTATCTTTACCCGTTCCCATAGGATCGAGTGCGTTAAATTCCAAACTCTCATGCTCTAACGCTAGCTTGAGATGAGTATACTCACCCTTGGCTTGGCATAGCTGACGGCGTTCAATGCCCAAAGTTTTTTGATGGCGTTGAACCGTTACGCGATGTATGCCAAACTCGTTAGAGATGGTTTTTTGGCTCGTACCGAATACCGGAAAGTTTTTGGAGACAAAAATCCGTTTCTCACTAACGTGAAGTACGCAAGGTACTTCCCCTACAGCGGGTTTAAGTAAGGATTGCCCTACTTGCTTCACGAATAGTTCGTTTGGATGTGGTGTTCCAAAATATTTCCGGTGTTCTGGTTTCAGTTTCCTATCTACGGCGTACCGCGATTTTTGTTGAAATTGTTGTGTAACGATACCCGTTGTTACTTCCCTTATATTGGTGATAACGAGTGATAACGGTACTGTTGCTACTGTCCCCCAATTCCTTAAATTTAAGTTCCAACAAACTTTACCTAAACTTCCTAGATAGACTTCCACCATTCCCCGCTTAACGCGGTATTTCCAGAATGCCCCGACTTGTTTACCGTCTTGTAGATAACGGTAAATAGTTGTCTTGTCGGAATCTAGGAGAATTTCAATAACTTCCAGCGGTATTTTTACGTGACCGCTACCGTCTTTATCTACGCCCTTGCACAAATACCACAACCGCGCCCACGGATTACGCGCTATGCGTGAGTGAATCCTCACAGTATATGTCTGTAGGATTATTTCAGTTGTGATGTTAATTGTTGTGAACGCTAGAACTGACGGCAATCTCCCCTACTCCTTGCCGTGGTCAGTCCCCTTTTATCTTTACTGCTAACTTCCGCTATTTTGGTTGTGTTATCTCAGATTGTAGTCAAGCCAACTTTAATACTTATGCATACTGTTGCCATCAACGTTGCATAACTCTAAAGTTATATAGAGATGAACAACCATTTCATTAGAAGTTTGCGGTAAAGCCATAAGCATGGACTAACCACAACTTTTTTTACAGTTATTCTTCAAAGCAAAGCTATGGCAAGCTTTGCTTTGCCTTTTGCTAATCAAAATTTCGTGAAGGGCGACACTTCAAAGGCGACAACAGCGCCTACAGTTTTTATCCTTGTAAATTCACTTAACCATTGTGAAATCGCCAAATTAGTAAGAATTCTCTAATCAAATGAGAAAATAGTCAATCTTTTTGGTTTATTCTCTCCTTAATTCTGCAAGAATTTCCTTGCCTTGCCCAAACTGAGAACCTTGATAGCCTAAAAATTCTTTGATTATCTTTGAATCGCTAAAACCCGCTTCTGTACAGGCTTTTACGACCCTACGCACCACTTCCCGGTCAAGTTTTTTCGACGTTTCAATTGGCTCTAATACTTGCTGTGCGGTGGTTTCAGCCGTTACCACTGTTTGAGAACCCCCGGTAATCTGTAACTGAGGTACAACCATCTTGTAACTAGAAAGGTCGGGGAGTTGACACGGCTGGTCATCAACCATGCAACGAAATTTTCCAGCGGTTAACCATTCCTCAATCGCTTTATCTTTAATATGCTTGGCGTGAGTAACCGCGAATTTACCGAGTCGCACCATTCTAAAACACTTTCTCACTCCCCCTTGACCTTCAATTCCTAGCGTTACGACGTTATCATCTTGGGACAAGGCAATGATAAAACGTTTAGGTTTGCGTCCGCGTCTAGCGTGCTTGATTAACCATTCGCTAGCGTTAGATATTTCATCCTTGAGTAATGGGAACTCTTCAGCAATCGAAACGCTATCTAATCCAGCGAGTGCCTTATCACCTTGTTGCCCCCTAACTTCAATTCTTCTTTGCAACTCCATTAAATCGTTTGCCATAGCATCAGAAATTGCTTTAAAGTCTCCCCCCCTACCTACAACGTTTAACCCCCTCCATTCGTCAGGTGAAGCGTCGGGGTCATAAACCGTTACCTCCCCTCCGACTTGATAAGCGAGATATTGAGCTAGCAATGACTTGCCAGAACCCGTATCGCCTACGATTAAAGCGTGTTTACCGGCAAGAGTATCCATTAAGTTGGTACAGATGTTCTCAGGTTCTAAAGGTAATGGAATAGCGGTTGTATCTATTACTTGTTGACCGTGTACCCCCATGTACGGTAATTGGTTGTACACAGACAGCAACTGTTGAGTAGCTCGTTCCGTCATGCTTAACAGCGCTATACCTACTTTTAGCGCTTCTTTTGTACCAGTGACACTAAATAACCAGAATGAGAATCCTACTCTACCTACTCCCCAAACTAGGTACCGTCCTAAGTGTCTCCACCCCGGTAACTTGATGTGAATCCATTCAACTGCCATATTCAATCCGTAATTCGATTTGTAATTTTGGTTGTTGGTTCTCTCCTTGTTTGGCTACCGACCAAATAAGGAGAAACATAAAAATCAAAATGGCGATCGCGTTTTTATTGGAGTTATTCACTCTTCTTTTTTCAGATGTTCAGCAACTTGCTTAATTCTTTCGCAAACTTCATCTCCCAACTTTTCGATATAATCCGGGTCATTGCGGTCAACGATAATCGGCTTAACTCCTAAGTTTTCCCAAAATGCTGGTTTACTCAAATCGTGTAGCTCGATATCCGAATCCGAATCACTTTCATCTTTATTGCTGCTTCCAAATAACCAATTAATCATCTTGTCTCCAATGGCAATTAAAAAATCACACGATAACAACGACCAGACCCAACGGTCTGAGAATTACCCGACCGCAAGTCGCAGAACTTCGAGCGAGTGACTTTGACTTTAGGAAAACTCCCATCAGCGGATAAGGAGAACACTGAGTACAAAGGTACTGAGTCCCAATTGCTAGGAGATGAGTCAACCTTGCAGCTGTAATTCGCATCTGACATCTCGCTTTCACCCGGCGCGGACGGCAAGGAAGGATAGTTTTGACGGAGTTTTCTGGTAGTCTTACCCGTAACAGCCACGGGTACACTTCCGTTTGTCGCGATTTGTGTTTCAATCATGCTAGCGCTAAGTGTGCTATTAACTCTAGATAAACCATATCACAGGTAGCGCTACTAGCACATATAACGTTATATAAGAAATTTCTATATTAGTGCTGTTATCGTTAAAAGTGTTGAGTGTGATAGTAGTGTGTAATGTCCAAGAAGCAATGGCGTATTTCCATCACGATTGATAAGGAGTTGTACGAGCAACTTGAGGAACGTGCTGAGAGAGAAGCAAGGACGTTAGCAAGCTTGGGTAAGTATTTATTGTTGAAAGGAATTGAAGCCGAGAACGGCAATGAATTAACCACGACTCAAGAAGATAAAGCAGCATGAATGAGTGTTTAGATCGAAGTCGGAACACTCAGTAAGTAACTTTATGTAACTGCTTGACAAGTTACATAATAGGTTACACAATAGGTTACATACAACATTAATTATGTAACCATGAGTGACAAACCAGTAGTAACTGACGGCGTGATTGATTTTGACTTAAATGCTGTAGAGTCTTTTCGCTACACTCCCATGCAGCAAGGAATAAAAACGATTACAGTCAAGAGAGAGAATACAGGTTATTGGGTAGGCTATAGGAAAAGTAGAGTAAAGTTACATAGACGTTACATAGGAGTGATTGAGAACGTCACGATACATAAGCTAGAGGAAATCGCTGTAGACATTGATAAAGAAGAACAACAGCTACTAGTTGACAGTCCTAAAGTAACGACTCAAGAAAAGTATGTAACTAACTCTGTAACCTCCTATGCAACTAGTGAGGAAGTTAACCAGCTAAGGAATGAAGTCACAGCTTTACGCTCGGAAGTAAAACAAGCGCTGGTAAAGCTTCAAGCCCGGTAGACGGACAGATGCCTACCGGGCTAAAGCATGACGATTCACAAACCAGTATAACCAACAATGAAGAGATTAAGGAGTTACATAAAAAGATAGAACAGTTACATAAGCAAGTTGAAGAGTTACAGACTGAGAATAAAGAGTTACATAATCAGTTACAGAAATCATCCGTCAGTGACTCCCAATTACCCGATTTGGAGAAGTTAAAAACCAAGGTGTTAAATAAAATGAAGGTAGGCGGACAATCTACAGCGGGTAAAACGCTAGATGCATTTATCAAGGAGTTGAAATCGTGGAAACAAGCGTAAAAGAATTAGCTAAACCGATTATAAGAATTGACCGATTAATGGGGGAGATTTTTAACAATGAAGATAAAGACGTTGTTCACTTTGAAGCCGTTGTTAAATTTCCTGATGGTATAGTCACGGTTTCATTCCCCGCATACACCCGACAGCAAGCCATTGATTTTGCTCATGCCATTGTTAAAAGCCATGAGCCGCTAAAATCTTTACCCCCTGCATATCAGGAGTATCGACTAAAAACCAAAAACGAACTTTGGGAGCCTGACAACTACGTAGTAAGTAGCGAGTATCTCTGAAGCTCGATTCTTTGGGGCTACGGTCGAAGACTCAAACTTGATCAGATGGGGGGGAAGTTGAGGTATTTCCACTTTTATGTAAAAGTAGAAGCGATCGAGTTAGCTCCAAACGCTTATATGGTGGTACTTGTACGTAAACTGCAATTAATAGGGTTCCGATTCACTTCCGGAATGACCCCCATATACGGTATTTTCAGAAAGCTAAATTTAAGAATGTTGGGTAACAGCGCGTGTATCCAACTCGCGTAATTGAATCATGGCAAGCGCAAAAATTAACCGTTGCTGAGCATAGTGGCTGCTCCTGTCCGCAATTACTGTTAAATTAGCCCCTCTACGTTTTTGAGGTTGCTGTTACAATAACTCAATCTTTCAGCTAGTTACTGTTAAATTAACTCCTCTACGTTTTTGAGGTTGCTGTTAACAACTTCTCGTCAATAAATTTTTTGGCTCCAGCAAGACAATAGCTTTCGTCAATAAATCCCCAAAAATCCCGGGATTGCCTGCATCCAGAGATGTGAAAACCAAAATCGAATAGAGTATCTTCCTCAATTAGAATGCCGTAGCCCTTGTAGTAGTAATGTTTCTGTAGCATCTGCTCAAACGACCTTG
>NZ_JADEWL010000051.1 GCF_015207665.1 Plectonema cf. radiosum LEGE 06105
CCCCATCTCCCCATCTCCTTGTCCCCTTCGATTCACGCAGTCTGCAACATACCTGGAAAATTCCAATCATGTTGCTCAAATCCTAAGAATTTATAAAATTGATGGTTACATTCTTTTTTTAAATTAGAAGACAACATTAATTTATAACATCCAGCTTCTTGACTCAGCTGCATTGCAGCTTTGATCATTTGCTGACCAATTCCGCGATCGCGAAGTTTGTGAGTCACACTCACGGCATCTAATACTGCATATTTATGATATTCTTGCTGCATCATTTTTGGTACGTGAAGCAGACTAAATGTACCTACAGGTTGATGATTTTCGTAAACAATATAAATGTGATAGTTAGGTATTTTGACAATCGCAGCGAAAATTTCTTCGGCTAAAACATTTGGTAAGGGAGACTCACCATCCATTCCTGCACATAATTCGATCAGCAGGGGTACGTCTTCAAGGTTCGCGGTTCTAATATTGAGAGTCATAGGTAGATTCCTGGTTTGGAAAAGGTTAAAAACATTTCTGAGCGAGCGCTGTCTTGCTTAATTCGTAATTACCAACCAAATGCACCATTATTAATAAGTCAAAAAAAACCGGGTTTGTTTACGAAAAATATAGTTAAAGATATAGTTAGAGATCAAAAGTAACCGTTCGCGGCAACCCCATAACCTGAGTCTCAGTAAATAAAAATACATCAATTCCTTGAGGATAAGCTTGATGATTTGCTTTCCAACAATCCCAAAAACGAGCGGGTAATTTCGGCGAAATTTGCTGATTTGCTAAAATTCCCGGTCCAATTAATTTTATAGATTGTCCTCCTTCCCAATTCTCAACTGGTATTAACAGCGTTGTTGAGGTTTCGGGGCGTTCTGCTGTACCCCAATTAAAATTTGATAGTTCCGGTATTGTTTCTACATCATTAATCAGCGCAAAATTAGCTAAATTCGGCTGACTGACAAAACTACAACCCGTATGAAACAGCAACCAAGCTTTAAATTCGTTGGTAAATCCCGGCTGTAACCACACCTGAGTTTCTAAATCTAATAACGTTAAACAAGTTGCTGCATAAGCTGCTTTAACTTGTAAAAAGGTATCTTTGAGAACTTCTAGATCAAAAACTTTACCGGGTTGCGCCATGGCTGCAAGTAAAGCTCGAAAAGTATCCTGGGCATCATGTACTGGATTTTTCAATCCTGGTAACTGCGTAATTCTCATTGACCTTCTCCTCTAACTAGAGTAAAAAAATCTACTTTTGTCGCCGATGTTTGACGCTGTTCTAGTTCATGAGTACGCTGTATTGCTGCATTCAGTGGCTGTATCACCTCAGTTTCAATTCGTTTATACCAGGAAGGACATTGCAACAGTCCATCGCATACCGCAGCTAGTTCTGCATGACGACGCGATCGCCCTTTTACATATCCAAATCCTGCAATGCACCCTTGATCGGCTTCTATCTGTATGACACAGCGAGTTATAGTAATTTCACCTAAGTTAAAATCACTACCACTTCCCTCAATAGGACTCCTGACCATTGCACTACCAATTTCTGGCGATCGCAAAAAGTTATATTCGGGTAACAACCCTAACTGGTCAACTAATTCCTCCAGTTGCTTTAACTCAGCTTTTGCTAAAGTAGCCATACAGGCTTGTCTTTGTGTCTGGGATACCATAAATCAAAATAATAGGTATCAAATCCTTATCATTATCATTAATGATTTAATCAGGATTTAATAATAATTTTATTCCCCGCATAAGAAACACAGGATAATTAGAGATAAAACAAAAAAACTAAACCTATGACAGATAATTCGTAATTAAATTTACTTAATTAGTTTGCTGAAATTTCATATATCGCAACCGCTGAAAATCAACAAAACTAATCTTAATTAGACTTGTTTTCAATTAACAGACATCACGAAAATACAAAAATTGAACCAACACTAATATTAATTACAAAATCTACTTCAACACCCTAATGTAATATATATTTTCAAAATTTCGGTCACTTGTCTAGACATCTAGACAATCACAGATATGTTAACTTAATTACGACGATTTGACAACAAGAATTTATGACTAAATTATGAAGCGCGAAACCTTGCCGATATATATTCAGATAGCAGCCCAAATCCGAGAAAGTATTAATGAGGGAATTTACAAAAAAGGTGAGAAACTGCCTTCAGAAGCTCAATTTTCTCAACAATTTGCCGTAAATCGCCATACTATTAGACAAGCAATTGCGTTATTAAAAATTGAAGGATTGTTAAGAGTTGATCGAGGAAGGGGTATGTTTGTAGCAGAGAAAACAATTCGCTACCCCATTGGTAAAAGAGTACGCTATAACCAAGCATTAAAAGCGCAAGGTCGTCAAGGTCGTTACGAACTAATACGCACGATAGAAGTGAATGCCGATTCTTCAGTTGCAGAAAATTTACAAATAAACCAAGGTGAACCAGTAGCGTTGATAGAACGTCTTGGTTTTGCAGACTCCGATCCAATTGTTGTTGCTACAAGTTATTTTCCCCTCAAGTTATTCCCAGACTTGTTAGCGACAAAAAACATTGAATTATTGCAAGAAATAAAATCAATATCCAAATTAATGCAGCATCTGTACAATTGTGACCATATCCGCCGCAGTACCAGCGTTTCCTCCCGTTTAATTCAGCCCCAAGATGCTAGATTACTGCAAGTAGCTCTTAACCAACCAATCCTATTAGTAGAATCCGTAAATCTCAACCAATCAGGAGATATAATCGAATACGGCGTAACCAGATTTCGCGGAGACAAAGTACAGTTAGATTTTGAAAATCCAGTTTGAAGAATTGGTAATGGGCAGAAAAGCACCAGAGATAGTTAGTAGTTAGTAGTTGGTAGTTGATAGTGGATGGTTGGTAGTGGATAGTTGACAGTTGGTAGTGGTTGGGAGTTTTTCACCTTAGACCTTTCACCTTAAACCTTTAACCTTTGACCTTAAACCTTTAACCTTTGACCTCTAATAGTTGTTCTTGTAAACTTAACGGTGCATAACCCAATTTAAAAGCTTTGGAACTGTCTAAAGAAACATCCTGTGGTCTGGGTGCTGCCATTTTAACATCTTGTTGTTTACTAGCTTTAATTTTGGCTGTGGAAATTTCAAATGTTTCTACTAATAAGCGACCAAAATCATAACGTGAAACTCTTTCTTTTCCTCCTAAATGAATAATTCCTTGAACTTTCTCTACCGCTAATAATAATCCTTTAGCGGCTGTTTTGCCATTTACCGGAGTGCGGAATTCATCTATAAATAACTTTAATTCTTTTCCTTCTTGAAGTATTTTAATAAATGATTGTAAAAAACTAGAAGCTGTAGGAGTTGCATTCCCAAACATTAAAGGCATTCTACAAATTGCAGCTTGAGGATAACGTTCTAATATCCCCATTTCCGCCATAACTTTGTGTTCGCCGTAAATATTTACCGGATTTACGCTGTCTGTTTCCTGATAAAAACCCTTCAAACCATCAAACACTAAATCTGTTGAAGTGAATACGTAAGGAATGGAATTATCTGCACATAACCCCGCAATATTCAAGGATGCTGTCACATTAATTAACAAGGATTCTTCGGGATGAATTTGACAATAATTCGGTTGAGATTGTGCAGCAGTATGAATAACCGCTGCTGGTTGTATTTCTTTAAATACTGTTTTGACTTCTGCAAAATTAGTTAAATCAGCTTTTACCAGTTTAATCCCCGGAATTTCTAAGCTATGAGAAAAATATGTCCCGTAAACATCCCATTCCATATTTGCTAATTGACATAAATGCCATCCCAGAAACCCGCTTGCACCAGTAATTAAAAGTTTTTTCATTGGTTGATTATTAATTATCTTGCCCAAATTCTACGTCTTCGTAAATTTCTGCCATTGTAATTTCAACATCAACCGATTGTAATTGTAAAATATTGTCTTGAGTGAAAATTTGCATCAACCAGTTATTTTGATAAATTTTTCGATAAAGTTCTACTTTCATCTCTGATTGATGAACTAAAATATATTCTTGTAAACTTGGTAATTGGCGGTAATTAAATAACTTTTCGTTACGATCTATACGTTCTGTAATTGGTGAAATAACTTCTACAATCAAACAAGGACGAGTTTTGAAATATAATTCTCTATCTTCAGAATCACGAACAACTGATACTTCTGGATAATAAAAAGCATTTATTGGTTCAATTCTTATTTTCATATCAGATGTAAAAACCTGACAATCACTACCGTACAACTGAGTACGCAATCTTGCAAATAGATTCTCAGCAATAATTTTGAGATTATGAGAATCCTTAAGCACCGGATAAACTTGTCCTGCAATATATTCGTGACGTACTATACTTTCTAAATCAAATTGCAAATATTCATCGATAGTTGAATCTATAAATTTTGCTTGAGAATACATAGTTATTTAAATTGCGGTATTTTAACTTATCATACCGAGTTTCACAAGTTATTTTCTATCCCTAATTTAAAGATTCAAAAAATATTTTATTTTTATTTTATACACAATTATTCAAAAAAGGACAAGGAGTTAGTACCACCGGAGTTAGTACCACCGGAGTTAGTACCACCGGAGTTAAGATTTATCTATACCGAAACTTCCCCATCCTCCAAACCCCAATTCCCTAATTAAGTAAATCTCGAAACTGCTCAGTGTTGCGTACTTTAGCAAAATCTGGGTCAGTTTTCGCTAGTTTTTCGTACTTACCTGGAAGCAGTTTCATCGCTTTTTGTAGATTACTAATTGCTGCTGTAGTGTTTTTTTGCAAAGCATAAGTACAAGCTTTGTTGTAATAGGCTTGATGCTTGTTCGGTTCGATCGCAATGGCTTTGTCGTAAGATGCTAAGGCTTGGGAATATTGCTGCAATTTTGTCAGAGCAATGCCTCGATTAATCCAAGCTTCGTATTTTTTGGGTTCGATGGCAATGGCTTTGTCATAAGATGTTATCGCTTCTTGATGTAGCTGCATCGCGGATAGAGTGTTCCCCCGGTTGTACCATGCTTCATGTTTTTGAGGCTGAATCGCGATCGCCCTATCATAAGAATCTAACGCTTGTCCATGTCGCTCTAAAGAGAATAAAGCATTTCCCCTGTTAATCCAAGCTTCTGCGTTATTGGGTGTAGTTGCAATCACCCGATTGTAAATTGCGATCGCGTCTTCGTAACGATTCGCTTCTAATAATTCCGATCCTTGAATAAATAAGTCTTCAGCTTCCTTTATTTCAGAGGCTTGTATCAGCAACTGGGCAACATTGGTTTCTTGCACTACTCTTTTGCTGCCTTGTCTTGTTAATTCTGCCTCATCACTACAACCAAAAATCAAAGAAGTAGTTAAAAAATAGGCAACAAAACGGCTCCAAAATGCCATATCGCATCCATAGAAATCATATTATTTAGAATACAGCTTTTTATTCTATTTAACAAGTATCCATCTTTTTCTTAATTAATTTATTAATTTATTGAATATATTTATATTTTTATCTATTTAGTAGTATAATACTTGCCATTCATTAAATGATTTTTGATTTTCTCTACGACATACTATACAAGCAAGCAGGAATATATCAGCTTTACATTTTTTATTTAATGAATTTATAATACGAGCTTACATTTAATCGGGCTGCTTTTAACAAGATATTAATCGATTGCTTATGGAGTTATATATAGGCGATACAAAGTAAAGTATCTCGATTTAAATATCTCGATTTAAATATCTCGATTTAAAATATGTAACTAACAAACTATTTGAGCGTATAATTTAAATCGTCAACAACAATGTCAATAGTAATTATATATACATCCACTTAAATTATTTAACTCATTAATTAAAGTAAGTTAAAGTTTGCCTAAATATAGTGTTAATAGCTAAAAATAATACATTTATCATTAAGCAAAAAAAAGCTGAACTTAGACGATACAATATGTAAAAAAATATTTTAACTAGTAACAAGTAAATTAAATTACCACCAAACACAAAAATATCCAAGTCTAAATATTCAAAAAAGAATTTGATATAAATGTAAAAAATAGTACCTTTGTGATTACGAATGAGCTCACCCTGGGAAAAATTATTCCCAATGTTCAACCTATAACTGCTGATGCCAAAATATAATCATGTCAATTGAATCTAACTCCCACTCATCGCAACCTCCGAACCTGCAACCCCCATCTGAAGACAAATGGCAACCGGATGACTTTGAAGATGCAGGTGATACAAGCCAGTTATCCAACGGGCTTAGCGTGCAACAACTTAACTCGGCGATAGCTTCAGTGCAGTCTCAAGAAAATATGACAGCTTTACAACAAGCTCGTTCCTCATTTTCAACCAGTACTTCTACCACACTGACGGTGAAGACACGAGCATTATTAATTACTTTATTGTCAATTATTCTGACACTTGTAGGAATAGCCATAAATCTTCCAATACTTGGCATTGCTGGAACCGCAGTCACTTTATCTTTATCCGTAATAATACTATTTCCGTGGCTAAAAACTGTAATTACCGACTTGCTAACACCCCAACAGCGAGCATTGATTATTGGTTTTTTGGGTATAATCGTCGCAGTTGCTGGCTTATTTAAATTCATTCCCGGCACAATTGACTGGAATGTTTCGGGAACTTTAGCAGAGTGGTTTGGCGCTTTAGGACAAATTCTCATCGCCGTCATCGCGGTTTATGTTGCTTGGCGACAATATGTTATCTCCAAAGATTTAACGATTCAGCAAAACCTGCTAACTATTCAGCAAAATAATATTACTCAACAGCAGACAATTGACACATATTTTCAAGGCATTTCCGATTTAGTATTAGATCAACAAGGATTTTTGGAAGATTGGCCCCAAGAAAGATTGCTTGCAGAAGGACGTACTGCTGCAATTTTGAGCAGCGTTGACGCAGTTGGTAAAGCCAAAATTCTCCGCTTTTTATCTCGTTCTAAATTGCTCACACCACTAAAACGAGACGGACATCTCGGTAGAGCAATTCTTGACGGTAGCGGAGGTTATGCAGAAGATTTAGTTTCGGGAGTGCGGGTTATAGACTTGGGTGTAATGCTTGCGGGTGCGAAACTTTCCGGCACAGATTTGCGCTGGACGGATTTGAGTGAAGCCAATTTAGTACGGGTTAATTTCAGTCATTGCGACTTAGTGAAAGCTAATCTTTGCCGCACCATTTTATATGAAGCTGACTTATCTAGTGCTGATTTAAACGGAACTCAATTGTTTTACGGTTCCGTAGAAACAGCATCACCCCGTAGTCGCTTACATCCACCTAATTATAAAACGGGGGAACGTACTGGTGCAGTAGTAGAAAACGCTAATTTTACCAACGTCAAACGAATGTCCCAAGCCAACCGTCATTATTGTTGCAATTGGTGCGGTGAAAAAACCCGAAACACCATTCCCGGTGGTTGTGAAGGGATTGAGAATAAATTAAGAAGGTAATTGGTAATTGGTAATTGGTAATTGGTAATGGGTAATGGAAAATTAATAATATTTTCCGATTATAATAACTAACTAATTAGCGGAACCTGATGTAATTAGTAATTCAAAAATCATTTACAGGTTGGATTGTATTGGACAGTTTATTACTCAATTAATTCATAAAATAAAGCGGCTCTTGTGTAATAGCTATATTTTTGTAATTTTTTCAACCTGTGAACCAGATAAGATGATTTTATTATCTTTAATTTTAGGACTAATATTAGGCTATCTATTTAGCGGCAAAGAAGGTAGCTTAATTAGTATCAAATTTTATATCAATGTCAATTTCAGTAATAATTTAAATCACAACGGTAATCATAATGGAAATAATAATGGAAATAATAACGGAAATAATAACGGAAATGATAATTTAAATAACAATCAAGATAACGGGAATGAGAATGAAGTTAAGAGTTAGGAAAACAGAAATATTGAATTATTCAAAATCAGAAACCACTATTCGATAAACCGCCGTAAAATTCGGCGAATATCACAATACCCTGACTCGGTGCTGAAAAGTTTACTTGATTAACTTTTTCTTTGTTGTACTAATAAAAATTACCACTAAAACCATCGAGTCACTTTTAGCCTTTAGTGGAACTCTATAAGGTCAGAGTTATGCTTGAAATACCTGAGTTTTAACAATCGATAAAAGAATACCACTTGTCGAATTATTTTATCAATAATTTTTCTCCAAATTGCAACTTTTGGGTATTCAATCTCTTTATGCATTTGGAAATAAATCTGTTTATCTGCTAGATTTGATTGTCCCATCTTGACTCTGATTTGCTCTATATTATCCTTGAAAAATGGAAATCTATCCTCAGAATCAAACCTGATGTTTAAACCTGCTTTTGCCGCAGCTAATCCCATAACATTACCTTCTCCCCCATAAATTCCTTGCATTTCAAAATATGTTGAAATGTTCTGCCAAAGTTTTAAAAAAACCTTTTCAGCACCAGCTTGTTTTGTCACAACAAACATGAACTCGTGAAACCATTTTGTTTCCTGAAGATTTATATCTAATCTCTGTGCCACCTGCTTTATTGTTGCGAACTGTACACGCAGCTTTGTGCCTGTATTATGTTTTATAATATTGCATCCAGTCCTTGCAGTAATTCCAGGAAGCCACTTGATATCCTCTGGTACGGGACCAATGATTCGCACGTCAGAGTCTAAAAAGATGCACGTGTCGAAGCTTTCAAATGACTTCTCAATTACAAAGCGTTTATCATGATAACCTTTTACACTTTGAAGTCGATAGTTCATCAATTAATTTGTGATAACATACTTTCATTACTTTTTACATCTCCATTATTATTTTTTTACTATTTTGAAAAGAGTAATCATCAGGATATATAGTAAATATTAAATAGTATCCTTTTAACCAATATAAATTTTACCTATATTTACCATAATTTAGATTATGTAAACTTAGATAAAGTCAGACGAATTGGTTCGATGAAACTTTTTGATTTTGAGGGTTATAAAACGTAAATTTTTTAGGATAGGATTAGATATTTTTTTAATTACCTTACGCCAAAAAGGTAACTTTGAAATTTGTCTTCTTTGGTTATCAAAGTTTAAGACTTGCTTACACAAAGCATCACTGAAATTATCAGTATCATTGTGCATAAGCAACTTGTAAAAAAGCTTATCTTTATAAACATCTTTTATATTATCATTAACCCCATCTTCAGGATACCCGGAATTGTAGTGGTATACTTCCAGAGATGTTTTATATGCAGCTAAACCCATTGCTACACCTTCTCCATCGAAAATTCTATTCGACTCAAAGTAATCCCGAATCTGCTTCCAAATTTTTAAAAATTCTTTTTCCTTGCCATTATCTTTACGAATAGTAAAAATTGCTTCATATACAAATTTACACTCTTGTACAGAAATTTGCAGATGTTTAGCAATCTCATAAACTAGTTCGCGTGTTAACTCCTTTTTTGGCAATAAAACACCCTTTGGACTAATATGTTTTTCTAAATTCCAATGCGTCTTTGCTGTTAAACCGGGTTTCCAATTTCTAGACATTGCCATATTTTCCAGCAATCGACAATCAGCATCAATGAAGATAGAACAATCATAGTTTTCAAAACATTTTTCTATACAACAAAGCTTGTCATGGAATATACCTACAGATTGAACATTATGTTTAATAGCAGTTACGTGTAAATCCTTAGAGAAAAGTTGTGGTCTATCTGTAAGAATCACTATCGGAATATTTGGAGATAGCTTCGCAACATCTTTTGCTAATAGTTGTGCATATTTATTGTATTCATATCCAATAGCTAAAGTCGTATAACAAAGACTTTTTTCATTACTAGTCTTGAGCATATAACATTTACCGAAGAATAAGCGATTGTTTGAATTAGATTTAATCTCAATACTAATCTTACAATAGACTTAAGTACTCCGTATATTCACCTTAATTACTACATGATTGCAGGCGATCGCTATAACACCAAGCACTTCACGAAGTTTTACCTGCTATTCAGCAGCATTGGGCAATTCTCAATTAACTTACAACCAACGAAGTCCTTGAAGAGCAAAATCTAAATCACTGATTGCATCCGGTAGCTTTGTAAACATACACTAAAGAATTCACTACAGCACGGGGGCTGACCTCAAGTTCGAGTTGTTTTACACCGCAAGAGTACCGTACCCGTTAAATTAGTAGACAAACACCACCACCCAATAAATTAAACGAACCTATCCCAACAACCAGACCAAAAGCCAAGGTACACTGATGAAATTGAACTGAAGGATATTCCCCCTTCATCTTTGATAATTCATACTTGACTATGTGCTATGGCTAATTTTTTATTGGAAGTCGGAACGGAAGAGTTACCTGCAAGCTTTTTGAGTGGTGCGATCGCCCAATGGAAACAACGAATTCCCTTATCTCTACAGGAAAATTTCCTTGACAATGATACGGTAGAAGTTTACGGTACTCCTCGTAGGTTGGCTGTGTTAATCAAGGGTTTACCCCAAAAACAAGCCGATAGGGAAGAAGAAATCAAGGGACCTCCTGCAAAAGCTGCTTTTAAGGATGGTACACTAACTAAGGCTGCTGAAGGTTTTGCGAATAGGCAAGGTGTAGATGTTTCGGCTTTGGAAGTTCGTTCTACCGATAAAGGTGATTTTGTTTTTGTGAAGAAAAGTATTGCAGGACGTACTACTGCTGATATTCTTACAGAAATAATTCCGGAGTGGATTTTTAAGTTAGAAGGTAAGCGGTTGATGCGTTGGAGCGACGGGGATTTAAGGTTTTCTCGTCCGATTCGTTGGTTAGTGGCTTTGTTGGATGAGAAAGTTTTACCGATAGAAATTGAGAATAATTCGCAAGTTGTCAAAAGCGGTAATACTTCTAGAGGACACCGCGTATTACATCCGAATGATGTAACTATAACTCAAGCTACTGATTATCTTAGTACTTTGAATTCTGCTTTTGTGGTTGCAGATGTGGAAACGCGAGTTAATATAATTACTCAACAGGTACAAAATGCAGCGCAAAAGTTAAATGGTTATGCTCAAATTTACCCCGATTTATTAGAAGAAGTTACCAATTTAGTAGAATATCCGACGGCAGTTGTGGGTAATTTTGAACCGGAATTTTTGGAGTTACCCCCGGAAGTAATTACTACGGTAATGGTTTCTCACCAAAAGTATTTTCCGGTGTTTAAAGCTGAAAATAGTCAGGAATTATTGCCTTATTTTGTTACGGTTTCTAATGGCGATCCAGAAAAATCAGATATGATTGCGAAAGGTAATGAAAGGGTAATTCGCGCTCGTTTATCTGACGGTAGATATTTCTACGATAAAGATATTAAACAGCCTTTGTACAGCTTTTTACCGCAGTTGGAAACGGTAACTTTTCAAGAAGATTTGGGTTCTTTACGACAAAAAGTTGATCGAATTTGTACTGTTGCTCAAAGAATTTATCAGCAATTAAATTTAGCATCTCCACAACAAGAATATATTCAAAGAGCAGCTTTATTATGTAAAGCAGATTTAGTCACTTCAATGGTCTATGAATTCCCCGAATTGCAAGGAATTATGGGTCAAAAATATGCTTTGAAAAGTCAAGAATCACCTGTTGTAGCCGATGCAATTTTTGAGCATTATTTACCCAGAGGTGCCGATGATATTTTACCCCAAAGTTTAACGGGTCGAGTTGTGGCTTTGGCTGATAGAATCGATACTTTGGTGAGTATTTTCAGTTTGGGAATGATACCCACAGGTTCCTCTGACCCTTTCGCTTTACGTCGAGCCGCAACTGCTATTGTTAATATTACTTGGGATGGCGATTTATCGATTAATTTACAGCAGCTAGTTGCAGAAACAGTAGGGGAATTCGCTAATACCCATCACAAAGATAAAGCCGAATTAATTGCTTGCTTAGAAGACTTCTTCTTACAACGCATCCGCACCTTATTACAAGAAGAGAAACATATCGACTACGACTTAGTTAATGCTGTATTGGGAGAAAACGACCCAGAATATACAGAACGAGCATTACAGGATTTGTTAGACGTTCGCGATCGCGCTTTATTCTTACAAGAAATTCGCAATAATGGCGATTTAGATAAAATTTACGAAACTGTTAACCGTTCGACTCGATTAGCAGCACAAGGTGATTTAGATACCCAACAACTCGATCCGAGCAACTTAGTCCAAAAAGAGTTATTTCAAAAATCATCCGAAGAATCATTTTATCATGCAGTGCTTAATCTAGTACCGCAAACCCAAGCCGCACAACTTACTCGTAACTACCAACAACTGATAGCAGGATTAACAGAAATAGCACCTACCGTCAGCAGCTTCTTCGACGGGGCAGAAAGCGTGTTAGTAATGGATGACAATCCTGATATTAAACGAAATCGCCTGTATCTACTAGGGTTACTTCGTAACCACGCTCGTGTGTTAGCTGATTTTGGTGCAATTGTAAAAAATCTGTAGTGAAAATCAACAAAATATGGTGTAAATTATGCCAATAAACGTTAGTATAAAGTTGCTTAACCAGGGATTTCTGCTTACAGTCTATGCCTAAAGCTCATGTCATAGGATTGGGAAAGTCCGGTGTTGCTGCGGCGAGATTGTTGAATCGAGAAGGTTGGGAGGTGGAAATTGGTGATACTAATACCTCCCCTAACCTCCTCCAACAACAACAAGAGCTTGCTGTCGAGGGAATTACAGTTAAATTAGGGTATTCCCTGGAACTGAACGATACCGAATTACCGAAATTAATCGTAGTTAGTCCCGGTGTACCTTGGGATATTCCAGTATTAATCAAAGCACGGGAAAAAGGAATTGACACTATCGGGGAAATGGAATTTGCATGGCGCAATTTACGTTCTATCCCCTGGGTAGCAGTTACCGGCACTAACGGTAAAACTACTGTTACATCTTTAATAGGAGCAATATTTCAAACTGCGGGTTTTCACGCTCCTACCTGCGGTAATATTGGTCATGCAGCTTGTGAAATTGCGCTTGAGGAAAAACAAGGAGACAAAGAAGAAACTTTCTCCCGTCGTCTAGATTGGATCATTGCCGAACTTAGCAGTTACCAAATTGAATCTTCCACCTCAATTTCTCCTAAAATCGGTATTTGGACGACTTTAACCCCAGACCATTTAGCACGTCATAAAACTGTACAAAACTACTACAATATCAAAGCCCAATTATTACGTAGTTCTCAAATGCAAATTTTCAACGGTGATGATCCATACTTAAGAAAGATGGGTGAAACCGATTGGCAAGATGCTTATTGGACGAGTATTAAGGGTAAAGATAAATTAATCACTGGTAAAGGTTTTTATATCCAAGATGGTTGGGTTGTAGAGACGCAACACATCGCATCTTTGCAAGAAGACCAAAAAATTATGCCAGTTTCCGCTTTACGAATGGTGGGAGAACACAATTTACAAAACCTGTTGTTGTCAATTGCAGCAGCGAGGTTAGCGGGAATTGACAAAGAAGCAATTCATCAAGCTATCAGTGAATTTGCTGGAGTACCCCATCGTTTAGAGCATATTCGTAGTTATGAAGGAATTGATTTTATTAATGATAGTAAAGCCACAAATTACGACGCTGCTGAAGTCGGTTTAGCGTCGGTAAAAAGTCCGGTAATTTTAATTGCTGGGGGTGCTGCAAAAGCGGGTGAAGATAAACCTTGGATAAATAAAATTAAAGAGAAAGCCGCAGCAGTATTATTAATAGGTGATGCAGCACCAATGTTTGCCAAACGTTTGGAAGAGGAAGGGTATTCCAACTACGAAGATGTAGGAACGATGCAAAAAGCTGTTACTCATGGGTTTAAATTAGCAAAGCACCATGATGCAACTGTAGTTTTACTGTCACCAGCTTGTGCCAGTTTTGATCAGTATGCTAATTTTGAAGTACGCGGTGATGATTTTCGTAAGTGGTGTTTGGAATTATAAACTAGGTAATTTTTGAGGATTTATAAGCCCGGTTTTTTTGTAAAAACTGGGTTTTTTGCTATATAAACAGATTCTATAATTGTTCGCGCAAACTTTTCAACATCCTCCGAGTTCCTTGAGTGAAAGCTAGCCCTACCAATTGCGGAATCATCCCAACTATATCTAAATCAGGAAATGTTGGACTAGTAGAAGATAAATCTAATCCTGGATAAATTGCATTGGTAATTTTCAAACAAACATTTAAACATTGATGACGTAATTTGAGTTCTAATTGCGAATATCGGGATATACCGTTTTGCTGATTTTTTGTGTATTGCGTTGATTCTTCTTGGGGTACCTCCATGATGATTAACTACACCTCTATCCTAATAGTTTTAATCCCTTTTTCTACAGAAACTTCAATTACCTGCGGAAGATTTTCTTTGGGTAAAATGCTAATCTCACCGCTACTTTCCAAACGTGCAATTTCAACTTGTGAAGCTTCGGTAATTTTAGCTTGAGAACGCAAAGAAGATTTCAAATCTTTTTCACTAATATGACTCTTTTGCATTGCTTGATAATTAATTTCACCATCTCGAATTAAAACGCGAGATGAACCTTTAATTAAATTTTCTAAAGCTGGGAAATGAAAAGAAATTCCACCAAATAACCAATGCATTCCTACTAATACAAAACCAGCCCCTAGAGTTGGGAAAAAAGGAGCAGAACCATTAATAGTACGACTTAAAGTAGAGCCAAAAATAATACTTAAGACAACATCAAAAGCAGCATATTTACCAATAAAACGCCGGTCTCCGACTATCCTAACCATCATCCATCCAGCAACATAAATCACGGCTGCTCTCAATCCCATTTGCCATAAATTGATTTTTTGAGTATTTAATCCTAAAGCATAATTAAGTCCATTTGCAATTAATTCCAACATAAATTCTCAATCTTTTAACCTCTAACCTTTCACCTAATTAATGTAACTTTACCTCATCAATCATTGTTTCATCATCTAAACTACTAGCTCTATTAGTAGTAATACTAGAAGCAATAGCATCCCAAGTCCAACCATCATTTTTTGCTAATGCTAAAAGCAATCTTCTACGTTTTGTAATAATTTTGATTCTTGCAAAAAATTCTTCATCGCTAACTGTAGGAATACCTTTATTTCGTAGTAATTCTAAAGAAGGTAATTGGGGATTATAGGTCGCTGGATCTAAATAAGCTGATTTCAAAGTTTTCAAAAAAGCTGCACTAGCTCTTCTTACAGGTCCCAAAGCCCCCGGTTCGGGTTTATATTTATCCGGAATTCCATATTCTAATAAGGTCAAAGCTTCATCTAATGCAATTACACTCAAAGCTAAAGACCTAGCTCGTTCTACACTGTGAAAATAATGTAGAATTGGGTATGCTAAATGTTTTTCTCCTTGCTGAGTTAAAGTAGGTGTAAGAGAACTCAAATGTTGAGATAAATCTCCAAAATTATTACCATTCCAAGCCCGAATTAAAATTTCATCGGCTGTTCCTCCTAGTGAAGCTACATAAATTGCAAAAGCGCGTTTTTCAGAAGCTGCTGAAACAATTGGTAACAAGTAAGCAATGCTCAAAGTTACTAAGAAGAAACCACTAGTTGATGCAATTGCCGTTGCTATTTGCCAAATTCTTCCTTGAGCTTGATAGTCTCCCATTCCCAAAGTAGATATTGTATAACCAACAAAATAAATCCGTTCCCAAGTATCTGCCGGTATTTTAGAAGATGCATTAACTACAGCCGAATTGTCAGCACAAAATATCAATGTCCAGCCAACCCAAGTTAAAATATACCAAAGTAAAGCTATTCCGCTTAATAATACTAAACCTGTAATTGATAATAATCGGTGGTTAGATTTTCTATGATGAATTTGTAAAACTATCCACCATATTCCACTAGAAATTCTCGTGGTAATTGGTCCTCCTCCTCCCACAGTTAAAGTAGTTATCAATACATCAAGAGCAACAAGGCTTAGTATTAATAATCCTAAAATAGTTAATAATATTGACATTTTTGCTTTTTAAATTATTTTAAATTCTATTAAATTATATGTTCATCAATAATTTATACCAATATTTTCACATACTACAACTCACAATAAACTACTTTTGAAAGAACTGTACTATACTTTAAATAGCAGTGTTTAAATTACTGATACATCTATCATTGGTGTATATTTTTAAATCTAAAAGTAAGAATTGCTCAAAATAAATAAGTGTTTACTTAAAGCGAATATGTATTTCAATAATTGATAATTAACCTGTTTCTAAAGGGTAAAGGATTGGAAAAAGAAACAATTTTTATTTTTCACCTTCAAAGCAGTCAACATAAAAAGTTTTTTTCATCGCCATAAATGTTAGCGTTTTTCTCACTAGTCACTACTCACTTACAAGTCAGGGTAAATAATTTAAATACAATTGGACGAGTAAGGATGCTCCATATTGGTTACAACCCGCTACTCTTCATCCCATAAGAATAAAAAATACAAATCCGTACTTGGGCGGAATTTTCACCATAATAACAAGAGTTAACATCCATCAGTTATCGGCTCGAAACAGCTACAATACCTAATGACTGTAAGATAAGTCCGAATTTTTAAATTTTATGACTGCTGCTACAACTGTAAAAACTGATTACGAAGCGATAATTGGTCTAGAAACCCATTGTCAACTTGCAACCTTAACTAAGATTTTCTCCGATAGCTCTACAAAATTCGGTGCAGACCCTAATACTAACATTGACCCGGTTTGTATGGGTTTACCTGGAGTTTTGCCGGTACTCAATGAAAAAGTATTAGAATACGCTGTAAAAGCAGGTTTGGCTCTTAATTGTCAAATCGCTAAATACAGCAAGTTTGACCGCAAACAGTATTTTTATCCCGATTTACCCAAAAATTACCAAATTTCTCAATACGATTTACCCATTGCCGAACATGGTTTTATCGAAATTGAGTTAGTCGATCAAGATGGTAATCCAATTCGCAAAAAAATTGGTATTACTCGGCTGCATATGGAAGAAGATGCTGGTAAATTAGTTCATGCGGGTAGCGATCGCCTTTCTGGATCGAGTTATTCTCTGGTAGACTATAATCGAGCCGGTATACCGTTAATTGAAATCGTTTCGGAACCAGATATCCGTTCTGGACAAGAAGCTGCCGAATACGCTCAAGAGTTACGCCGAATTATGCGCTATCTCGGTGTCAGCGACGGTAATATGCAAGAAGGTTCCCTACGTTGTGATGTCAATATTTCCGTGCGTCCAGTGGGACAAAAGGAATTTGGCACAAAAGTCGAAATTAAGAATATGAACTCGTTCAATGCGATTCAAAGAGCCATTGAGTACGAAATTGAACGTCAAATTGAAGCGGTTGAATCTGGTGAAAAAATCGTTCAAGAAACTCGTCTTTGGGAAGAAGGTTCTCAACGTACGATTAGTATGCGAGTTAAGGAAGGTTCTAGCGATTATCGTTATTTTCCTGAACCAGATTTAACTCCAATTGAGGTAACACAAGAGCAATTAAACAAGTGGGAAAGCGAATTACCAGAGTTACCCGCGAAAAAACGCCATTATTATGAAACCGAGTTGGGACTTTCTGCATACGATGCACGAGTTTTAACCGAAGAACGTGCGACAGCTGAGTATTTTGAAGCTACTGTGGAGAAGGGAGCAAATTCCAAATCTGCCGCAAATTGGATTATGGGTGATATTGCTGCTTATCTCAATAAACAAAAACTAAATATTTCTGATATCAAGTTGACACCAAGCAATTTAGCTGATGTGGTGAACCTAATTGACAAAGGTGAGATTAGTAATGCTAAAGCCAAAGAGAAATTACCGGAGTTACTTGAAGGTAGCTCTGCTAAAGATATTTTTGCTGGTGAAAAACTAATTACAGACTCAGCACTACTCGAATCTTTAATCGATGAAGCCATAGCTGGGAACCCCAAAGAAGTCGAAAAATATCGCAGCGGCAAAACCAATGTTAAAGGCTTCTTTGTTGGACAAGTTCTCAAAAAGACTGGAAAACGCGCAGATCCTAAATTAACTAATGAGTTGGTAGATAAAAAACTCCAAGCTTTGCTTGAATAAGCAATTGCTGTAGAGACGTTGCGCCCGGCAACGTCTCCATATTCTCCATATATCAAGTCGAAAGTTACTTTCCGCATTTTTACTTACGAAATAGCACAAATTATCCTATTCCTTATTTATACGCACATTTTATTTATAAAAATTTTATCTAAATTTGTATTGGGGGTATCACCCCTCATACGAAAAGTGCTATATTATGTTAAGTAGATGCACCCTGATGATCTGGAGAGCTACCAAGTGGCTCTCCGTTTTTTTTGGAAATTTATACTGCATCGGGATAATCGCGCCATAACTTCCGTTACACTACTTAAAAAAATATTTTAGATCAAACAATTTTGCAAAGGGGTACAATCCCTCATGTCATAAATGGTATTATGTGATAATCAGATGCACCCTGATGTTTAGAGAGCTATACAGATGGCTCTCTTTTTTATTTTTTCATATTTAATCCCCATTTCTTCGTAAAAATTTCACAAAAATTTAAATAAGGGGTATCGCCCCCTGGGCAATTGATGATATACTATGTTAAGTAGATGCACCCTGATGATCCGGAGAGCTACCTAAATGGCTCTCTTTTTTTTTGCCTTTTTCCTACTTCTAGATAATAATACTGAAACGCAAACAAATTATTTACGAAAACTTAATCAAAACTTAAACAAGGGGGTGTCACCCCCTGGGCAATTAATGATATAGTATGTTAAGTAGATGCACCCTGATGATCCGGAGAGCTACCAAGTGGCTCTCTCTTTTTTTTGGGCATTTATACGGAGTTAGGATGAAGGTTAGAGGTCAAAGGTGTAATAACCATCAACTGTCAAATAACTCCTAACCATTAATAACTAATAAGTTACCATTAAGTGTTGACTAATATATTGATATAATCCCCGTACTATTGCGGCGATCAAAATGTAGGGGAAGAGTAATGAGTGAGTGGCGAGAAATAAGTGGTGGTGTTACAGCACCGAAAGGATATAAAGCATCTGGAATCGCCGCAGGGCTGAAACCTTCAGGTGCGCCAGATTTAGCATTAATCGTCTCAGATGTAGAGGCGATCGCCGCAGGTGTGTTCACGATTTCCCAGGTGAGTGCGGCTTGTGTAGATTATTGTCGTCAGCGGTTGCTTGCAGCCCAAAGCGCTCGTGCGATTCTCTGTAATGCGGGACAAGCTAACGCTTCTACGGGTAATCAAGGTTGGTTGGATGCGCTGGAAAGTGCGATGATTTTGGGGCAAGTGCTGAATATTTCTTCAAAGTCGGTGTTGCTGGCTTCAACTGGGGTGATTGGACAAAGAATTAAGATGGATGCTTTGAAAACGGGTATACCCAAGTTAGTGGAAGCGCTTTCGGAAACTGGTTCCGATGCAGCCGCAAAGGGGATAATTACTACAGATTTAGTGACAAAATCGATTGCCTTAGAAACAACTATACATGATAGACCAGTGCGAGTCGGCGGAATTGCGAAAGGTTCGGGAATGATTCATCCAAATATGGCGACAATGTTGGCATTTGTCACTTGCGATGCTGCGGTTTCCCCTGGGTTGTGGCAAGAAATGTTGAGTCGTGCTGCTGACAAGAGTTTTAATGCAATTACCGTCGATGGCGATACTAGTACTAACGATAGTTTAATTGCTTTAGCTAACGGACAATCTCGTACCCCAGCAATTACTGAAATGGGTGCAGAAGCTGAGAAATTAGAAGCAATGTTAACCGCAGTTTGTCAGCATTTAGCAAAGGCGATCGCCCGCGACGGTGAAGGTGCAACTTGTTTGATAGAAGTGCAAGTCAGCGGTGCATTGGATGAAAAATCAGCGTTGAAAATAGCTAAAACCATTGCTGGTTCATCGTTAGTCAAGTCTGCAATCTTTGGACGCGATCCAAATTGGGGAAGAATTGCTGCTGCTGCTGGACGTGCTGGGGTACCATTTGAGCAAAGTGATTTAAGAATTCAAATGGGGGATTTTTTATTAATGGAAAAAGGACAACCGCTGCAATTTGATCGAAAAGCAGCGAGTGCATATTTAAAACAAACAGCAGCGGAATCTTCTTTACCTTCAGATTTTGTCGCGACTAATAATAGCAATGATTTAACCGTTGTTCGAGATACGTTAAATACGCAAAGGATAGATAATCCGGTAATAATTGACGTGAGTGTTGGGAATGGTTCGGGTGCAGGTAAAGCTTGGGGATGCGATTTGAGTTACGATTACGTGAAGATTAATGCGGAGTATACAACATAGTAGTTCATGCCATTACTTTTAAATCAGTGAACAGTAAACACTCCTAGTATGGTGTTCTATTTAAACCAATACAGAAGACGCGCTCCCACCTTCAAGGGTGGGGGACTTAAACTTTCCCAAATATAAACGTGACTGATAACTGATAACTGTTAAATGTTTGTAGTTGGGATACACACCCTTGGTTTGAGCGATAAAAGCTGCTAAGCAGCCGCTTCGCTAACGCAACTACGAACCCAGCAAAACTAATGACACGGACTAAATTACAAATGTTTAACAGGACATGAGTTTTGTATTTCCTCACAAGTTCCTCAAACTTAATTGTTACTCTAAAAATCATCAGCTTTCATCTGCTTCTGGAAAACTACTTTCACACTAAAACTCACTCAAATTCCATATCTAGCTGATAATTTTCACTTAAAAATCTTTTAGGAGCATCAAAATGAAAATACAACCGGAATATTCAGCAGCTGAACTATATAAATTACAAACAATTAAGAATGAAATTGAAAGTTTACGAAAACAACTAATAGAAATAGACCAAGAAGTTGGAGAAATTAAACAAAATTTTCCTTATTTAGAAAAAGAGCAAGCAAAAACTTATTCTCCAGAATTTTCTCATAAAAATAATTTTCACCCTGAATTATTAGAAGAAGAAAATGTCGAAAAACCTTGGGGAAATTATATACTGGTTGTTTTAATTGTGTTTTATTTTGTGGTAATGAGTTTTCTCTAATATTTCCTTATCTTCTTAATGATTTTTTTGGTAAAATTTTTTAATCAATAAAATGCGGTCATGAAAAATTCTTCGACCGATATCATAATTATCGGTGCGGGTATCTCCGGGTTAGCATCAGGTTGCTATGGTCAAATGAATGGTTACAGCACCAAAATATTTGAGATGCACAATTTACCTGGTGGTTTGTGTACTGCTTGGAACCGTAACGGATATGTTTTTGATGGTTGCATTCATTATTTGTTTGGTTCCGGGAAAGGACAACCATTTTATAGTATGTGGGAAGAACTGGGAGCAGTTCAAGGTAGACGATTTGTTAATCACGATGAATTAATACGTGTTAGCGAATCGGGAGGTAAAACCCTCATTGTCTACAGTAACCCCGACAAATTGGAATCACATCTCAAACAACTTTCACCTGTTGATAGTCAATTAATTAACACCTTTTGTCAAGGGATTCGGGTTTTGACAAGCTTCGATTTATCATTACTCCAACAAAAACCCAAAGCTTTGATGGGAATTGCAGATTTGTGGAATTTAGGTCGAAAAATGCTCCCGTTCATGGGAACCTTAGCTAAATGGGGTACAATCTCTGCGGAAGATTTTGCTAAACGTTTTCAAGACCCGTTTTTACGTAAAGCAATTCCCCAGATGTTTGCATGGAAAGATATTCCGGTGATGGTGGGGATGTCCTTATTAGCATATATGTACAATAAAAATGCTGGTTTTCCTCTAGGTGCATCCCTGGAGTTTGCTCGTGCCATCGAAAAGCGCTATTTGGAATTAGGTGGTCAAATTTACTATAATTCTCAAGTCGAACGGGTGTTAGTGGAGAACGATACAGCAATTGGTGTGCGACTGTATAATAACGAATCATATCAAAGCGATTCCTTCGGAAAGCTTCGCTTACGCGTTATTTCTGCTTGTGATGGACGCGGTACATTGTTTGACTTACTTCGGGGTGAATACGTAGACGAAGAAATGGAGATGCTTTATGACGGTTATTTCCCTGTACACTCGCAATTACAAGTATCTTTGGGTGTTAACCGCGATTTGTCAAAAGAACCCCACTGGGTAACTTATTTACTAAATCAACCAGTAGTAATTGCTGGTGAGGAGTGCAGGGAAATTAGTGTAAAACATTACTGCTTTGATCCTTCGTTAGCTCCACCGGGGAAGTCAGTTTTAATCGTAATGTTGAAAACATCATATGATTATTGGCAGCGAATTTACGGAAGAAAAATTTATGATGCCGAGCAAATCCAAGAATCGGGTATTTTAATTGATTTATTAGCAGAGTTTTATCCCGGTATTAAAGCTGATATTGAATATATTGATGTCGCTACACCAATGAGCTACGAACGCTATACGGGGAATTGGCAAGGTTCAAGTTGTGGTTGGTTGCTAACTAAACAGACAATGGGAATGATGATTTCTGGTATACCTAAAACTCTACCAAATTTAAGTAATTTTTACATGGTTGGGCAGTGGGTAGAACCGGGTGGAAGCTTGCCAGTAGTTGCCATGTCAGGACGTAATATTATTCAGCAGATTTGTCACGAAGATAACAAAGTGTTCCAAGTAAATATTCCTCAATCAGAAGGATTTAAGATATAAACATTGAGATTTAAAAAAATTCTGCTTGTTCAATATTTGCGCGGAAAAAATCAAAATATTTGTCTGTACCAAACCACCAACCTGCATTTATTTGAGAAGGAATTGTAAATCCTCCAAATGTCCGTTCTTCTAAGACTTCTCCACCAAAAGGAATATAAGTATAGCTACCATCTTCAGTTTTATCTCCCCAACGCGGTAAAGACATTTTTAACAGCTTACCGTTTGAGTCTATAACAAATGTTAGGGTAACAGATTCGTCATCAACTTTCATATTTGCTTCAATAGTATTATCATCAATTACCTGCCAACTTACACAATTTTGTGGTAATAAAGCTGAAGGTAGCCAGAAAGATTCTCCCACGAGTCTACCAATACTAGAACGAGTGATATCTTGATTATGAGCATTTACAACTGGGATAATTCCCCATATAGAAAACCGTATTCGACCAAAATTATTAAAATAATAATCACCGCCGATAAATTTAATTAAACCGCTACCAATATTGGCTTGCCAAACAAATCCTTTGAATGCGCGGATAATTTGTTCGGCTTCCATGGGTAGCCAAGATTTATCTGTTGATAACCTAAAACTACCATTCATTTTCAATTTTACAGATTTAGCTAAGAGAGTTCCTGGTTCAATTGCGTGGAGAAAGTAACGCTGTACGGGTTGCGGCAATTCTGCAACCATTTCCGTAGTAAAAATATTATTACTCGAACTTGTTTCTAAAGAATGCCAAATTTTATTTACTTGCTTACGCTCTGTTAAAAAATTAAGATAAAGAGCGATTAATGAGAAAGCAATTAATGCAGTAATAACTATTAAAATTTTCAAAATCATTTTGATTTTTCACAATATCCTAATGATTAAATTAAACCAAAAATGTGAATAAATCGTGATATTTTTATGGCTTATTGAGACTATTTATCAGATATTTATTAAAATGTAGGAATCAATTATCCAGCACTTTTCTATCACGACGATTATCTAATAAGTAAAACAGTAATACACCCAAACCAAAAATATTGGCTACTGACATGATTAATCCGCCTAATAATGGAATTAAACCGATTAAACCTAAAATTAGCATTCCGATCAGAAATTTTTGTACGGTCGATTTTTCTGTTTCTTTCATACTTTGTTCTCCCAGCCACAGCGCTACACCGAGAGTTCCGAGTATCACTGCAACGTAAATCATCAAACCAACTAAGGGTAATAACGGAATTCCAATTAAGGTAATTGTTAACAAAATTATTGATACAATTACGGCGAGCAAACCACCTAAACCCCATAAACCACTTTGTAGAGGATATCGATTCAGGATAGTTGCTAAACTAGGTAGAAAATTAGGTCGCCACTTAATAATTAAAACACCGAAAATAGCGCCTAAAATGATTTTAAAGATATGAAAAGCACTACCAAAAAAATATCGGACTACAAAGCTATTAATTCCTCTTCTTTTCGCACCATAAACTCCCCATCCGCTAAGTGTACCGGAGGAACCAGCAATATTAGCTCCTTCTTCAGCAATTACTTCACCTCCCACTGCATAAGCATCACCATCAACACGGGCATTTCTTTGTAAAATTACATCTCCATCAATGGCGATCGCCGTTTGTCTGACTCTTGCACCTTCTTCAATAGTTACATCTCCCCCGATAGCATGAGCATTTTCTACAACTGTATTCTTCGTAACCCTGACATCACCGCCTACTCGGATAATATTATCGTTGTTAATATTGATGTCAGCCTGTGCCAAAGCCATTGTTGAAAATAAAATAGCACTCAAAATTGAGATTAATACCAAATATAACCAGTTTTTTCTCAAATACTTCATGGCTGATTCCTGATTTATAGCTGTTTGAATTTCTATAAAGTCTCAAGGGAAGAAGAAGGAAGATGTAAAATTATTAACTCCTCAGCCCTAACTCCTAACCCCTCACCCCTCACCCCTAACTCCTAACCCCTAACTCCTCACCCCTAACTCCTAACCCCTAACTCCTAACCCCTAACTGATTAACCGCTGCACCAATCATCGTACATCTGTCCTTGCATTGCTTCTGGAAACTCTTCGCAATATTCTTCAAAAGCTGTTTTAGGAATTTTTTTGGCTTCTTGATGGGCTAACTCAGCTTGTAGTTCATCGACAATATCCCAAGCTGCGGCACATTCTTCGGAGCGAGGAGAAGTTTGACTACAAGCAAGGCGGGCTTTTCTAATTGCATCCTGGAGTTCTTGTTCTAATACCACTACCCTAGGTAACTCCAGAAATTTACTTTCATTAATGATATCGACTAGCGAAATTATACCCATCAATTCTCCTTGAATCACGGGTGCGCGGAGTAAGTGATACTGGGCAAACAACCGCGCTACATATTCCACACCCAAATCAGGATTGATTACTATACAGGGTTTACTCATTATTTCATACACCCGTACTTTGCTAGGGTCTTTACCAAAAGCAATTACTTTATAAACTATATCTGCTTCAGTAATAATGCCGTAGGCATCTTGGTCATGACGACGTTCTACAATTAATGCGTGCCATCCTCTTGATTGCATTAATTTAACTGCTTCTGCCACAGTTGCGGAACTGCGAATAGTGGCAACATCTGTAGTCATAATGTCTGCTGCTCTCAACATAATCCACCTCTGTGGTATTTTCTTTGTTTGGGGAAGGTGAGAAGTCGGGTTTTTATAAAAATTGTCTTGTGTTACAGATATTTAAGTAGTTGTGCAAAATTAATTAGACATTCCGAAACGTTGAAATCCTTGCGTTGGCTTTAGCTTCGCTATACTGCGTAAACGCCTAGCGTGTCGCTTGGGACTCAGCCTGCCCGGAGGGCTTATGCTTCGTTCCTCGCTTCGGACAATATATAATTAATTTTGCCTAAGCACTTAAGTCAAAAACCCGACTTCTTAATCGTTGTTTCATTAAAATTAAATCACCTCTGAACCCTCTGTTTTTGTTATATAAGAATAATTTGAGGAAGTTGTGAGTGTTCCGAAAGCAAATTAACAATTAATTGAGCTTTTTTTGGATACAGATAACCCGCATTTCTCACAAACAAGAAGGAAGTTGGAGTGAGTAGTGGGAACATCAATCCGCCACTCAAAGCTTACCACTTATTTGTGAGAAATCCAGGATAACTACATAGCTAAAAGCAACCGTGATTCTTCAGGAAAATCACGATTGCTTTTTGTAATCAAAAGTTTCATATGCTTGAATAACTAACGCCGCTTTTGTATATGAATCTGTATTATCCAAGCATTGACTTAGAACAGAACTAGACAGGATATTTCTAATGATATACTTTACTCAGAGCGTGCCAAGTCCGAGGACCTACGACTCCATCTTGAGGTAAAGCCATATCCAATTGGAATTTTCTCACTGCTACTTCTGTAATTGAACCAAAATCACCGTCTATATTAAAGCTATAGTAACCGTGTAGTGATAAGGTTCTTTGAACCATTCTCACGTACTTACCAGTACTACCACGACTGAGAACTGGGATAGGTGGAACAGGAGGAGCGCCGCTATAAAGTGCTTTCCAAGTTAATGAACCGACGATACCATCTTCTTCCAAGTAAACACGATGTTGATATGCTTTGACAGCCCATTCAACATATTCGCTGAAGATACCATCGATTACATCATAATAAAGTTCCCAGTATTTCAAGAGTTTTTGCAGTTCTTCAACTGCTTCTCCAGTATCTCCCTTTCTTAAAGTTGGTTTACTCAACCTCGTTGATGTTAGTTCCGCGATGGAAAATGTAGGAAGATTATTTACATCAATCAGGTGATTGTTTTCCTGTTCATTTCTTTCTTGAAGTTGCATAATTTTCTTTCCTCTCAATGTATTTATTAAGGTTTCTAATACAATGCAGTGGGGTTATAGACGAGTTAATTTCCTACATAAAAATAATTTAATTAACTCATCTTAGAGAAAACATTGAAACCCTTGAAATCATCTTCTCTATACTTTTAATCTAAACAAAGATTGTGAGGAATCCGTGAGTAAAAAAATATTTAATCACATACCAGTAAAAACTCTGCGTTTCTCTGCGTATACCTTAGCGTCTCTCTGCGTTAATAGGAATCCTCTAATTTCTAAGCTGCTTTTCTCCCATGACGTTATTGCTTTAATAATTTAACTCTAATTAATGGGGTCAAAACGATTTACCACCATAGTTACTAGAATCATTGGCAATCCAACAACCAAGCAAATTAACCATTGATTTAAATTCAGTGGTGCAGTAGAAAACAACAGATTCATTAAATTCCATTGACTAAAAATTATTTGCAAAACTATAGTTAAAGCAATTCCAATTCCAATTGCTGAGGCATCCCTAACTTGATGATTGATACCACGAAGTTTATTGAAAATACCAATTCCTAATTGACTAATACTTAAAAGATAAAAAATTCTTCCTGCTACTAAAGCTTGAATTGCCATTGTTCGAGCTAAATCTATATTTCCTGTGGTTTGTTGTATCCATTCAAATACGCCGAAAATTAAAATCCAGTTAAAAATAGAAATTGCCAGGATACGCTTAACTAAACTTGGGGAAAGTAACCGTTCACGTGGGTTCCGGGGTGGTTTTTGCATCACCCCAACAGACTTAGGCTCAAAAGCTAAAGGTACAGTCATGGCAATAGAATTAACCATATTTAACCACAAAACTTGTAAAGATAAAATCGGCAATTGTCTAGCAAGCAGTACACTAATCAAAATCGTCATCGATTCACCACCATTAACTGGGAGAATAAAGGCGATCGCTTTGAGCAAATTCTGATAAACAGTGCGCCCTTCCTCAACTGCTGCTTCGATGGAGGCAAAATTATCATCGGTTAAAATCATGTCAGAGGCTTCTTTTGCCACCTCTGTACCTGCACCGCCCATAGCAATCCCAATATCTGCTTGTTTCAGAGCAGGTGCATCATTGACACCATCCCCTGTCATGGCTACAACTTCGCCTTTGGATTGTAATGCTTCCACAAGACGCAGTTTCTGTTCTGGTGCCACACGGGCAAATACAGCCCCATCTTCTACCGCTGTGGCAAGTTCTGATTCTTCCATTTGAGCAAGTTGGTTTCCTGTGAAAGCCAGAACTTCACGATTGTTATTAAAGCCCATACTTTCAGCAATGGCTTGGGCAGTTACCGCATGGTCGCCTGTAATCATTTTTACTTGAATACCAGCTTCTTGACAGGCTTTCACAGCTTTGATGGCTTCTGCTCTTGGCGGATCGATCATCCCCTGCAATCCCAAGAAAATCAAATCATTTTCAATATCTGTATGTTCTAAAGATGTTCCATTTAAGGTTTCTCCATCTGAGAGGGATTTTTTGGCAAAGGCTAATACCCGTAAACCAAGATTCGCCATTGCATCAACTTTTTGATGTATTCTTTGTGCATCTACAGGAGCAACATTTCCCTGGGAATTCAACATTTGTTGACAACGTTTGAGAATTGCTTCAACGGAACCTTTAACGTAGATAGTTTTAAGTCTTGAGTTGCGATTGTGGGATGAATGCAAAGTCGCCATGTATTGGAACTCAGATTCAAAGGGGATAACATCCAATCTGGGCATTTCCTGTTCTAAACTATTGCGTTCATATCCAACTTTATTGGCAACTACTACCAATGCTCCCTCTGTTGGATCGCCAATCACCTGCCACTGCTGGTCTTTTTTTTCTAAGTGCGAATCATTACATAGCAATCCAGCTTTGATACATTCTGCAACAACAGATGAATCATCCAAGTTTACTGGTTTTTCATCAAGTAAAATTTCTCCTTGGGGGTCATAACCTACACCAGTAACAGTATAATCTTCACCTCCGGCATAGATTGCTTGTACTGTCATCTGATTTTCAGTTAGTGTACCAGTTTTATCAGAGCAAATGACTGTAGCACCACCGAGGGTTTCCACTGCTGGTAATTTGCGAACAATTGCATGACGACGCGCCATACGGGAAACACCGATAGCTAGTGTAACCGTAACTACTGCTGGTAATCCTTCCGGAATCGCACTCACAGCAAAGGCGATCGCAGCTTCAAACATTTCTGCCCAAGAGTAGCCATATCCCAGCCCCACAGCAAACATCAATGCTGCTATTCCTAAAATTATGTAGAGTAAAGTACGGCTAAATTTGTCAAATTTGCGGGTTAATGGAGTTTTTAGAGCGTTTCCTTGCTCCATTAACTGGGAAATGCGTCCTGTCTCCGTAGCATCTCCAATCGCAACAACAACACCCTTACCAGTGCCAAAAGTTACGAAGCTACCAGCATAAGCCATATTCGTGCGTTCTGCTAAAGCTGCATCTAGATTTAGCTGTTGCGGATTTTTTTCAACTGCAACTGATTCACCTGTGAGTGCTGATTCATTAGCTTGTAGATTCCGTGCTTGCACCAAACGCAAATCAGCGGGTACTTTATCTCCAGAAGCAAGTAGTACTATATCTCCTGGTACTAACTCCGTTGATGGAATCTGCATTTTTTGACCATCGCGAATGATGGTTGCATCGGTTTTTACTGAAGAAGCTAAAGCTGCGATCGCACTTTCAGCTTTGGATTCTTGCACAAAACCAATAATGGCGTTAATTAAAGTAACACCCCAGATTACCCCAGCGTTCACCCATTGTCCCAAAAATGCCTTGATTGCACCGGCAATTAATAAGATATATAACAAAGGTTGGTTAAATTGCAAAAGAAATCTTAACAATGGACCTTTTCCAGGTTTGCTTTTGAGTTCGTTTGCACCAAAATGTTCTCGTTTTTTTGCTGCAACAGAAGAAGTTAAACCAGTTTCTAAATGAGTATCTAAATGTTGAGTTACTTCTTCTACAGACAGATGATGCCATTGAGTTGATCTAATAATCTCTTGGGATGTTGCTGTCATCTTATTTGCTTTTATCTAATATTTAGCATTGGCAGTGTAAATTCAAGACTATTAGCTGTTGTTGTAGTTTTTAGCTAATCAGTGAGCCTTTGCATTTAATATTATAAACAAATGTGATTCAAAAGTGAATTAAAAGGGAATGGGTAATAGGTAATAGGGAATCTCAATGGAGAGTAATGCGGATTTGACACTCTGCCCTTTAAAAAGAGGCAGATTCTTTAAGACTTGCTTAAAAGGGATAGTCAAATATCCCACTACACGCTCAAAACAACTGTCATCCAGAAACCTTGTAGAGACGCGAAATTTCGCGTCTCTACATTCTTTTTCGGAGATGTCTACTGTTCCCCGTTGCCTGTTGACTATTCCCTATTCCCTAATCCCTACTCTTGGTGGGATCACCTTCGTAGGGTTGTACTCCCGATTTTGGATAGTCATCATCGCTGGGGCTAAAAATTCTAGTTACTCCATTGGTAGTCAAATTAATCAATTTTTGGGGAATTTCTACAATTGATTTAATCATTTGCCGAGTTTTAGATGTAATAGACATAATAAATTCTCCATTTTAATTAATCGAAAAATCTTTGACAAATTGTTGTCTTGTCAACGGTTCTGCTAAAATTATTCCTTCACCACCAAGGGGATTTTCTTCATTTAACAATTCACCTTCAACAGAAAGGTAAATATTAGCTTCGGAATCCAGACTTGAAGCAGTGTAAAGTACTTGAGCTACACGATAAATCATTGAACTTGAACCACCACCATAGCGAAATTCATCGGATAGGTTGACATGAATTCCTGTTTCGTTAATTTGTAACCCTAATAATTTAGTTCCTGGGGGAATTGTCGAACTAAATTGATTGTTTTGGTGATTACTCAAAAGGTGATTTAAAGTTTGCTGTAATGCGACTTCCTTTGATGTTCCTTTTCCAATAGTAACTGGTTGTGGAACTAAGTTTATTTCTTCACCTTCAACTTGTAAGAAATAGGCTTTTGGCTGTAACTCTACAACGAGTGGATTTTGTTTTGCAGTTAATTTTTCTGTTGGTTTGGGAATTGTAAATGGGATAGTTGGTTTTGGAACTGTATTGTTGTTTTTCGATATGGGTGATTTTTTGACTTGTTCAGATGTGGGAGTGGGAATTGTTTCTGTAGAAGTAGAATTTCCATTAGAATCTAACCCATTCAACCAAACCACACTCACAACTAAACTTAGTAATAATAGTATGTAAATGATGAAGATATTTTGTTGAACGGGACGGGTATTTTGGGTTTTCATAATTGTTCTCCTACACTTTTGATGAGTAAATTATTTGATTGAAAATTGACCCCAATACCTCATCAAAACAGAAAACACCCTGTATATTCTGGTATTTTTATTCAACTACTAGAAGAAGATGCATCAAGTTCCGATTCTGTGCGATAATGCATATTTTCTTCTAGTAGTTCATCATGCTGAAGTTGTTTTATCATTTCAACTCTTGCTTGTTCTGTAATTCCAGCATGATTAGGATTTTCTAACTCTGAAGCAGTACGAGAGTGCATTGTTTCTTGGATATGTTCTTGATGTTGAAGCTGTTGAGCCATTGCTTCTCTTGCTCTCTCTTCCATAGTCAAATCAATTTTGATGACATCATGTTTTTCTGTATGAGTTTTTGGTAGATTTAAAGTTAAAAGTCCATTGTGAATTTCGGCTTTTACCTGTTTGTGTTCAACACATATAGGTAAGGGTATTATGCGTTGAAAATGACCATAATTAAATTCAGAACGGTATATTCCTGTTTCATAATGAACTTTTTGTTCTTCATGCTCCCCAGCAATAGAAACCGCATCTTTACTTACATGAATCTCCAAATCTTTCGGTTCTATACCAGGTACTTGGACTTGTAAAATCAAACATGAATCTGTTTCTTTGATTTCGATCGCTGGTTGCCATGTTGCATTTTCTACTTGAGGAATAGAATTTAAAGCATGATTATTAGTCTTTTGTGTATTTCCATGAACCAACTCATCAAATAAATGATTCATCTGATGGCGTAGATGATTTATTTCTTTGGGTAGATGCCAGTTTTTTTCAGACATATATTTGCTCCCTGCGATCGCGATAACGACTTTGCTTAGCGAGCCAATATTATTGGCTCTATTTTTAAATTAGGAAAATAATTTGAGGAACTTGTGAGGACAAGCCAAACCCACAAAAAACTGCATCTTCACAAAATCTTCAAATTATTTCTCTATAAATAAAAATAGATAAATAAAAATTTTTGAGACTCACATCATAAATGGGGATTTCGGAGGGTAAAACAATGATTAGTAATGTTTTAAGCAATGTTCAAGAACAAATCGCCTCAATTGCAATCGGTGCTGTAAAATTGCAGGCTGAATTAGTAGTACCATCAAATGCTCGTTCCATTATTATATTTGCACATGGTAACGGTGTTGGACGTTACAGTACTCGCAATCGCTACCTTGCTCATGTGTTGCGTCAAACAGCAGGGGTTGGAACTGTATTAGTAGACTTACTAACTCGTGAAGAAGAAGCCATCGATTTACGCAGCAAGCATTGCAGTAGTAATGTGCAATTTTTAGCAAAAAGATTAATTGGTGTCACTGATTGGTTGCTTGATAACCCCAGTACCAGTAATCTCAAAATCGGCTATTTTGGCGATCGCACTGGTGGAGGAGCAGCATTAATTGCAGCAGCACAACGTCCAATGTCTGTAGGAGCAATAGTTTCCCGCAGTGGAGAAACCTGTTTAACATCAGATGTTCTCAATTATGTACAAGCTCCAACTTTACTGATTGTGGGTGAAAATGACTTACCATTAATTGCCATGAATCAAGATGCCTTCACTCATATTCAAGCATCGAAAAAACAGCTAGAAATTATCCCTGGCGCTTCTCAACAATTTAATGAACCAGGTGCTTTAGATGAAGTTGCTCGTTTAGCTTGTAGCTGGTTTAGTTATTATCTTTCATTACCTCAACAGCAAGAACTTTATGTTCATGCCGTACCCTGGTATCAAATGTCTTGAGAAGTCTGGTTTTTAAGAGGATTATCTGGTTTTGAGAGATTTATCCTAAAAACCCGACTTCTATGATTATCCTGATGGGGGGTAAGAAGTCGGGTTTTTACTGAGATTATCAGGGTGTTAGAAAGATTTATCTTAAAAAGCCGACTTCTATGATTAGTTTCCTCACAACTTCCTCAAATTTTTTTTCTACTCTTAAAGTGAAAGATTTCAAAACCTTGAAATAAGAAATCCGGAGGAGGCAAAGTTATGCCAATTACTCGTTGGGAACCTTTTCAAGAAATAGAAACTTGGCAACCTTTTTCTAGAGAGCCAATGTGGACTATAGATCAAATGCAACGGCAAATGAATCGCTTGATGGAACGGTTAATACCAAGTGGTAACGGAGGTTCTGCACTCAATTATATACCTTCGGCAGAAATGGAAGAAACTGCTGAGGACATTCGGCTCAAATTAGAAATTCCAGGAATGGAAGCTAAAGATTTGAGTGTTGAAGTCACAGACAGCTCTGTTTCTATTAGCGGAGAACGCAAATCGGAAACAAAGACAGAAGAAAAAGGTATGATACGCTCGGAATTCCACTACGGTAGATTTGAGCGAAATATTCCTTTACCATCTCACGTTCAAAATGACAAAGTGCAAGCAGAATACAAAAATGGTATTCTTAGCCTTAAGTTACCCAAACTTGAAGGTGAGAAACATAAAACCGTGAAAATCGATGTCAAATAAATAATTGTTAATTGTTAACACATCATAATAATGTAGAGACGTTGCACTGCAACGTCTTTTATATATTTAAATTCTTACCAAGAATTTGATTAAATATATTCAATCAGATAAATCAAAGTTTATATCCAATCTGACGTAAAAAATCTTTGCGTTCTATCATATCTTGAGAAGATTCTACACCTTTGGGAGAAAATCCATCAACAATGCCAATAAGACCTCTCCCTTGATCAGTTTCTACAACAATTACCTCTACCGGATTAGCAGTAGCACAGTAAATAGTACAAACTTCAGGAACTTGTCTAATAGTATTGAGAAAGTTCATCGGATAAGCATTTTTAAGTAAAATAATAAAGCAGTGTCCGCAAGCTACCGCTAAAGCATTTTTCTGAGCAACTGTTTGTAAAAATTTGTCATTTCCCGACAGCCGAACCAAGCAATCTCCTGATGCTTCACAAAAAGCTAATCCAAATTTAACTTGTGTTACTTGTTGAATCATCACCTCATGTAAATCTTCAACTGTTTTGATGAAATGACTTTGACCAATGATAATGTTACAATCTTCCGGAATTTCTACTGCAACTATTTGGATTTTCATAATCTATCTAAATCTCAATTAAGTAAAAAACATTGTTAAGTTTTTGATTTTCCGTTAACATAATCTTTCTTTATAGTAAAAAAACATTATGGGGAAATTGTGAAGGTGTTATCTCCGGTATCAAATGGAAACGAGAGTAGAAAAGGCACTTTGACTAGAATTGTGGATGTGTCATGGGTAATGCTTTAGAAAAAGTATTGAAATTACCAAACATCGTTCTTTAGAACGAAAAGCCCCACTAATTATCAACCGCGCTCCAGTCAAGGAACCTTTACAAACTGGTTTAAAGGATGCCCTAATTCCTATGGGTAAAGAACAGTGAGAGTTGATTGTGAGATACAAGTTAGCGGGGAAAACGGCGATTCCCACTAACTTTATTTCTATTACAGACGGTCAAATATATCTGTCTCCAGACTTATTTCAAAAAGCTATATTTACCGCTATAGATGTAGGTAAGTCAGCGGATAAAAGTATTGAGACGGGTAAAAAATTAACAGACGAAGAATATCAAGCAATCTTAAAAATAGCTAGACAAATAATTCAGGAGTACAATTTGCCATGAATCTTCCTCTTTTAAATAATCTTTCTTTTTTAAAGAATTTTGCTTTTTTCAATAATTCAAATACACCGTATTGGATCAAAATTCAAACGGATCAACCCAAATGTATTTATTACTTCGGTCCTTTTGATAATCCTCAAGAAGCTAAACTTAATCAAGATGGTTATGTGGAAGATTTGATTGAGGAAAAAGCTTTGGGAATCTCGGCTTCTGTTAAGAAGTGTAAACCAAAAACTTTGACTATCTACGAGGAAGAATGATTTAATAACGGTTAATAATGTAGAGACGTAGCAATACGCCCCGTCTCTTAAAGCTATTTATTGAAAAAATGATTTTTTGAATATTTTTAGTTTTCCTCACAAGTTTCTCACATTTTTGGGGTAATTTTTATAGGTAAGAGTAAAAAAAAATTCGGCTTGCTCTCTGGAAGCTGCTATCTCTTTTGGATAATACCTTAATGGTACTATTTTTAGAGATAATCCTTGCTTAAATCATACTTTAGAAAGAAACGATAATTTATCAGCCATCAGAGGAGGTGTAATAAAAAGAGCAATAAACAGTAATAAAATTGATGTCAATTTGTTGATTAAATCTGGTTTTTGAAGATGTTCCTCTTAGAAGTTCCTTTCTATTTCTATGAGTGCAAAAAATCTATCTGTGTGTTTTAGCTGGGGGCAGCTATCCTGAAGATAGATTTTTTGCACTTCTTTCTTTTATATAATTATGTTAACTTAAAACTCTTATGTGGTCTTGTTCCTAGCCTGGAGGCTAGAAACGCATTTTTGTGGGCTGTCGTCTTGAATCAAGTCTAAAGAAGTCAGAGCCTCCACAGATGAGTTTACAGGCATGAACCTGAAAAGCAGTCTGGCTAAGAGGATGTTTGAAAAGTATTGGGCGAATATAATTCGCTAGTACACAAGCGAAGTCCGCCGTGGCAGCAGACTAAAAAAAATCAGGATTTTAAACTCACGGAGGTGGGTTTTGTCTGTGTAGCCGCGTTTGCTCCGCTTGTCCGCAGAACATATTGCATTCGCCAACACTATTAATAATTTAGAGTTTTCAAACATCCTCTAAAAGGTATAACTTCACAAGCGTGACATTCAGCTAGAAACAACAATTCTAATCTAATTAGAGATAAATCAAATGACTTCTACTAATGTATTTTCAGACATCCAACAGTATATTCCCATTATGGGAGATATGTCTCTCAAAACTCCAATTGCCTACAAAGCAACGCGAGGAATAGCCAGAGTTTTTAATACGACTCAAATGGCATTAGCATTCGCCTATATTAATGGTTTAGAAATACCGGATTCAATGTTTCAAAGGCTGTTGCACACGTCGATGCCTATTTTATTTCAACATTGTCCCGGTTTGTTGGCTCCCTACGAATGGGTATTAAAGGAATCAGATTCTCTGGCTGAATCTTCGCAAGAACTGATGAAGATACAGTATGACTTACCCCAAGAGATGCTAAATCTAATGTTGGGGGATTGGCAAGTTATTTATCCGAAATACAGTATGGGATTATGGGAAGATGGAGCTACCGATTTACAACAATCCCAAATGCACATGATTGATCAGGTGATTGAGCGACTAGAGATAGTTGACGGCGACCATATTTTAGATTTAGGCTGTGGTTGGGGTTGTGTGGCTAATTACATTATGTCGAAGTTCCCCAATGTACGGTTTACAGGGCTGAACTTAAGTCATCGACAATGCGAGTATATACGTCACAAAATGCAAAACCCTCAAAGTTACCTGAGTTCAGATCGATTCACTCTTTACGAAGGTGATTTTAACGAAGTAAAATTTATTGAAAAATTTGACAAAATTCTTTCAATCGGAGTTTTTGAGCATATTGGAAATCTGACAAATGCTCTTGAGAAATTAGCCTCTTTTCTCAAAAGTGATGGCAAAGTATTTATTCATATTATCACTGTCCGTATTCCCAATCATATGTCATCGGGTTTTACACACAAGTACATTTTCCCTCACGGTCGTTACTGGAATTATGATGCGATTCCGAGCCATAATCGCGATTTAAAAACAGTCGATCGGTGGTATATAAATGGGATGAATTATCATAAAACTTTGACAATGTGGTTACAAAGATTTGACCATTATCAAGAGACTATCAAATCCCTAGATTATGGTATGGACTATGAGAAATTCCGTAGGATATGGCGTTTTTATTTACTTATGCTAGGAACGATTTTTGCGACTTGCCAGGGAGAATACAATGGTAATGGTCAGTATCTAATGGTTCGTCATTAGTAAAAACCCGACTTCTGTGATTTTTAACTGCTCACTTTGTCAGTACAATTAATCACATTAAAAACCTAAAAATAAGTATATACACTAAAGTATCACCGCTAAAATATCAAATTTATCTTTTGCAACTGTATCGAAAATAACTGAAAAAATATTTTGATTGAATGATAAAGGCTTCGAGAGACAATTCAAAATCTAAAATTCAATCCATAACTCCTGACTAGTAGTTCTTTTCATTAGTTCTGATGGGTTCGTAGTTGCGATTTATCGCTCAAATTAAGGGCTGAAGCCCAACTACAAACATTTAAATTTAATGAAATAGACTACTAGTACCGCTGCGCGTTCGTCAAAAGTCAAAAATATTATAGGATAAGGGTTTCAAGCATTTTAAATGGTTGCTTGATTTACGCCGTGCTGTACTAGTCACTATTTAACACCCCATTGATAGTATTCAACAAATCCGACTTCGTAAATGGTTTAGCTAAAAACCCTTGAATTCCAGTACCTGCGGCTTGGATTAAGGCTTCAGTAGAAGCTAATCCACTCATGGCAATAATTTGAACTTGCGGGTTCAGCTGTTGTAAAGTCATTATGGCTGTTGCTCCGTCCATTTCTTGCATCATCATATCTATTAATACAAGGTGAATTTTCTTTTGATTTTGAACATATGTTGAAATCGCTTCAATCCCATCAACCGCTGTAAACACATTAAAATTATGACTTTCCAAGGTAGTTTTAATAATTTCACAAATTGCTGGTTCGTCATCTACTACTAAAATCAGTTCTGAGTTGCCGATTTGCACTGCATTTTCTTCTGTTGCTTCGATTGTGGTTTCCTGGGTGCTAGGTAAATATACTTTGAATTGACTACCTTTTCCCAACTTACTGCTTACTTCTATAAAACCACCGTGGTTTTTAACAATGCCGATCGCAGTTGATAAACCCAATCCTGTCCCTTTTCCTGGTTCTTTGGTGGTAAAAAACGGTTCAAAAACGCGCTCGATAATTTTTGCAGGAATACCTGTTCCGGTATCGGTAATTATGACTGCAACGTAGTTACCAACTTTTGCCTCGATGTTCATTCTGGTGTAGCTTTCATCAATATACTGGTTTTGCGCGGCAATAGTTATTGTTCCACCATTCGGCATCGCATCGCGAGCATTGACAACCAAATTCATCAATACTTGATATATTTGAGTTGGGTCTGCGGAAATTGTCAATAGGTCTTGCGGTAGATTTCTTTGAATTGCAATTGATTTGGCAAATGTTCCTTTGGCAAACTGTTCGATATCTTTCAACAGATGTTTGACTTGTAATACCGTGCGCTTGCCTTCATTACCGCGAGCGAATGTGAGGATTTGCTTAACTAAATCGGCACCACGTTTAGCACTGTTTTCTAACATCACCAGCATTTCGCTGCAATCTGGATTTTGGCTGCTCAATTTTAACGGTAGCAGTTGCGCGATCGCCAAAATCGGTGTGAGTATATTATTCAAATCGTGAGCGACACCGCTTGCTAAAGTTCCCAGACTTTCTAAGCGCTGGGTGCGGAGAAATTGATTTTCCAGTTGCTTTTTATCGGTAATATCGGTATCTACAGTCAGGATTGATTCGGGGTTTCCGGCTTCGTCACGGACTAATGTCCAACGGCTAGCAACGATAATATTTTTACCTGTTTTAGTAACTTTGTGCAATTCTCCTTGCCACGAACCAGTTTCAACAACTTTGTGAAGTGCTTCTTCTAATTCTAATGAAATTTCTGCATATAAAAGCTCGTTGGCTGTCTTGCCGATGATTTCTTGTTTTTTCCAGCCATATATTAGCTCGGCGCTGCGGTTGCAATATGAAATATATCCGTCTAAATCTCTAACTAAAATTGCATCTGTAGTTATATCGAGTAATTGCGCTTGTTCGGCAATTTTTTCTTCGGCTTGTTTGCGTCGGGTAATATCAGAAAACGAAGTAACTGCACCACTAGGAATAGTTTCTCCGGGTAAAAATAGCGGTTCGGAATTAATCAAAATCCAGGTGAGTTCTCCATTTGGTTTGTGAACTCCCATCACCGTATCCGAACAAGGTTTACCCGTATGCAACGCAATCATTGCTGGATGATTTTCACCGGGAAAGGGAGAACCGTCTTCATGGATTGTCTTCCAGCGGGGATCTACAGAAGTACGTCCCTTTATTTGCTCGGTTGATAACCCTAAAATTCTTTCTGCACTGGCATTACAGGAAATTATACTACCATCAGCTTGCTGAATTACTATACCTTCATGCATCGATTTGACAACAGAACAATAGCGTTCTTTATTTTCACGCAGTTCTAATTCTATTTGCTTATATTCGCTAATATCTTGAGTAATGCCATAGTAACGACGTAAGTTTCCTTGAGAATCCCGTTCTACCCTGCCACACATAAATACATAACCGATGTTATCATCGGCACGTAAAAAGCGAACTTCAGTTTCGTAAGGGATACCCTGCTCAATGCAAGCCATTACCATCTGATAAATGCGATCGCGGTCTTCCGGATGTACGATTGTATTTATCAGAGTTTCGACATCAGGCATTACATCACCGGGATTCAAGTTAATGATTCGGTAGTATTGCTCAGACCACCATTTTTCATTTGTAGTCAAATCACTAGACCAACTGCCCATTTTGGCGATTCTTTGCGCTTCTTGCAGCAGCATTTCGGTGCGTCGTAGTTGTTCTTCTACCTGCTTGCGTTGGGTGATATCGGTAAGAGTTCCTAAATATCCCCTAATCTCTCCCATTTGATTATAAATCGCCACAGCATTTCCAAATACCCAAGTTACTTTACCAGACGGCGTGCAGAAACGATATTCCATTGCAAACTCTCGTCCTTGGGCTGCTGCATCATACCATTGGCAAAAAACTTCTTCTTTGTCTTCAGGATGTAAAGTCTTAGCCCAACCTTCTCCCATCGCTTCTTCTGAAGAAATTCCGGTAATTTCTAACCAGCGCGGGTTGACAAATAAACATTTTCCTTGATTATCAGTTTGAAATATTCCTACAGGTACGTGATTGATCAACAATCGAAAACAGTCTTCTGCTGGAGTTGTATTGATTACTTTACTTAAAGCAAGCAAATCAACATTTTCGGCATTAAAATGCATAGCTTAAATGCCTCAGAACAAATTTAGGGGAAAATTAATACAGGGATTATACTGGAAAGCTTTAATCTAATCATAACTTATATTATTTGTAAATATTTTTAGTAACAAATTTAGTAACAAATTTAGTAAGACAAAAAATATATCTCAGATACTTCAAGTTTCATCGCGCGCGATCGCCAATATCATCTTAATAATAAAGGCTGCTGATCTTATAGTACTCGTGGGGTCAGGGAGTAGTGAGTGTAAAATTGCATAAACCCCAGGCAAAGTTCCCTTGGTGGACTGCTAGAGACTAGTTTCTTATAGGTGGTATTTTTTTGTTAATTCTTGTAAAGAAGAGTTGACTTGTAAAGCTGAGATTTATTTGATGAATATAGCAAATTTCAGTTGAGTTCAATACACTAAAACCTCACCCCCTTCTCCTCTCCGATGCCTTGGAGAGGGGAGGCTTTGGGGGGGGTGAGGTAAATTTGTATTACACCCAAGTGAAAACCGCTATATTTTTTGTTGGTACTATAAATAATCAGGAATTAATCAAGAATTAGGTTATTTTTAACAGATTTGATTTTTTCCTCATTTGTACCATTTGTGGGAAAATTCCTGTCTTTAATGTTCCAAATATTTGATAGTTTAGACATAATGATTTTCAGTTCAAAATTTACAATTTAAAATTCAACTATTAACTATTAACTATTAACTGATTTGACGCAGAATTAGATGGAAATAATACCCAACACACCCAATATTGCGATGATAAAGCCAACTATTCCTAAGAGTCCCAGATACTTGAATTCTTCTCTGAGATAGCGAAAAGCACTAAAAAAAGAAAAGAATGTAAAATAGAACAGCAGCCAAGGGGAATCCTGAGTAAAACCTAGAAATCCTAGAAATCCTAGAAACCCCAAAAAACCAAGCCAAAACTGATTTTTGTTTACTCTACCCATTTTTATTAATCTCCAATTTGGAATTTTCAACTACTAATTTTTAATTAGAAACTTCCACCTCTTAATTTTGAGATGTTTCGGTATTGGAAAAAGCAGGTGCTTGGATTGTCATCACAGAACAAGGTGCATGATGCAGTACATAATTGCTGACACTACCCAAAAAGAATTCACTCAAACCGCGACGACCGCGACGACCGATTACAATCAGGTCAGCATCCCAACTACGAGCCATATCACAAATCATTCGACTTGGTTCACCTGTATTGAGAATAAATTCAGTTTTGGCACCAGAAGAATTTGCTGAATCACACAAAGAACGCAACCAATTTTCTCTACTTTGCTTGAGTTCTGCCCAATTTTTCAAATTTTTATGGTAAGGGTAAGTTTCAGTTTGCAATTCTGCAATAAATAAAGGTTCAATATAATCTTCATCTACTTCATCTGATGGAAATAGAACGTGTAGCAACATTAAGCTTGCACCTGAACATTTTGCTAAAAACACAGCTCGTTCAAAAACCTGTGTACTCATTTGAGAATTGTCAATAGAAACCAAAATTTTACTAAACATAATCAGGAGTTAGGAGTTAGGAGTTAGGAGTTAGGAGTTAGGAGTTAGGAGTTAGGAGTTAGGAGTTAGGAGTTAGGAGTTAGGAGTTAGGAGTTAGGAGTTAGGAGTTAGGAGTTAGGAGTTGGGAGTTGGGAGTTGGGAGTTAGGAGTTAGGAGTTAGGAGTTAGGAGTTGGTGGTTGATAACTGTCAACTGTCAACTCAAGTAAGTGAAGCAATTTCCAAAAGCGTCTTCAATACCGAATCTGGGTTGAGACTGATAGAATCAATACCTTGCTCTACTAAAAAGCGAGCAAATTCGGGATAATCGCTGGGTGCTTGTCCACAGATACCGATTTTTCGTCCGTGTTGCTTGACGGTGGTTATGGCTTGGGCTATCATCTGTTTGACTGCTTCGTTACGTTCATCAAATAAATGGGCTACTAATTGGGAATCTCGGTCTAAACCCAGAGTTAACTGTGTTAAATCATTAGAACCGATGGAAAAACCGTCAAAGACTTGGCAAAATTCCGAGGCTAACTGAACATTAGAAGGTAATTCGCACATTACGTAAACCTGTAAGCCGTTTTCACCTTGGATTAAACCGTTTTTAGCCATCTCTGCTAAAACACGACGACCTTCTTCGGGAGTACGGCAAAATGGAACCATTAAAATCACGTTGGTTAAACCCATTTCGTCACGTACCCGTTTCATTGCCAGACATTCTAAAGCAAAACCTTCGCGGTAACGTGCATCGTAATAACGAGAAGCACCCCGCCATCCTAACATGGGGTTTTCTTCGTGGGGTTCAAATTGTTTTCCGCCTAAAAGATTGCAATATTCATTAGTTTTGAAGTCACTCAAGCGGACAATTACAGGTTTGGGATAAAATGCTGCGGCTATTGTTCCGATTCCTCGTGCTAATTTATCTACAAAGAATTGGGTTTTATCTTCGTAATTACGAGTTAATTCAAAGATTTTTGATTTTTCAAATTTGTCTTCTAACTCATGAAATTTAATTAATGCTAATGGGTGCGTTTTGATATGGTTAGCGATGATAAATTCCATTCTTGCTAGTCCTACACCATCATTAGGTATAGCACTTAAGCCAAAAGCTTCTTCCGGATTACCCACATTCATCATGATTTTTGTGGGGATATGGGGTAATTTTTCCAAATGTATTTCTTCTACTTCATAAGGTATTAAACCTTGGTAAACTTTACCTGTTTCACCTTCAGCACAAGAAACGGTGATATCTTGTCCAGTTGTTAAAGTTGTAGTGGCATCTCCACAACCAACTACTGCTGGAATCCCTAATTCTCTAGCAATAATCGCGCTATGACAAGTGCGACCACCAGAATTGGTTACTATAGCGGCAGCCTTTTTCATTATTGGCTCCCAATCTGGGTCAGTACGGTTTGTTATCAGTACATCTCCTTCTTTAAACAGATGCAAATTATTGACGTTAGTAATTACTTTAGCTTTACCTTGTCCTATGGCTGAGCCTACACTGCGTCCGGTGAGAAGAGGTATTAATGGA
>NZ_JADEWL010000239.1 GCF_015207665.1 Plectonema cf. radiosum LEGE 06105
CTTTAGAAGATTTTATATTTAATTTGCCACTATATTGAGTTTTGCTGCAAGTGTTAAATTCTTCAATTATGTCTTTATGTGGTATCAGTTCTGTATGCACCATGACAACTTAGTTATTTAAAAAATAAACCAGATGGTAGATGTTATTTAAAAAAATATTTAAGTTTTTAAAAATAAAATTATCTCAGAAAAATGGTAATACCAAGTCTTGATAATGGGATAACAAGTAGTTGTAAGAAATTCTAGTTGTTTACATTCATTACTTTAACTAAAAAATGTGGCAATCCCGTGACAGAGGGGAACCAGCTAAATTTTCTCACAGAGCGGTTAAAAAAATATTGGTCTTCCCTGATAGAAACTTCATACAAGTGGGAATAATAACTTTGTGCTATAGATAGATTCTGTTTGCTTAATGCTGACAAGACTGGAAGCTAGGATTTAATCCAAGTTGAGTTAAACCTTTATCTACCCCAGTGAGATGTTACTTTGAAAGGGAATTATCCAATTTAATTCCATTAGATTTAGAAACTAAAGTTAAGCAGATAAAATTAAAGATAATTATGGTTTTGTTTCAAATTATGAAACTTCAGTAAAAACTGGGACAAATATAGATAAAATATTTCAATTTTTCACACATTCAATGATTTAATAATATGAACTCTGTATCTAAAAATATATTATCATTACGGCGTATTGAATATTTAATTGTTAACGAAAAGTGGCAGATTATTGAATTATCTCCCAAAATAAAATTTTTGGCTGACAGTTTTAATGAAGTGGATTTGGGGAAAGATATCAGGATTAGTTTTCCCGAATTCCTTGGAATTGAAATGATTCTTAAGGATATTATCGCGGGGAAACAAGAGAGCTTTGAACTAAAGGGAGTGATTCGGACTCAACAAACACTAAATCTAATTTATCTTGATATTTGTATTGGTAATAATATCAAAAATAATCAAATTAGTAATCAACTATTGATAATAATTGAAGATGTGACAGAACGAATGGGTTTGGAACAATCTTTAGTTCAAGGTACAAATGAAGCTAATCTTTTACTGAATACTTTGAGTGCTTCTAAGCTATATATTGACCAAATTGTTACATCCATGGGAGATGCTTTATTTACACCAAGAATGGGGGACTAAAACAAAACCATCTGAAATTGTAATTAATACTACAATTGCCGAAAAAAATCCGTTGCAGATACTATTAGTAGAAGACTACACAACTAATCAAAGAATGATAACTTTAATGTTAGAGCAAATGGGTTATCAAGCAGATGTTGCTAATAATGGCTTAGAAGCACTTACAGCAATGCGTCGTCAGCCCTACGATGTGGTATTTATGGATATGCAAATGCCTCAAATGGATGGTATGACGGCAACACAATACATTTGTCAGGAATGCGAACCCTCAGTACGTCCCCGGATTATTGCATTAACCGCAAGTGTAATCTTACGCGATAAGGAAAATTATTTAGCATCTGGTATCGATGATTTTCTTGCTAAACCTTTTCGGATTGAACAACTGATGCAAGTACTTGTTAATTGTCATTTGATGCAGGAGCAGAAGAAATATTGGTAATTAAATCCAAACTCTTCCTCCACTTTTTCAGATTCACTTCCAAATCCCCCATCAACCATTCATCAAACTGCGGATAAACGGGCAATCTAGCAACCAAATCCCAACCTGCTGGCTGTAATATTTTCCGCAACTCTTTTTCTTGAATATGCGGATAATCGGGGTTTACTTCATCTTTGGGACTGATTCCCCCTAAATCTCTCGCACCTGCTTCTATACAAGCAAGTAACCATTGCTTATCTTTAACTAAGTTTGGTGGAATTTGAATTGTAATATCTGCTGGTAAAATTTGCCGTGCTTGAGCTATTACTTGTGGTAATTTATGTGGATTAAAAGGTGGAAAATCAAAGCTTTGTTGACTTCCCGGACTGTGCGGTTGTAAGATAACTTCTTGAATATTTTTATATTTTTGATGCACTTGAGATATCGCTGCTAATGTATCCCACCAATCTTGTTCTGTCTCACCAATTCCTAATAATAATCCGGTTGTAAAAGGTATCTTTAATTCACCAGCCCACTCTAATTGTTGTAACCGCAATTCTGGTAATTTACTTGGTGCGTGTTTATGAACTGTTTGCAATAAATTTGGTGTTAGCTGTTCCAACATTAACCCCATTGAAACGTTAAATTTCTTTAGCTTTTGCATTTCCTCAAAACTTAAAATTCCTGCATTTGTATGGGGTAAAAAACCCATTGATAATGCTAATTCGCACAAATCATAAATGCGATTAAACCATTCTTTGCGACGTGATGAATGTGGATGAACTTCTCCACTCAATATTAATATTTCACAAATATTTTTATTTTGGAGTCTTTTGAAAATATCTTTTGCTGCTGATAAAGAAAGCATCGAACTTTTGCCGATGTCGGTACGAAAATTGCAATAAGTGCATCTGTTAAAACATTCGTAGGTAGGAACTATCGTGTATGCAGGGCTATAGGTAACTGTGCGGGAATTAGAAAATCTCATGAAAGATAATTTAAAAATAAATAAAAAGTCTGAAAATAATCGGAATCTTATACCTATATTGCAATATTTTGAATCTGAATACAAATTATATAAATAAAAATATAAATAAAAAAGGTACCCTTATGGGTACTTGGCTTCAAAAGTAATTTTTGTAAAATAGATACATAACCAACTATTTGCCCATTAATTTGAGATTCAATCGCGAATTTGATCGTATTAACCAGGAAAACTTAAAATCTCAAATAAATTTGAAAATTCAACTATGGAGAAAGGAAATCTCGACTTTATTTTAAAGATGGCTCAAACGATAAATCCCCAGATTTATCCTGGACGAGAATTAAACATTAATTTGTCAGAATTACGCCAACTTCCCGAAGGAACTTTAGGTAGAGAAGTAGCCCGCTTTTTTGATGAAAATGGTTTTGAACCCCTACAATCTGGAGATTGGATACAGCGCACTCATGATGTTTGGCACGTTGTTACGGGGCTTTCTCCATCGAAAAATGATGAATTCATATTGCAAGCTTTTACTCGTTCTCAAGTTTTTCGCCCTTCTAGTGCCATACTGGTATTAGCTGGTTTACTAATACATAAATGTAATTTACAAGAAGTTATTCATACTGTCAAAAATGGCAAAATGGCGAAAAAATTAATTGATTGGGATATTGAATCTGATTGGGCTACTCCTTTAAGTGAAGTTCGAGAAAAATTAGGTGTCATACCATTTAATTAACTGTCTCCTGTTGTTTGGCGTAAATATTTTTTAAGTGTTTTTTAACGGTATTAATGGTAATATAAAGTTCCTCGGCAATTTCTTGATAAGAATAATTAGCTCGACGCAACAGCCAAACTTGAGATTCTCTTTCGGTTAAACCATATTTTATAGCTTCAGAAATCGCCATACTCTGATTAGTTTGTTTGCGGTCTTCTAAAGTAACTAATAAGTAATTCTCATTACTTTCATTTGCTTGTAACCATCGAGCGCGAATTCTGATTTTAACTGATGTAGATGTCTCAATTTCTGACTCAATTGATATGTTTTGATGAGGAAATAATTGACGACTTTCAATTAAAGACTGACAAATACGTTGAATTTCATCGGGGACTTGAAATTTCTCAATACCTCCACTTAGTTGCTGACAAATATGAAGCGCACCCTCGTTAGCATGAACTAACTCACCTTGTATTGTCAGGATAAAAATTCCGTCAAGAAAACTTTCAATTACAGCTTGCATTAGATCGAGTTTAGATACAGGCTGTGTATTTTCCGATTTGGTTTTTCTGTGATAAAATTTACTTCTTTGGGTAGATGTAATTTTTTGATACTGCTCTAAAAGTAAAACGCTCATAATTTATCTCCTTTTAAGTTCTTAGCAGCATTGTTATGGTTGGGATTCTGCATTCGCAATGATTGAGCAGCAATCCCATAAAAACTATTGAAGTAAGTGAAGTTTCAGTGAAGTTTAGAGAATTTCCCTGAAGTGAGGTGAAGTTTTTCTTAAATTAAGCAATACAGTACGGTTAATCGATTCATAATCACTGTATTGCAACTTGATTATGAGAAAAATTTACCGGGGAGTGCTGCGGTGAAGGATTTGCTGAGTATTGATGAGTGGTTTTGTATCGAACATCGGCTTAAGTATATTTCTCTTTTGAAAGGAAAAGTAGGTTTAACACGCCGTCGATCTGAATGTTTTGTAAAGTTATGGGCTTATTTACTGCTCAAACAGCAGCAAGAATTGGGAATTGCTGTCAAACCTTTAACAGAACTGGATTTACCTCAAGGTTTTGTTCCTTGTACTCACCGCGAAGCCAACGAACTATTTTACGCCCAAGAAGACAGAGGAAGCGAACGTGCGGCGGGAATGATGATTGATAAGTTAGTGGCTCTAGGATTAATTGAAAAGGAATTCGACGGCAATAATATTTGTATTCGTATCTGTTCCCCATTACCAGATATCAATCAATCTACAAAACCTACTCAGTCAGCAAAGCTTTTTGCAGATAGCTTTAATCCCCGTACTGACGCTATACCCGCTGCGACTTTTTTGGCGAGCAACTATGATTGGATGAACAAAAAAACTACCGCTGCACCCCACAGAATAGCTAAAATACTGCGTAATTGGGCTAAACAATATTCAAAAGGAATGCGGGTTTTACGTCGCTGCGATACCCAAAACCCCGTTGGTATTTGCATTCTTTATCCTGTAGCTTCCGAATCTGAGGAGAATTTTTTTCTACCTCCGAGCAAAAGTCTGCACCTAAGTACTGCTAGCCAAACCGATCCTTTTAATATCGCAACACCTGGAGATGCAGATTGTACTTCTGCTTTTATTCGCAGCTTTCAAATCGATCCGAACTATCAACAGCACGATAATCTATGTCAATTATTAAAGGATGCTCGCCAAACTTTAATCAATATGCAAGCAGATTTCCCCAATCTTTGCGATTTGTATACCTTGACGATTCATCCGTCCGCCCAAAGTCTAGCATTAGCAATGGGTTTTCAGAAAACTAGCCAAGACCCACAAATCTCTCTTTATTGGATGTATATGCCCCTCGATAAGTATTTGACTCTCGATATTGAACAAGCTGCATCAAATCTTAAACTTGATTGATGCGGCAACTCTCCCTGGTTTATTAATTTAATTAATGAGAATTTATTTTTCTTCGTATTAGCTCTTTATCCTTATACAGCAAGCTTTTTAAAGAATAAATAGACCTAATAACGCAGCATTCGCTACTTTTTTTTATGAAAACGCTTTACAAACTGAAATATTTGTTTTAGTATTAATACATGGGTCGAAAGACCTACTAAATCATAAAAAAATAGCAATTATCCGAACCATGACAACCACATTACAAAGACGCGAGAGCGCTTCTGCGTGGGAACAGTTCTGCGGATGGATTACCAGCACCAACAACCGTTTATATATCGGTTGGTTCGGTGTATTGATGATTCCTACCCTCTTATCTGCAATCACCTGTTTCATCATCGCTTTTGTTGCAGCACCTCCTG
>NZ_JADEWL010000052.1 GCF_015207665.1 Plectonema cf. radiosum LEGE 06105
CCCATCCCCCCATCCCCCATCTCCTACTCGATCAGATTAAGAAAATAAGCAAATCGATTTTTTGGCAAATCCGTTAAAATTATAAAAGATTGATTATAGATAAAAGGGAAAAACATGATTAGTTTTAGTCCTTCAATAAATTCTGATAATAATATTTCTAAGTTAACTTATAGTGTGCTGATTGAAAGTGAAGAAGATGGTCAATTCTTTGCTGTGGTGCTAGGTTTATCAGACTGTAAAAGCTACGGTAAAACTGAAAATGAAGCTCTAGAAAATTTACAACAGCTTTTGCAAAAACGTTTACAGAATTCTAAAATAGTTACATTAGAAATAAATTCGTCCCAAACTGATAACCCTTGGACAAAAGTAGTTGGTATGTACAAGGATAATCCTCTTTTTGATGAGGTACTGGCTGATATAGAAACAGAACGTACTCAACTTAATGCATAAATTGAGGAGTATTATAAACAAATTGATGCAGAGGATAGGATAAAGTGACAGTTGTTTGGGTGCTAGATACTGACCATTTATCGCTTTTTCAGAGAGAACATCCAACTGTTACCCAGCGTCTCAATCAAATTAACTTTGTAAATACAGCTATAACCGTTGTGACACTGGAAGAACAAATGAAAGGCTGGTTAAATGTGATTAATAAATATAATGATCAACCTTCCCAATCTGAAAAATTAATACTCGCTTACAAAGGATTAAGGGATGGGATCGAATACCTTAACAAGCTCAGATTGCTTGACTTTAACCAACCTGCTTACAATGTTTATCAAGAATTAGTTTGTCAGAGAATTCGTATCGGTACGAGAGATTTACGCATTGCCGCGATCGCACTTTCGATAAACGCGATTTTGGTGACACGTAATACTAAAGATTTTGCCAAAGTACCTAATTTACAAATAGAAGATTGGACAATATCTTAGTGGAAGAATTGAATGTTTAAAGATTAACACTAATTGACAGTGAACAGTTGACACTTAACAGTTATCAGTTATCAATAAACCACCCCATAATGCTTTAACTAACTTATCTGTTAATTGGGTTCCTAACATCTGCGCTGCCATTTTATTACCGGGGTCGCATTCAGCGCTACTCCGACGTATAAATAAATCACGTTCGGTTAAGGTAGACCGCATATTTTCGGTTACGGTTGGGGCTTCATCTACCCATTTTAACCAGCGTTCAAACATTTCCAAGGCAACAGTACGAATCAAATTAAGTGTATCATTGTTCGGCAAACAGGTATAGCACAAACTTACAGGTGATTGAAAAGAGCGGATATAAGCGCTTTTACTAGTAAATGATGTTAAATCAGGATTTGCTTGTAATTTTAGAAATGTCTCGTTTACAGGTTCGTAATAACGATTAATATATTCAAGGTCAGTATAAAGGTCGGTACGAGGAATATAATCCATATAAAATAAGATATTGGGAAGCGTACCGAATTCAAAAACTAAATGCGGAACTTGAATATGGGAACTCAACCAGACGGTTAAACGCATTGTATTAAAGTTAGATTTTCCCGGATTTCCCAACCAAGAATGCACCAACCAATCAATTTCTTTGCCTTGAAAAGCATTTAGCGAACCTTTTAAATTACCATCTTGACTGCTATATTCTTTTAAATCTTCGGTAGATGGTTCTGGTTGTAAATCAAAACGTCTTTCTATTTTCTGTTTGAGTTCGCAGGTGATAGCCCATAACTGTTCAAATACATCTTTACTATCTGCCATCGGTTTGTTTAATTTCTAATGTTACGCTTGTATCATAAAGTAAAACGTCAAATTTTGCTGTTAGTTTATTTTTTCAGCATAAAACTTTTGATTGGCATTTTTCACCTTGGATATCCAACCTTGGTGGGATTTTAAAATTTCTGAAAAAGAAAGTGTGGTCGTAGATAATACTTCTCTCAAAGGAGGTTTAAATAATTGAGGAGATAGTTTATGCATGACTTTAGCAAAAGTTTCTCTTAAAAGAAACTCCGTAAACAGAACTTTGGAACTCGGATATACATTTGTGTCGAGTTCCCACAATGCATAAACATCTGATTGACGACAAATCGTAAACTGCTCCAAAGCCAAATTCCAATCGTCACCATACTCATCTAATAAGTTATCGAAGATAAAGGTATCCTCAAAAGCAACATTGCAACCTTGACCCAAAGACGAAGTAATAGCATGAATTGCATCTCCGATTATTAGTACATTGTCATTATGATGGAAGCGGTTACAGCGAGTTTTTAATTGAGTCGAAAATGGTTTTTCGACAAAATTTTCAGCTTCTTGTTCGCTGACTAATTCACCCACTATTGGGATATTTTGCTGCAAGTAAGCAAATACATCTTCTTTACTATTAAGACCAATTATTTTTTCCGCATTGCGTGGAAAGAATAAAAGACCGATAAAGTTTCCGTCTAATTGGGGAACTGCTCCAAAAGTAATCCCTTCTTCTATGCGCCAAATATGAATGCAATCAGATTTCAATTGGAAATCAGTTCTTTGATTATTACCAGAAATAAACAGTGTTTTGTAGCAAGAATTGGCGTATTTTTGCTCAAATTCAAAAAAATCGGAGTTTAAAAAATGCTTTCTAACCGTAGAACGCGCACCATCTGCGCCAATTAATATATCATAATCGACATGAACAAATTCTTTTTCTGCTCCAATTGCAAAAGTAACTTGTTTAGCATCAAAATCTACACTATGACATTGATAGTTAAAATTAATCTTTACTTGACGATCGCTTTCCTCTAAATGTGACAAGAGAGTCATCACCACACTAATACGGTCAGTATTATATATCGGTTGTTTTCTCGAAAGAAATTGCATCTTGCCACTTTTTCTGTGTATAATAGTACCTTTATTTTCTACACATTTAGCTTTAAGCGCCGCTTCTAATCCTGGAATTTTTCTCAAAGCTCTTAGTCCCCTTTCGCTTATACCATAGGGGATGGTTCTAGAATTTGATAAAGGAACTTTTCTTGGGTCACTACGGCGTTCATATATCTCTATTTTATATTGACCACCACGACGTGATAAATGATGAGCAAGGAGAACTCCACAAGGCCCAGCACCGACTATGACAACTTTTTTCATAAATGTATGTACCTTTAAATAGGTATTGTCCGGTTTCTCAATGATTTCATTTTTATACAGGCTTGAATTATTTAACATAAAAAAACGATAACAAGCAAGATACATATTCTACAGAAGGATAAATATGACTAAAATTCTACTCATCGGAGTTACAGGTGGTACTGGTGGAAATGTTGTTAAAGGTTTTCTCAAACAGGGAGTAACCAATTTGCGGGCTATAACTCGCAAAATCGATTTAAATCGTCCAACTTTAAAACAAATCAATGATGCAGGAATCGAGTTAGTTGAAGCAAATCTTGATGATCAAAACTCGTTAGAAACAGCTTTTACAGATGTTGAAGCGGTTTATTGTCATGCTACCGCACCCGATACAGCTAAACCCCAACCCGAAGAAATTGAAAGAGCGAAACGTGTTGTAAGTGTTGCGAAAAAAGCTGGAATTAAACACTTTGTTTATAACTCTGCTGGTGGAGTTGATCGAAATACCAAAGTTAGTCATATACAGCAAAAAGCTCAGGTAGAACAAATTATCAAAGCGGCAAATTTACCCGCAACTATGTTACGTGCTTGCTTGTTTATGGAAGAATTTTGGAAGAAATATACTCGTCCCGGTATCCTTAAAGGTACTTTCCGATTTTCCATTCAACCTGATAAACCTTTACACCTAATTACAACCAAAGACATGGGAAGGATTGCAGCTTATGTAATCAACCATCCCGACAAATACATCGGTAAAGAAATCGAACTCGCAGGTGATGTATTAACCCCCCAACAAATGGCGATCGCCTTTTCAAAAGCTCAGAAAAGCAAAGTTGTTCACCAAGAAGTTCCTGCTTGGATATTTCTATTATTTTTGCAAAAAGAACTTTACAACATCATCCAGTTTTATCGAAATCAAGGTTATCAAGCCGATGTCAACTATCTAAGAGCAGAATTTCCCGGTTTACTGACAACTTTTGATCAGTTTTTGCAAGAAACCGATTGGGGAAACCCGGAATCGAATTATGAAACAATGAACAATAATGGGTATTAATGGATGATATTTGTCCCCATAAGTTGGCGCAGTTATCTTTAGGAAGTATTAATGAAAATGGCAACTTAATGTGTCGTCATCATGGTTGGTGTTTTGATGGGACAGGAAAATGTACAAATATTCCAATGTTGAGCGATGAAAAAGCTTTAGAAACTGCTTGTAACAGCGAGCGATCGCAAGTCACAATATATCCTACTCAAGAGTTACAAGGATTACTTTGGATCTGGATGGATAATAGTCCCACTGCTTTTGAAGATTGTACTTTAAAGCAACCCGCAATTATGCCAGAATATAAGCTTGATAGCTCTTTGACAGATTGGTTTATGTCAGAAGTTCCTGTTGGTTATACTGTTTCAGTTGAAAGTACTTTTGACCCTTCTCACGCCCAATTTTTGCATGAAGGGATTGCTGGATTTTCTCCAGAAAGAGCTATTCCAATGCATCATTTTGAAATTTTTGGGGAAGTCTCTCCTGAAGATGGTTTTACTTTAAAGCATTCCGGTTACAATGTTTTTAACAAAGATATGGATGCTACGCGGAAGTTTACTCCACCCTGTTCTAATACAACAATTTACGAATATTCTAACGGTAAATCTATTTTATTTCAATTATATTTTGTTCCCATAAAACCAGGTTATTGTAGATATATTGGAAAGTCGATTTCTGATGCATTTCCCCAAAAACGTAACTTCTGGTTTGAACTATTACCAAAATATTTACAAACTGGCTTAAAACATTCATCTAATTATAAGTTAGGTAATCAAGATTTAACAATGATGCACTCCCAAGCTGTTAACGAATCTATAGGGGATAAAACTTGGCAAAAGTCATATTTTATGCCTTCCTTAGCTGACGTTGGGATTGTTAGTTTTCGGAAATGGTTAGATGAATTTGCCGGAGGTAAACCTTCATGGCAAGGAGTAACAGAAAGACCTTTTCAAGAATTAAGCGATGAACAATTATATGACATATGGCACAGACATACAGAGCATTGTCCTAATTGTCGGCAATCTTTAGTTTTTATAGATAAAGTAAAAGATTTTTGTCAAAACTTTACAGCGGTATTGACAATCTTGGCATTATTGTTAATAGTAATTAATCTACCTTTAAAAATAGTTTTTATACCAGTTCTGCTTGGTATCTTGAGTTTAATTTGCTCTTATAGGTTAAGCTCAATTCGGGAACGCTTTATTAGCAGTATTCCTAAAACAGGTTTACCTGTGGTAAAATTATATTAGGGCTTGCTGTAAAAGCTTTTTGGTTAAGATAGGGAATAGTAAATATTATCCGACTTACGCAATTGTCACAAAATACGGGTGGTGCGTGAATATAATTCGTAATTAGGGTTCCCCATAAATAAAATTTAGGGGAACCGAACATTGCCGCCCCTGAAAGACATCCACGGATAAATCTGGGGGCTATGTCCTGACGGACACGCGCAGCGTACAGACCATAAAATTTACTCGGTGACGCAGATTTTACGTAGTGATAATTCTTTGTAGCGTTAGGCACCATTTCATTGCCTTGAATCATTCATGCTGCTAAAATCAAGCTTTTTTCTTTGTTACAATAAGTAGAAAGAATCATCCCCAACTAAAACTATTACTATAGGACGATAACCTCTTAAAACCGGGAATCAGGCATATGGTAGTCACATCAGAAACCTCAACCAATATCATCTACCCCGACAGCGATGGACAGCCAATGGCAGATAATACCAAACAATTTCAATGGATAGTAACCATTAAAGAGAATTTGGAAATTCTGTTTGCGTCACAGCCTGATGTGTTTGTGGCTGGAGATTTGCTGTGGTATCCTGTATTAGGAGAAACAACCCGTCAAGCACCCGATGTTTTAGTTGTGTTTGGTAGACCTAAAGGCGATCGCGGTTCTTACAAACAATGGCTTGAGGAAAATATCCCCGTACAAGTAGTATTTGAAATCCTCTCGCCCGGTAATACTCTTAAGGAAATGGCAAAAAAACTCAGCTTTTACGAGCGCTATGGAGTTGAGGAATACTATATTTACGACTCCGATAAAAATGACTTAAATGGTTGGTTAAGAACTCAGGAATCGGGACAAAATCGCCTAGAAGTAATTGAAGAAATAAATACTTGGGTTAGTCCCCGTTTAGGTATACGTTTTCATCTCACACCCCAAACCTTGGAAATATATCGTCCCGATGGTGAGAAATTTCTAACTTCTGTGGAACTAGCACAACAGCGAGAACAAGAACGTCAACGTGCAGAAATTGAGCGTCAACGTGCCGATAATGCGGAAACCCAATTGTTCGAGGAGAGACAGCGTTATCAGGATTTATTGAAAAAGTTGCAGGAAAAAGGTATTGACCCGGAACAATTATAACTGTTTTAAGCAAACCTTAAATACCTTCCCCTCGCACTACCCAAAACTTTCCCCTGATCATAAATCAAATCACCCCGCAAAAGCTTTACTTTCGCTAACAGCATCTTGAGATAAAGGTTGATAGATACCGACGTGCATATGAGAATCAACCACACCGGGGAATCCTAACAAGTTTTTAGCGTCGAATATTTCTTTAGTTTCCTCTGGTTTAATATTGGGTGCGATACGGCTGAATTTACCATTTCTGATATCAATATCCAGCTTTTCAATAGATTGTTGATGCGGACGCACTACACGGACATTTTTGATAACTCGATCAAATTATGACATTGCAATATTAGGTATAAATATAGGATGTGTTAGTGTGATTGGTAACGCGCCATTTATTTTTTACTAGAAGTCGCACGCAATGCAATACCGCACATTTTAACAATAACTTATGCTGCTACAGTCTCTACTGCTTTATCCCGAACTTTAAAGTAATAATAGAGGTTTGCAACAGTTAAATCGGAAGCTTGCTGGAGATTGCGAGGAACTAATGTTTTGTACCCAGCAACGTTAGCTTGTTGATTCACATAATTTTCATATTGTTTACGTAAATCTGGATTGAACATAAATATTAATTGGTCATGTAAAGAGTAATAATGTGATTTTTCCCTTAAGTTTTCGTAGATAACTTGTTCTGGTGGAATTGATACTATTACAGTAGATTTATCCGCTATATCTTCAGTATCTGAAATATTAAAATCGCTGCTATTTAAAAGTTCAAGCTCATCGCTGGGAAGATTTTGTATCCAATTAATTTGATTTTGCCATGTTTCTACAATTGCTAAGTCGTGGTTGCGAATGCGGCTCATTTCTGGAAATAGAAAATTGAGTTCGTCTTCTGAAGCGCAGGAATCAACTATCTGACAAGCGTTTTCACAAATGTGGTTTTTGAGATGATCAAGGCGATCGCTAACTGCGGACATTTCATTTTGCACTTGATAGGTAGTCACAATTGCTTGCTCAATAGCCCAAGCGCATTCTAATCGACGCAGTTGTCCTGCTGCACAAGTTTCTTCTAATAATTGCGGGTTTGTATAGCTCGCTAATGCTTGATATAACATTCCTCTGACTGCATCGATTTCACCATTCCTGCGACTGTCATCTTGGATTTGCATCGCAGAGCGGAAGCGTTGTAAAGCTTGAGTAAATAAGCCATATGCTTGTGCTAAAACTACGCGATGTTGTTCAAATTTAATATCTTGAGCTACCTGTTCAATAACCTGCCTAATCTCCGTTCCTTGGTCTCTGAGGGCTTGTTTTAAGTCAATAAAGCCGTTTTTGACCTCCAAGCGCATTTGCTTAATGTCTTCACGAAGTTGTAATGTTTGCTGTAAATTAATCGCCGATAGCGCGATCGCGGCTACTGTCCCTACACCAATCAATGCAGTGGTTGCTTGCAAAACACCAACGCTGGTTTGTAAAGCTTGTAATCCAGATTGAACACTGATGCAGCAATCTTTCTTACAAATGCTTCCCGTGCTTTAACACAAGGAGAACGCGCTTTACTGCATGAGTTGAAAACTCAACTTAATCGTGGAGATAATTCAAAACCAGCGGATAATCTTTTTATTATCGGTAACTTTATGGATTTAGTGCGTACCGAAAAAGGACGCACACAGGTGAAACAACGAATTGAAAAGTTTGTACAAGGTGATAATCCCATAATTACAGGTGAAAATCGCGTTCATTTTATTTCTGTACAAGCAACTTTAGACGCAATTAAAAATGGAGTCGAAGATGAGTATTTAAAAACTTTTAGTCATTTTATAAAGTCACTATCGTACTTTTTGACTTTGGAACGTTGCTTCCCCACGGGTGGTAGCGATTTCAGCAGTTAGGGGGAAGATAACGGATAAATTATTGTAGCGGAATTCGTAATTCGTAATATTTCCCTCCGGGAGACGCTACGTGAACGTAATTCACAATTAATTCGGGTATCAACGGTTCAACCCTTCGACACTCCCTACTCCCTTTATTACAAGTGTTTAACCGGACATGATATTACTCTATAAACATCTTTGTTAACTTTATCTATTTTGTATGAGTAATGGGAATTTCAATGAAAAATGTTGTCCCTTCCATAAGAATAGAATCAAAATATAATTTACCACCGTGCTTATCTGTAACTATTTCATAGCTAATAGATAAACCCAAACCAGTACCTTTACCCACTTGTTTCGTCGTGAAAAATGGGTCAAATATTTTAGAATGTATTTCTGGAGGAATTCCGCAAGCGTTATCAGCAATCATAATTTTTATATAATTATGGTCAACTTTTTGAGTAGAAATTGTAATCTGATTATAAATATTTTTGTGATTATCTGGTTTTTCTTCAAAAGCATCGATAGCATTGGCAATAATATTCATCAATACTTGATTTAACTGACTGGGATAACATTCCACAAGAGGAATATCACCATAATCTTTAACTATTTGAATTTCATTATCTTGGGATGTTGTTTTTAACTTATTTCCTAAAATCATCAAAGTACTATCAATCCCTTGATGAATATCAACTTTCTTAAATTCAGCTTCATCCAAACGAGAAAAATTACGCAGCGATAAAACTATTTTATAAATACGTTCGGTTCCTACCTCCATAGAATCAAGTAATTTCATAAAATCTTCTTTAATAAAATCAAAATCAATTTCTGCAATTTTATTTTGAATTTCTTGAGAAGGTTGGGGATAATTGTGTTGATAAAGTTCTAATAATTCGACAAAATCATCAGCGTATTCTCTAGCAGGAACAAGATTACTGTAAACAAAGCTCACAGGATTATTGATTTCATGAGCAACTCCAGCTACCATTTGTCCTAAACCTGACATCTTTTCGCTATGAATCATTTTAGCTTGAGTACGCTGAAGTTCTAATAATGTTGTTTCTAGCTGTTGAGTTTGTAAATTTAACTTTTGTTCTATTTCTTTGCGTTCAATAATTTCTGTTTCTAAAGCTATATTTAAAGCTTCAAGTTTTGGAACATTAGGAATAGCTAATAATTTTGGACTTAACCAAAAAAGTAATATTGCCGTAGATAAAGATATTACCGCAGTAGAAGCTTTTAACCAACCAGAAACCCAATAATTAGGATGCCATAAAGTCCAAACTTCCGCCAAATGGGTAAAACCACATAAAATAATAAAAGCACTAAAACATAGAAATATCCAATCAAAAGGAATATCTTCTCGTCTGTGAACTATACAAACAAGCATAATCGGAATTATAAAATAAGCCAATGCAATCAGAGAATCTGAAATTAGATGTAGCGAAACCAATCCAGTTTTCCATAGATAACAATGTCCGTGAGGAATAAAAATCGTAGACAGCATATTATAAAGAATACATTTTTTCCAGTTTAACTTGAAAAATCTGGAAAAGTAAGGAGATTGTATACGTATTCTTTGATTACCTCGACAATCGTCTTTTAATTAATATGGTATGTGTACAGGACTCAATGTGAAAAATTGAAAAAAAATCAGTATATCTAACTATTGCCTCTTCCCTATTCCCTATTTCCTATCCTCTGAATATTTGATATATATCAAAATTCAATTCCTTCTAGAACAACTTCAATCCTTAGCTACTTTGATCACAAAAGTTACCAACCATGGACCAAAAGCAATAATAATTAACATTCGTGTTAACTGCATCGCTAATACTAAACCAGTATCACCACCCAACTGCATCACAGTCGCAACCATTGCTTCTAATCCTCCTGGAGTAAACCCTAATAAAGAGGTAATAGTATCAACTTGGGTAAATACATGAAACGAGTAACCAACACCAAGACATAAAATAATCAAGGAAACTACTAAAGCAATTTGAATTAATACCGCTTTCAATAATTTATTTGCAGTTTTAATATCAAATTTAAACCCAATCGAAATACCTACAAATAATAATCCCATAGCGAACAACCATTGAGGAACCTGTAATTGATCGGGTAAACTCCAAAATACTCCCAACGCCACTAATAATGTGCCTAAAAAACCTGATGCAGGCAAATTTAACCGATTTCCTCCCCACATCCCCACAACACAACACAAACCTAATATCGCTAAATTCAACCACATCGGAAACGAATGATTATTTGCTGTTGTCATCGCGATCGCTGTTGTCACAGAATTATTCAAATCAGCAGGGAAAAACAAACCAGCCGCACTTGGTATCAGTAAAACTACTATGAGCAAACGTAAATATTGGAACAAAGCCACTGCTACCGCATCCGCTCCCATTTCCTCGGCAATGGGAACAATACTAGAAGCAACACCGGGAATAAAAGCGACAAAACCTGTAACTTTATCTATTCCAGACCATCGAGATAATAAATATCCATGAAACAAACTCAAACTACCAGAAATTAACACGCACAAGAGCAATGGTACTGCATAAGTTGCAGCAAAATTTATTGTTTCCCAAGAAAAACGTACCGCAGTTCCCAGGGCAATAAATGCTTTACCAAAAGAAATAAAAATCTTTGGTAATGGTTGGGGATTACCTCGGATACTTGAATAAACCATTCCTCCAATCATCGAACCTAACAACCAACCGACAGGAATTTGCAACCAATTAAATACAAAACCAGCAGCAATTCCTATAGTTAATTGAAAGATAATAGTAATTATTTGGGGTACATAGGAAGTGAATTTATCTTGCCATTCATTAAAATCATCTTTTTCTAAAAATAAAATTTTATCAATCACAAAGCAATGTATATAAATATATATTATTTTTAATAGAGAGATGTTAAAAATTATCGTTATGAATAGGGAATAGGGTTGGGGGAAAATTTTTATAACTGAGTGGTAATTATATAAATAATCAAGGCTTAACTACTTAAGAGTTTCCTAGCCTTTACAAATTGTTTAAAAATTAATTAAAAATTAAACAGTATTCCTATATTGAATTAACAAATTATCCCACAGCAAATTCTGTAAATTGTCGCTTAAAAGGAGAATGAAAAGCTAGGACAATATCTTGTTTAGGGACTCTTCGCTGTACTAATTCATTCGCAACACCATCTTCAGTTCCATCATGCTGTATCCAAATTTTATTATCTTTAATATCGAGATGAATTACACATCCATATATTCTGCGTTGATTAGACCAACCTACATGAATTAGTTGATAATGATTTCTTTCTGTATCAAAAACAATTTGTGGTTCTACATCTTCATTGCTTGATTTTATCGCACCATGTTCTCGTAGAATATCTTGAATTATTTGCCGATATTTATCTAGCTTTTCCATTTCACAATTACCTTTTTTATAGGGTCATATATAATTAATTTTACTTGATAGCGCTCTATCAAAAGTCTTGGCAATTCTAAACTAAAAAACGAGCGATAAGTATCGAATGGAATTGCTAAATAGAGTATTCTTTCTGGCTGCTCTTCTTCTAAAGCCATCTGATACTTCAAAAATTGCCCTAAAGCCGTACTAAATTCTGTTGTTGCAGAAGTTCCAACAAAACTTTTGATTTCGACAGCTATCTTTTCTTCATTTTTTTGCGCGGCTATAATTCTATCCACACCTAAATCAATGTATAATTCTAACCCACCGAAACGTAAGTAAAAAAAGTGGGTCATGTGTAATCCTCCATCCCTCTTTTTCTAAAGCAGATTTTACAACTTCATGAAAAATATCCTTTGCAGGCATAATTATACTATTAATTAGCAGACAATATGATTATAAATAAATTTCAATCATAAACTAGACAATCTTAAATTCCCTTGACCTTCCAAGCTTCCATCAAAAACCTATCCTTCCACAGGAGAATCGATAATATGCTATTGATAATCAAGTTAAAAATAATCTGTTGACACTTGTATTTATTCAGATTCACAGACTTGAAATTTTCCCTTGAATTTTTATCCTTCACACGCAAACTGTTAACTGTTCCCTACTACCTACTCCCTTTTCATTCGTATAAGCGATATTTATTACCTAAAATGGCTAATCAACAAAAAGCTGAAATTCAAGGTATTTATGAGGTTTGTATTGGCGTTATAGATGCAATATCGGCAATTCAATACTGGCAAAAATTCGGTTATCACATCGGTGATACTGGTGAATTAACTGCCACTGATTCTGATAAATTATACGGCATAAATTCCGCATTACGTTCAATTCGGCTTTTTCACCAAAATTCCGATCATGGTTTAATTCGTTTAATGACTTGGGAAAAACCAATTAATCAAGGTTTGGGTATCACTTCGATGAAAGTCAAAGGCAATCGTTGGGCTACTACTTTAACGAATGATTGCTTAAATATTTTAAATCATATTGAATCAGCAAAAGCTGCTGGTGAAACTATTAAATACACTAATCCCTCTTGGGAAGTAATCTACAACAAAGAAAGAAAAATCCGTCCTTTTATAGATGAAATTGTAGGTGTAAGAGAAATGTTGTTGCTCCAACCTTTAACTCGACAAGTTTTATTTCAAAGATTCGGCTATAATTTACCTAATTACGGAAATGTTAACCAAAATTCAGCTTTCAAAACCAGTCAATTTACTCATATGGGAATAATAGTTCAAGATGATAGTAAAGAGATTTTAAACTTTTATGAGGAAGCCTTGGGTTTATTACGGGTTCGTGATGATGTAGAAACTAGTTACGAATCTTCTGTAGCAGGTAGAGAAATCTTTGATTTAGAACCTGGTGAAAAATTTATTGTCACAGCTTTTGACGAACCACGTTCTTCTACAACTGATTTATTCGCAGCACGTTCTGGTAGACTTTATATTATCCGCTTTCCTGAATTTATTCAACTAAAAAATGAATTTGAGAAAGCACAACCGGGATGTTTGGGAATGTGTTTGTATACTTACCGTGTATCTTTCATAGAAGATTATTTGAAAGCGATTCAATCAAGTTCTGCAAAAAATATTACAGCTATTGAGAATAATGAGTTTGGGGAAAAGAGTTTTTCTTTTACAGCACCAGATGGTTATTTTTGGACAATTATTAGTTAATAATTCTCAATGATTGGCGATTGAATTTTGAAAGTTAATAATTTACATTTAACTTTTTTGAAATTTTACTTTAGTTAAGCTTTGAGGAAAGCAAATTTTACTATACAGGTGCTGCTGCTGGTAAATTGGGCTTGGATGAGTTTGTATAGAGCTTCGCCTACCGCTGTATAAAGCTGGAATCACAGCACCTCCTTTGTCTGTTTTCTGGGTTATGAAGCTGCAAAGGATATCCGAGGAGCAACAGTTCCTGTTTGCGGTAATATTTAAAGGAATATTTAAGAAGATACTTGATAAAAGCTCCTTTTTAGTGCATCATGTGCCAATTAGATATTTACCTAATTTACGAACAAACCTGAATGACACTTTATGACATCGTTTATATAATTAAGCCGGAAACATCTAACCAACTTGAATCTCACAATGATGCTCGAATAAATCAGATAGATATACAATTGTCAGTGGTGCCTAAGTCTAATTTACACAGTTAAGGGTAGGGAAGCGAGATTAAGCAAAAATTAAATGCAAATTATTTGTTTATTTTGATTTTTATAGAACTTGTTTCTGCTTGTTATTTTCTTCAAAGCGCCACGATGAAATACCATGTACTAGAGAAAATTTTTAATAAACACAATGCACCACGCAAATTTGAAAGCTTGGAGCTAGATAGTAATTTTTTTATTTTACATCTATCTAAGCAGGTGCAAAGTTTTGCTTATTATCCTCAAGAGGTAATTTTACAACAAGATGTCCGTCTTGGATTTCCGGAGTTTGTTGGACTTGAAGATGTGATGACATCTATTATCAAAGGAGAGCAGGAATTATTTGAATTAGAAGGTATTCACCGAGTTAGTCAAGAAAAAGGTGATTTTTATATAGATATATATATTGTCGGTGAACCTATTGAGAATAGATTAATTATTTTAATTGAAGATGTAAGCCATCGGATGCAGCTGGAGCAAAAGTTAAATCAAAGAGTCAATGAAACGAACTTGCTCTCCAGTACTTTGGTTGCTTATAAAAATTACATGGATAAGGTTATCGCGTCAATGGCAGATGCGTTGATTGTAACTAGTAAATCCGGAAAAATAAATAAGGTAAACCAAGCAACTATAGAGTTATTAGGCTATAGAGAAGAAGAATTAATCGGTAAACAGATTTCTTTAATCATAGATGATAATCAATTATTACAAAAAGCGATTCAACAACGTTCTTTATACAAAAAATATTTTCAAAATGTAGAAGTAGTTTGTCGGACTAAATCAAAAGAAAGAAAATTAATTGCTTTTTCTTGTTCAGTAATTAGCAAGCAAATTAATGGTGTAGAAGATATCGTTTATATTGGTCGAGATATTACTGCTAAAAAACGCCGTCAGCAGCGTAAAAGCGCTCAGTATGAAATCACAAAAATTTTATCAGAATCAATTGGTGTAAAAGAAGCAATACCGCAAATTTTGCAGACTATTTGTGAAAGTTTGGGATGGGATTTGGGAGAATTATGGACTCCGAGTCAATATTTAAATGCCAACCATAAATCTTCGAGCAATTCTGTTTTAAGATGCGTAGAAATGTGGTCATCTCGAAGAGTTGATGTGCGCGAATTTGAAGCAGTTACTTGGCTAACAACTGTGACAAGTGGAATTGGTTTAGCGGGTAAAATCTGGGAAACTCTTTCTCCTTTATGGTGTGAAGATATAGCCAATGATGATATTTGTCCGCGATTGAATCAGGTAGAAAAAACACAACTACACGCAGCTTTCGGTTTCCCGATTTTGCGTGAAAATAAAATTTTGGGAGTGATGATTTTTTTAAGTCGAGAAGTATCCTTTAAAGATGAAGATTTGTTGCAAATGATGGTTTCTATTGGTAGTCAAATCGCGCAGTTTCTACAACGGAAAGAAGCAGAATCAGCACTGTTAGAAAGTGAGGAAAGATATCGCGATTTATTTGAAAATGCTAATGACTTAATTCAATCGGTTAATCCTTATGGGCGTTTTTTATATGTTAATCGTGCTTGGAGGGAAACTTTAGGATATAGTAAAGCTGATGTGACAAAAATTAACGTATTTGATATTATCCATCCCGATTTTAAACAGCGCTGTCGAGATGTTTTTTATCGCATTATCTCAATCGGTAATTTTGAACATCTTCAAGCTGCATTTTTGACCAAAAATGGTCAAACCATCTTTTTAGAAGGAAATGTTAACTGTAAAATTGTTGAAGGTAAACCAACCGCTATCCGTGCTATATTTCGCGACGTTACTGCTAGAATTTCAGCGGAAAAAGCATTGCAAAATCAACAAGAACAAACTGAACGTTTATTACTTAATATTTTACCAGTTAGCATCGCCAATCGTTTGAAACAAGGAGCCGGTATAATCGCCGATAATTTTGACGATGTGACAGTTTTATTTGCAGATATTGTCGGTTTTACTGAAATTGCGGCTTCGCTGAGCGCTACAGCTTTAGTAAGTTTATTAAATCAAATTTTTTCCGTATTTGACCGTCTTTCGCTAAAATATGGTTTAGAGAAAATAAAAACCATCGGTGATGCCTATATGGTTGTTGGCGGTTTACCAACAAGAATGGATAACCATCCCCAAGCTGTTGCTTCAATGGCATTAGAAATGCAAGATGCTATGATTGTTTTTAATCAAAGAAATAATTTAAATTTTAATATTCGCATTGGGATTCATACTGGTTCCGTCGTCGCCGGGGTAATTGGACTGCAAAAATTTACTTATGATTTATGGGGAAATACGGTAAATATTGCCAACAGAATGGAATCTCATGGTTTAGCTGGAAAAATTCAGGTGACAGAAGATACTCATAAACGATTGTGTAAAGATTTTATTTTAGAAAAACGTGGTGAAATTTCTGTTAAAGGAAAAGGTAAAATGACTACTTATTTCTTGATTGGGAGAAGGGAATAGTTAGGAGTTAGTACCACCGGAGTTAGGAGTTAATAATATAAATTTTTCCTTGTCCTCTTGTCTCCTCATCCTCTAATTCCCAATTCCCAATTCCCTATTCCCTATTCCCTATTCCCTATTCCCTATGACTACACAAACACGGATACCAGAAATTTATCAAGGTCAATTTGGCGAATTTACCATTACCAAAGATGATAGATTTGGCGTAATTATCTATCGTGGGGGATTGGCGATCGCCGCACTTTGTTTTGCAATAGGTACGGCTTTGGTATTGCTCAACGATAATCCCAATTTTCAGTTACTCACGTTTTTATACGCTGGTTTTAGTATTGCTCTCGGCGTGAGCTTAGTAACTATTCATATCTACATGGTAGAGTTGCACAGGATATTACAACTTTTTTGGGCTATTGGCAGTATTTCCGCAATTATTTTCGCTTTTTCTAACAGCCAAACCTTAGCGCAAACAATTTACAACTATCCCCTAACTATATTAGGAATTGGTTTTACTTTTGCAGCATTGACGGGTATTTTTTTCAAAGAAGCTTTTTGTTTTAACCGCTTAGAAACCAAAGTGCTTACTCCCGTAGTTCCGTTACTGCTTTTAGGACACATGACCAACATTCTTCCTATCGAGGTAGAAAAAGGATTATTAGCCGTTTGGGCGGTATTTTTTCTAGTTTTCGCAATTCGTAAAGTTGTACAGGCAATTCCCCCAGATATTGGAGATAAATCTGTATTTGAATACCTAAAAGGTCAAAGGTTAAAGGTTAAAGGTTAAAGGTTAAAAGTCAAAGGTGAATAATAGTTAGCAGTTGCAATCCCTCATCTTCTCCATCTTCTCATCCAATGCCCTATCCCTATGCCCAATTTTTAATCCAATTTTTGGGAATACTAAACTAGTAGGGATGAGGATAAAAAGTTGACGGAACGTGCATACTGGCTTGCTTGGTCTCAGATTTCGGGGGTGGGACCAGTTTTAATGCAAAAATTATACCAACATTTTGATTCGGCAAAAACTGCTTGGACCGCTGATTCTTCTCAATTGAAAGAGGTTGAAGGTTTTGGTTTGCAAACTTTACAAAAGGTAGTCCAACAACGTTCCCAAATAAACCCAGAACAGTTTCTCAAACAACACGAACAAGACAATCCCAATTTTTGGACACCAGCAGATGTAGAATATCCCCGGTTGTTGCGAGAAACTCCTAGCCCTCCACCCGTACTGTATTATAGCGGTAAGATAGAATTACAAGAAAATTCAGCCCAAAAACCCCTCGTGGCGATAGTGGGAACTCGTCAACCTACAGAATATGGTATCCGCTGGACGCGCCGTATTAGTACCGCTTTGGTAGAAAATGGTTTTACGGTGGTTTCTGGTTTAGCGGAAGGAATTGATACTGCTGCTCACTCCGCAGCAATTAAAGCTTCTGGACGCACCATTGCAGCTTTAGGAACTGGTGTAGACGTGGTGTATCCCGCGAAAAATCGGGAATTATACAAACAAGTTTTGGCTCAAGGCCTTGTTATCAGCGAATATCCCGCAAAAACTGCACCCCATCGGACTCATTTTCCCCGACGTAACCGGATTATTGCGGGTTTATCTCGTGCTGTATTAGTTATGGAAGCACCTCAAAAATCGGGTGCTTTGATTACTGCTGACTACGCAAATGAATTTGGTAGAGATGTTTACGCATTACCCGGAAGACTCGATGATTTTTCCTCCCAAGGATGCTTGAAGTTAGTCTCTCAAGGTGCTACTCCAATTCTCAAGGAATTAGATGAATTACTCAAAATGCTCGGTGCGATTCCTCAAGTTGCCAATATAAGGAATTTAACATCGGATGTAGAGAAACCATTACCAGATTTACCACCCGAATTACATCGAGTAATGCAAACAATTTCTGCGGAATCTTTACCTTTTGATTTAATTATTCAACAAACCCAAATGCCAGCTTCAGCAGTTTCTAGCGCTTTATTACAATTGGAATTAATGGGATTGGTAAGCCAGCTTCCAGGAATGCGATATCAAAGAAATTGACTCCGGAGGCTTCTAACATTAAGGAATGGTATCATGTCCGGGAACACTCAACAATTACCAATTACCAATTACCAATTACCAATTACCAATTACCAATTACCAATTACCAATTACCAATTACCAATTACCAATAAAAGTATTTTTGCTTGATTGATAGTCGTTGTTGATTTTCAATATCTATCTTTCATCCCTCGTAATCGCGCAAAAGTCTGCACCGAATCTCTACTATTTGTAGCCAATTGTAATGCTGGTTCTTCCCATCTGAGAAACGGATTAGTCTGTTTTTCTAATCCTAATAATGAGGGAACGGTAGCTTCTTCACGACTACGATGTGCTTTTACTTGCTTCAATCGCTGCTGAAGTTCCGGGTTTTCACCATCAACAGTTAAGGCGAATTTTAAATTATTCAAAGTATACTCGTGAGCGCACCAAACCCGCGTATCGTCGGGTAAAGCGCGGATTTTACTCAGGGAATTTACCATCTGCTCTGGTGTTCCTTCAAACAAGCGACCACAACCGCCAGCAAATAAAGTATCACCACAGAATAACTCTCCCGTCTCTCCTGATTTCTCTGGGGGGAAATAGTAAGCTATATGAGCGCGGGTATGTCCGGGAACGAACAAAACCTCAGCAGTGCGATGAGAGAAAGAAACGCGATCGCCATCTTCTAAAAAGACTTTTTGACCGGGAATTCTGCCTTTATCGGAGCTTCCACCATAAACTATTAATTGCGGAAACTTCTCAATTAATTGTTGATTGCCACCTACATGGTCGTAATGATGGTGAGTATTAAATATTGCAACTAATTCTGCTTTGAGTTCGTGAAGTTTTGTTAAAACAGGTTTTGCTTCGGCTGGATCAACTACAGCAGCAATATTTTGTTTATTATCGTATAGCAAAAATATATAATTATCTGAAAGTGCGCTGATGCGAAATACTTGCATAAGTATAGCCTCTGATTTATTCACCCCAGCATCAGTTTAGCGAATTATATCATTTCTAGTATTCCACCACATTAATTTTGAATGGTTAGTTTTTCCCAAAATTGTCTAGAGACTTTATGTATAACGTCTCTACAGCACGTCGGTAGACGAACAAACCCCTCATAACTTATGTGGCAGACTACTAGTTATAATTTGCTGTTGGCTGGTAATTGGTGATTACTCCCTTCCTTTATCTCTTTTCTTCGCGTTCTCAGCGTCTCTGCGGTTTTTTTTTCGGTAATCATAAAGAAAACCCGACTTCTGTGATTACTCGTTGGGGTATATGTCGGGTTTTGATGATAAGTCGGTTGGGGTTAAGGATATTTTTCGTAAAAACCCGACTTCTATGATTACCCTACTCCCTACTCCCTACTCCCTGTATTAAACAAAATTCCCAGAACCAAATAATGGTAAAAACGCATTACTGATCAAAGAACTTTGACCTTCGGTTGTAACTAAAACGTCTAACAAATCACCAGAGATATCATCAAATGAGGGTAGAATACCAATAATTTGCTTATCAGAAACTGAAGTTAAAGTCACTAGTTCATCCCCAATTTTAACGCTAGTATTACTCAAATCTCCAAATTGTTCGCCACCGATAATAAATAAATTACCACCTGTAGCAGGCGCTCTCCAAGGGAAAATATCATAAGCAGTAGCACCACTTACAGTAATATCATTGGGAGTTGAAACATCTATTTTACTGCCACTTAAGTTAATCCCTACTATAGCTCCTCCGGGACCTGTTACTATATCCAAGGCTTTGGATTGGGAATCTAAAACTTCTTGATTGACAACTTGGGTACCATCGCTCGATAAAGTGACGTTGAATGATTCTCCATTCCACTTTTGAGTAATTAAATTACCTCGCATTTGTCCACCGAATGTATTTGCTCGATACTCGTCAATACCGTTAGTAGATGCGGGAAAAGTTGTTAGTGGTGCAGTATAAACCCCTGGAATAGTCGGTTCTTTGTCACTGTAATAAACATTCTGACGGGGGTCTTCTTGTCCGCGATTTCGATTAGGATGACCGTAATAGCCGTTTTCTACAATCAGATTTAATTCATCTGGTGCATTTTTAACTGGAATTTGGGTTGTAGCAGAAGTCGATACATCACCAAATCCACCATTCGGACCATTATCTGTAGCATACATTAATCCTTGAGTAGTCCAAACTAAATCAAAAGAATTACGTAGACCACTAGCATATACAGATACATCAACTCCAGGAACTACCTTCGCAACATCTCCAAATACCTGACTGATTGCGGGGTCGAATGTTAATCCTTGTGGAGGCTGAAAATCAGGTGGTAATTGATATTTAATTTCACCATTGAAATTAGGTTTGGTAATTTCTGCTTTTAAAATTGCAGCAGCAAATGGAGACTCAGGAATTCCACCAATTTTATCTGCTGGTATACCTGCATTTGTATTACCACCAACCGCAATATATAGATTACCTTCGTTATCAAAGGTCATACTATTAACACCATGGTCGTGATTGGAAACTGGTAATCCAGTGATTAATGGCTGAATTGTAGAAAATAGTGGTCCTTCTAATATTGATACCTGTCCGCTGTAGGGAGATAATTCAGTGACTGGAAAATCTGAACCTCCATTTGCATAGAGCTTGTTATGGGATACATAGATAGTAGGAGAGTCAGAAGTATCGTATGGGTTAAATGCGATACCTAATATATTATTATTCGATACTCCCTTCAAGGTGTTTATGGTTTGAGTATTTATGACATTGTAATTTTCATCAAAAGTATATGCTTTAATTTCACCCGAATATGAACCAACATACAATCTATGGTCTGGACCCCAAGCTGCTGCTGTTGGTTTGGACATAGTTGCAACCGTCTTTTTCGTAAAGTCAATAGTAACGATATCGTCATCACCAACAAAAACTGGGATGTTAGTCAAATTAAGACTATTGTAGTCATTATCAAGACTACTGATAGTATGTAGAATATTTACAGTTTGATTTCCCTGTGGAAGATTATCATCTACAGCCTTAACAGTTATGGTTTGAGGTACATTCCAATTATTTGGAGTAAAAGTAATGGTATTAGTACTTGTGGTGATTCGGTCATTCAAACTTAAGTTTATAGTGACATCAGCAGTTGGTTGACTATTTAAAATTATGGAATAAGTATCTCCTGAAGTTTCACCCTCAACTACAGAAGTATTCCCATCTGTTTGCTTGAAAATAACTTGAGGTCCGCTCAGAGAAATAATTTCAATTGCTGAAATTTTAGCGTTATCCACACTAGCATTAAAGTCTAGATTCAAAAAACCATCAGTAATATTTACATTATTAATCGAGTAGATATAAGCTGAATCTTTCCCAGGAAAAAAAGCATTTTTAGATTTAGCAAAAATATCTAAGTCATCAAGGACTTTTTCTCCTTCTACAGATACATCAAATAAACGTTTATCAAAATCATTGAAATAAATTTCTGCAAAATGTAGATTAACTTTGTAGTTACCATCGATTACAGGTATGTCATATCCCAGATTTTTAGCCCAACGTTCTGTCTGATAAAGTCTATCTTCCTCTGTTTTGAAAATATCTGCTTTGGTAGAATATGTGCGACCTCCATCAAAATACTGGTCAGCCTTCCACAAGTTACCGTTTGCATCTGTATAAGCACTTCCACCAGCGTTAATGCGAATAATATTTGATGTGGGATTTGGTTCTGGATTTGGGTCGGGGTCTGGAGTAGGGTCGGGGTCTGGAGTAGGGTCGGGGTCTGGATTTGGGTCGGGGTCTGGAGTAGGGTCGGGGTCTGGATTTGGTACTGAACCGCCAATAATTTCAATGGCTGCTAACTTTGCATTATCAGAATTAGTCAGAAAATCTAAATTTAAGGTTCCATCGCTGACGCTTAGATTAAAAGATTTATCTAAGGCAATATTTTTACCACCTGCTTCTGTAAAGATGTCAAGGTCATCAATAACCAATTGACCTTCGGCAGATAAATCAAAACTTCTCTTAGCTGCACTATCCCAATACAGTTCTGCAAACTTCAGAGTTACTTTGTACTCACCATTTGTGACTGGGACAGCATAGGATAAATTTTTTGTCCAGCGTTCGGTTTGATATAACTTATCGTCTTCGGTGTTGGATATACTCGCTTTACTAGAATATTTGCTACCTCCAGTAAAATACTGGTCAGCCTTCCACAAGTTACCGTTTACATCTGTATAAGCACTTCCCCCAGCGTTAATACGAATAATGTTTGGTGTGGGGTCTGGTTCTGGTGTTGGGTCTGGTTCTGGTGTTGGATCTGGTTCTGGTGTGGGGTCTGGTTCTGGAGTTGGGTCTGGTTCTGGTGTTGAAGCAGATTGAATTTGTATTATTTGCACATCAGAAAGTAAACCTGTATTCCCTTCTGAATCTTTAGCAACTGCGACAATATGATTTATTCCTCCCTCACTTTTAGATTTTTTGAGGGTAATTGGAATATCCACAAAACCGTTTAAACCAATAGTTGCAAAGTTTTCCTCTATTCCTATAGCTGAATTAGCTTCAAAAGGGTCGATATCGAAACCATCATAATCATCAAGAAATAAACCTGCTTCAACAACTAGTAATGCGACTTGAACACCAGATGTACCAGAAATTCTGACTGTTTGATTGAGTTCTGAAACTACGGTAGGTAAAGAAGATAGGCCTAAAACTTCAACTGTAAGTTTAGGAGATAAATTAGATTTAATTACAGCTTGGGAGCCATCTAAAGTACCGGGAATCCTGTAAGTTTGTCCGGTATAGGTGGCATTATTATCAAAATCGACCGTTATTGTTGATCCTGTTAATTCCAATCCCGACACACTTCCAGAATCTTGCGGACCTGGTTGAGGTAAACCCCTAACACTTGTTGGATCTACATCAGCAGAGAAAGTAAATGTTTCACCTGGGTTGAAATCATTAAAGTATATTTCTAATGCATCATAACCATCGTCGCGAGATTTAATAAAATTACCCGATATCAGCCCGGTACCTCCCTGACTATCAGGAGTAAAACCTTTACCAACCGGGTCTCCAGCAATACCATCGGGGTCGAATACTAAATCTGGAAAAATACTAGTACTCAAATCGATAGTAACTTTATTTATCTTTTCACCGTTGGTTGAATTATTTTTAATAACAAAACTACCACTACGATAAGTACTATTGTTAATGGTAGTGCCGCTAGGATTGATGATAAATAATGCTTTCTCAGTGTTTTGGTTATTATTTTGTTCTGCCATTTTTTCCTCTCATTAATTTAGTAAATTAGTAAAATTGTTTAAATCGAAAATTAGCCGTAATCTAATCTCCGGCAATGTGAAAACTATCGTTAACTACGGAATTACAAGTAGAAACTAAGCATTACAGGCATTGAAGTTTTTTTAATTTATGATTCGCCCAACTTAGCTATCTCGTACTGATTTAGGTAAATCAAAATCCGAGATGATAGTACGTGATAAATATTTAAAACTTCTTGCTTAAATTTCAATGCAATCTGAGTTTTTAGATATCTAATATGCTGCTATTAATAGCGGACATATAAAATGCGATCGCAATATTACTTTGGTTATTTTACTTGGGGTAACAATTATGTATAACTAGTATTTATACTGCTTTATTACTAAAGTCAGAATATATCTAATGCATAATCTGACTATTATTTTGCTCTAAAAAGTTCCTGAAATTTGAAGCAAGTAAGTTGAAATTTTCTCTGCTTTCTAAAAAGCGTTAATTATGCTGAATGAGTCAACAAATTTATGGTAGAAAATGAATGATTCCCATTTGAGGTTATCGTATCGTATATTGTTAGACTCATTGCAAAAATAGATTTTAAGCTATTTAGTTCTAAACTGGAAAAGAAGTAGTAAATTTTCCTTTCATATTTGCGATTTTACTAATTTTCTTAGTTACTTTCTCAAACCATCGATTTACTTTAGTTTGAAAACTAGGTGCTTTCAGAAGTAAAGGTTTTTGTTCTGGTTGTTTCATAAAACGATAATTTAAAAAGATATCTTTAAAAGGAATATCAATATCTTCTCCTTTAGACAATCTGGTGAAATCAATTGATGGATAACCCATATAGTGAATCCGATGAATCGGTTTAACGCCCTCTTTATTAAATAAAACGTTATCAATAACAACAAATGGATCTGCATTAGCACAGTTACCACATCTATCCTGAGCATTAGGGCTAAGGGTAAAATTGAATTGGGTGCGATTGGATCTGATTGTCATATAGTTAAACAAGAAAGCATCATCCCACCAAGCTTGACCGTTTACCCAAACTGCTTCACCATCTTTAGTGATTCGCTTGAGCAACATATCTAACTCTTGAGCATTGAAAATTCCCCGTTTCGAGCCAAAAAAGCTAGAACAATGGAGTTTAGATTTGATTTCAGTCTGGGTAAATATACCAGTGGCTTCAATTAAGGGAATATTTAACGCTGCATTAGCTTGAGATTTAGTATGTTCCCAATCATCAAAAATGAAATCATAAGTCTGCAACTTTTCTTGAACATCTGTAAGCGGTTTCATTGCTAAACTATCTGCGTCAAAAAAGACAAACTGCTCGAAAATTCCGTCAAACGCTACGAACTTACGATGTAGTTTTCCTGCATACCAACGGGGATGTAATTGCTGAGTTTGTAAAGCTTCTGGATGAACGTTGGCAAACTGACGAGCAAACTCTTCCCAACGGTCTATTGAGGACTGGTCTTCAAATAAAGTAACGTTAGGACGCGAATCAATTTCTTGCTTAACTCTAGTTAAACGATTGTCAAAAGGAATTACACAAACCGGAATATCACAACCGACATTAGCTTCAATACTGTTTAAGAGCGCAACTAGCTGATCAAATACTACATCGTTGGCAAGGGTGTAAATACCAAAAGCTTTCATAAGTAATTCTCTTTAAAAAAATATCTTATGAATCATTTCTAACAAAACCTATGTGAAAAATGGATATAAATAATGTAAATATTACGTAATTCATGTGAATACTATGCAAACTCTCCGTAATTATTTGTACGTAAAAATACTTGATGAGCTTCCGTGGGGATAAGCAGTATATGGCAATACTATTTATGTACGCAAAATATTTAAGTTCTGGGTAATCGGTAATGCATCATGCTCAACGGTTTTGGACTGCTATATTACTAATCGTATATTTAATCTAGTACAGCACGGCGTAAATAAAGCAACCATTTAAAATGCTTGAAACCCTTATCCTCTAATATTTTTGCTCGCCGTAGGCGCGGTCTGTTTTGACTTTTGACGAACGCGCAGCGGTACTAGTAGTCCACCAAGGGAACTTTGCCTGGGGTTTATGCAATTTACTATTCACCGGGGAACGCCGGTAGGCTTACTGCCCGCCGAGAATTGGCGGAGTAGCGGTGACTACTAACTACTCCCTGGCCCACCCGGCATTTTTGGCTTGGTCGAGTACTAGCCGTGATAATACTTAACTAAATATATAATCCTTTAGGCTTTTGTAGAACTATCAGTAAATTCGCTCTAGGATAAGTAGTAGATGTGAAGTTAGACTGTGACTCGTATTTTTATATAATAAAAATGGGTTAAAATGCCGTTTTTATCTAAATGAAGTTGCAAAACTTCGCTGAAATTGGCAAGGGTTTCTACTAATATTATTGATTACATCTCTTTCTAAACTGAATTGTTGTGGGGAACCGTGCAAAGTAAGAAACAAGCAAAAGTTTCTATAATTGTTAGCGATTTATCCAGTGCTGGTGCGGGTAGATGGGGTGGTGGTGGAGTACGTTCATTTTTACTTGCCCAAGCACTACGAAAGCTTGAATATCAAGTGGAAATTTTAGGATTTGTGTTTGGCGATCAACCAGCGGTAAGTTCTCAATCTGAAATTCAGGTTTGTAGTTTTAATGGTTACAATTATCCACGATTTCTATCATCAGCGACGGAACTTTTGCAGAAACTTGATGGTGATATTATTTATGCAATGAGACCGAAACCTACTACTTTTGGTTTATCGTTATTAAAAAGATTAAAGACTCGTAAACCTGTAATTTTAGATATCGATGATTGGGAATTGAGTTGGGTTGGTGGAGAAAAATGGCAATATAACCCTTCTTTAAAACAACTTGGTAGAGATGTGTTGAAATCGGAAGGTGCTTTGAGATATCCAGACCATCCATTGTACTTAAAATGGATGGAAAATATGACTCATAAAGCTGATGTAATTACCATTCATACTCAATTTTTGCAGAAAAAATTTGGTGGGGTTTATATCCCAAATGGTAAAGATACTTCACTTTTTAATCCCGAACTTTATAACTCTGAGGAAAGTAAAAAGCGTTATGGACTTTCTGAATATAAAATACTCATGTTCCCTGGTGCGCCAAGACCTTATAAAGGGGTAGAAGATGTTTTAATAGCTTTAGATAAGTTAAATGATTCTACTTTAAAATTGGTAATTGTCGGTGGTAGTCCCTATGATGATTATGATGCTCAATTAAAAGAAAAATGGGGACGTTGGATAATTCAATTACCAAAATATCCATCGGATAAAATGCCGGATATTGTTGCATCTGCGGATGTAATTGTTGTTCCTCAACGAGATACTCCCGCAGCTTTAGCTCAGTTTCCTTTGAAATTAACAGATGGAATGTCAATGGCAAAACCAATTTTAGCAACAAGAGTAGGCGATATTCCAGATATTTTAGGAGATGCTGGTTATTTAGTTGATTCTAGTAGTCCAGAACAAATAGCTGACAAGATTGAGTTTATTTTCCAGAATTTTGCATCAGCTATTGAAAAAGGTAAAATAGCTAGAGAAAGATGCATTAAATACTATAGTGTAAACACTATGGCATCTACACTATCTGAAATTATTTCTGGTTTATGAGGTATATTTTTGCCATAAAAAATATTCATTTAAATGAAAATTGTCTCAATTCCAATTATAAAAAATAATTAAAATCTCAATGTCTACAAGAAACCTAATTTACAGATTTGCAAAACCTTATCCAGGCTGGATTATCATCACCATTATATTAGGATTCTCAGGAGCTTTATTTAATGGGGTTAGTACTGCATTAATTGTGCCAGTAATTTTAAGAATTGTCGGGCAAGATGTAGATTTAACAAGTGCGCCTCCGATTATTAAATCTATTATGTCTCCATTCGATGATTATCCAGAGAATTATCGTTTGGGACTGATGGCTGGAGCGATTATATTAACTATTGTTTTCAAGAATGCAGCCACTTATGCAAGTAGTTTGACATCAAGTACTTTGACACGCCGTTTAACTGCGGATATGCGGCAAACAGGGGTAAACTTATTATTAGAAATTGACATTGATTATTACTCAAAGATGAAAGTTGGTGATTTAATCAACCGTCTGGGGGTAGAAAGTTCCCGCGCTGCCAGTGCTTTACGTAATGTGATAAAACTGGTAATTTTGGGGATTACAATTTTAGTTTTTACTGGCATATTAGTATCAATCTCTTGGCAGTTAACCATTGCGGCGACATTATTATTATCTTTGGTAATGATAGCAAATCAGTATTCGATTAGCCGTTCTAAAAAGTTTGGTAAAGAGTTAAGCGAGATATCGAAAGGATATTCGATCGCGATGTTAGAAACTTTAAATGGAATACGTTTAGTTAAATCAACTGGGAATGAAAATAAAGAATTTGAAAAGATTAAAAAATTGATTCAAGACCGGGAAGCGGCAGACTTTGAATCTCAGATTAATTCGGAAATAATTGCACCTGTTAGTGAAGTAATGGGTATTTCGGCTTTGCTTGGCATTGTATTTTTAAGTCGCGCTCTTTTTAATAACCAAATTGCTTCTCTTTCAGCAGTACTGTTGACATATTTATTAATTCTATTAAAAGTACTACCGTTAATATCTCAATTAAATACAGTTCGTAGTAATTTTGCTAATACTGTTGGGAGCATTGAGATTATTGCCGATTTTTTAGACGTAGAAAATAAACCGTTTATGAGTAACGGTAATTTAAGTTTTACCAAGCTAGAAAAAGGAATACATTTCAATTCAATTTCCTTTAGTTACCCGAACCATGACAAATTAATTCTTAAAGATATTGATTTATATTTACCTCGTGGTACTACATTGGCTTTAGTTGGTGGTTCCGGTGCAGGTAAATCCACATTAGCCGATTTGTTACCAAGATTTTACGACCCAAATGCCGGTAAAATTACCATTGACGATATTGATTTACGAGAATTTAATTTACAATCATTGCGAAAAGCAATGGGAATCGTTTCTCAAGACACCTTCCTTTTCAACGATTCCGTAAGAAACAACATTGCTTATGGAAAATCCCAAGCTAGCGATGAGGAAGTGATTTCCGCAGCTAAACGCGCTAACGCTTACGAATTTATCACCAAATTATCCCAAGGATTCGACACAATAATTGGCGATCGCGGTGTGATGTTGTCTGGAGGGCAAAGACAAAGACTTGCCATCGCCCGTGCTTTACTACAAAACCCCGATATTCTCATCCTTGATGAAGCGACAAGTGCTTTAGACACCGTTTCGGAAAGATTGGTACAAGAAGCAATCGACGATTTGAGTCGCGATCGCACTACTTTAGTCATCGCTCACCGTCTTTCTACAGTGCAAAAAGCCGATCAAATAGCGGTTTTAGATCAGGGACGTTTAGTAGAAATCGGAACTCATCACGAGCTTTTGCAAAAAGGTGGTTACTATAAACGTCTTTATTCGATGCAATTTGGAGAACAAAAGAAAACTGAAAGTAACCGTCAGCAAAGTTTGGTACGGATATCTTACGAAATGCGAACCAGGTTAAATTCTACGATTGGTTTTTTACTTTTACTGCTTGATAATTCAGTAGAAAATTCTCAAGAACGAGAAGAATTAGTGGAAGAATCTTATAAATCAGCTTGGAAGATTCTAAATATTGTTGATATTTATGACGATGTTTTTACTTTACAAAAAAATTGGCAACTAGTATCAACAATAGAAGAAAGTCAGGGGCAAATGAATCCAGAGCAAACCTTAAAAGATATCTCTAATGGTTTTCGTAACCATATTGAATCAATACTTGGTTCGTTAAATTTATTAGTCAACCAAAAGGAAAATAATCATCAATTCCAAGATGAAATAGTTTATCAGGCTTACCAATCAGCATTAAATTTATTAAATGAGTTAAAACACTTTGAGGATACAATTAAATCTTAATTATATGAAAAACACTAATTCCAAAAAACACTATATTTATTTTATTAAAGAAGAGTTGCCCAAACCGGAAGCTCATTTAGTCCAGTCTACCAATGCAGCTAATGCTGTTGCAAATTTAGGATATTCTACAGTTTTGATATATCCTTGTAGAGGAAATGCAGCTTTAAACCCGATAAATTTAATCAATCCTTTTCGACCGAGAAAAACACCTGAAAAACTGATTAAATATTATAATCTTCAAGAAAAGCTCAAAGTTTCTCCTTTACCGATGCCTTTTCCCATCGACTATATTAAAACGAAATTTACGAATTCTAATACTATTGCTTCAAAATATTATTTTCCTTTTCATATTCTTCCCACTACTAAAATAGTTCACAGTCGCGACTGGAATTTTATTGAAGCTGCGGTAAAAAATGGCGTTCCGGTAATTTACGAACACCACCACCACGAAAATAAACCATTTGTTCAAGAAATAGTCAGAAGTCCGCTATTTCAGATTGCTGTTACGGTAGCAGATACAATAAAAGAAAGCATGATTGCTAATGGAATGCCACCGGAAAAAGTTGTTAAATTACACAATGGTTATAATCGCTTGTTCATGGAGAGACATCCAGTAGCAGCCACAGAATGGCGTAAAAAACTACTAAAAAATGGTAGAGAAAAATTAGTAGTTTATTCCGGTGCTTTAGAAAAATTTAAAGGAATTGATATCTTAATTGAAGTAGCAAAAAATTTACCTGAAATTCAGTTTGTATGTGCGGGAGGTAAAGAGAAACAGGTAATTCATTATCAACAATTAGCTCAAGAAAAGCAGATTGATAATATTACTTTTATCGGCTTTATCTTACAACAAGAATTAGCATCATTATTACAAGCAGCGGATATATTAGCTCATCCCCACTGTTCCGGAGCTGCTGCAACTTTTACTTCTCCCTTGAAGCTATTTGACTATTTTGCTTCCGGAACACCCATTGTATCCACAAGAATTCCTTCCCTCACAGAATTTGAAAATACTAAAGCAATTTCTGCTTGGTGCGAACCCGATAACCCAAATGAATTTACCGCATCGGTAGCGCGAGTTTTAGAAACTCATCCTCGAAAAATTGAAGGTTATTCTAATAGCATCGAATTCGTTAAACAATTTTCTTGGGAAAATCGAGCTGCAAAAATTATCAGTTACGTTGATGAATCTTTAAAACCACAAATAATTGATGTAGAGACGTAGCATTGCTACGTCTTTCCTATTCCCTATTCCCCCCAATCCTATTCCCTGATTAATATGAATAAAATTAAAATTGGTATGATAAGCAGCTATAGCGCTTTAGATAACAGAAGCGATTGGCTATGGCAACAAACTCCGGAAAACTTTGGTGTTTGGGATAATATTCAACTGATTGCAACACATCCAAAACCAGACTTTTTGGTAATGTACAATTATACAAATTTTCCTACATTACCGCAAAAACATTTATTTTTTTGGAAAACCAAACAAAAGCAAGCAGAATATGAAAAAGCACAGCGATTATTTCAAGAAAAATTGCGGGGAGTACCTAAAGAAAGAGTAATTTATCTGTTAAGGGAACCACCTTTAGAAGAAGTCATAGAAAAAAATAAAAGGTCTTATAAAATAGCTCAAAATTACTGTAGCTACGTTTCTGGACCAGATGATTATGCACCAAATCCGGATTATATGCCAGCAATTTGGTATTACTCTAATTCATTCCGAGAATTAAATGAAATGCCACCACCAGGGAAAGAGAAATCTTTGAGTTGGGTGACATCCGGTATCAATCGCACCGAGAATCATCGCAAGCGTTTGGCATTTTTAAAAATGTTACGAGATAGTGAATTAGAACTCGATTTATACGGACGTGATTTACCAGATTGGGCAAAAGGAAGCGGAGAACTTACTAATAAATGGTACGGGATGGCACCTTACTACTACAACTTATCAGTGGAAAATTACGCTGAAAATGATTGGTATGTCAGCGAAAAACTTTGGGATGCTTTATTAGCCTGGTGTTTACCAATTTATTATGGTGGTTCTGCTGCTGATAAATTATTACCTCCGGGTAGTTTTTTAAGATTACCAAGTTTGGATGAGAAAGGATTTGATTATATCAAAGAAATCACCTCTACACCTGATGCTTGGTATGAAGCGAAAGAAGCAATTGCAGAAGCCAGACAAATTATTTTACATAAATTGAATTTAATTTCATGGCTCTCAAATTATGTCAAAAAGTTTGATTAATTGTTAACAAAATGTTTATAATCCCCAAGACAGAAAAGGTTACTACAAGATTATGGAGAGTTAAATGACTGAAGGCATCTATATACTTGCTAATGATGTGGTTTATGACCAATTAATAGCTTTACTCAATTCTATTGAAGTGAATGTAGGTCAAAAATATCCTATTTCTATTATTCCTTATGATGACCGTTTAGAAAGAATCCAGGAGGAAATAAAAAATAGAAATAATGTAGAAATATTTACAGATACTTTAGCAATTAAACTTTGGAAAGACTTTTGTACGGAAATTTGGCAAACACATCCAGATGCTTTCAAAACTTGGCAGGAAAAGGGAATTTCCGGATTGTATCGGGAGGGAACTCATCACAGATTTGGCGGATTTGAAGGTATTTTTGATAAGTTCATATACTTAGATGCTGACATTCTAATACTCAATTCATTAGATTATATATTTGAAAAACTAGAACAAAAGGATTTTGTTGTTTATGATTTCCAACATAAAGATTTGAGTCATGTATATAATGTTAATTCAGATAAACTAATAAATATTTTTCCACAATCTCGTCTTGATAGGGAAATATTTTGTTCTGGCTTTTATGGTACAAAAAAAGGTTTGTTTGATGCAGAAAGACGAAAATATTTATTATCACAATTACAGACTGGAGAAGCAGAAATATTATACAAGAGCGCTCCAGACCAAACAATTCTCAACTACATGGTAATGCGGTGTTCCATTGACAGCTATAATTTTTCTCATCATTTACCAGAAACAGAAATAACTGGCTGTTGCGTAACTTCACCCCATTTTGAAGAACGTAATAATGTCGTATATGACGGAGAAAATCGCTTAACTTATCTGCATTATATCGGTTTATCTGCTAACCTATTTACCCGCCTTTGTAATGGAGAAAATATCGATTTTCCTTACCGCGAAACTTTCTTACATTATCGCTATTTACACGAACCAGAAAAGCGACCTAAATTTACTACAAAACCGAAAGCTTACAACGCACCACCAAGTTTTACCACAAAAGTTTTAAGAAAATTAGGATTAAAAATTGGAGTATAACCAAATGAAAACTAGAGGAATTTATATCATTGCGAATGACAAGGTATGCGACCACGCTATTGCCTTACTTAATAGCATTCGTCTCCACGATAAAGAAACCCCAATTGTGATGATTCCTTATGATGATAATTATCACAAAATTGCTCACATTCTTGATAAATATTATGGAGTAGGTGTTTACGAAGATTTAGAATTTATTGACCGCTTGTCAAATAAATTATACGAAACATTTGGTGGTAAATTCTTTGCTCGTCCCAATCAATTTCGCAAGCAAGCTTGTTGGTTTGGTCCCTTTGACGAGTTTTTATATATCGATACAGATATTGTTGTCTTTGAAAAAATTATTGATAACCTCAACTATTTAGAAAATACTGACTTTATTTGCTGCGATTATCAGCATCTGGGTGGACTCAGAAATGTATTTAGTCCTCAAGTATTGGAAGCAAAAGTATTTACAGAAAACGAAATTAAAGATATCTTTAACGGCGGTTTTTGGGGTTCTAAAAAAAACCTGATATCCGAAATTGATTTGTACGACACCTTCGCAGAATGTGCAGCGCATCCAGAATACTTTGATTTCTCAGAAAAAACTTCCGATCAGCCAATCATTAATTATATGTTGCTCAAGCGGATTCCTAACCGCTTCAATATAGTTCGTAGAGAAGGGAAAGCACCGGGGAATTGGGGAGGAACATCCCACTTTTTATCTGAAGGACATAAACTTATTGATCCAACAGTCAATCAACCCTTACAATACCTGCATTGGGCGGGTATTCGTATTGAACCCGGTTGTCCTTACTGGGAAATTTGGGAACATTATCGCAACTTGAACCCCCAATTACCCCCACCAGTATTTCCAGAGAAACCCAAACAAACTTCCTGGCAAAAAACTGTGAATGAAGCTAAATCTTTTTTGCGTTCGTTGAAGTAGGGAATGGGGGATAATAAACAGGTGATTTGTAGTGCGAGCGGGACGCTTGCGCTTCGCGCACGCTACGAAGACCGCACTACCTTAACCTATCAAAACTAATGTGGTCGAATAAAAGCATCTGTTTTTTATCCTACCCGCTCCCTTTTAAATAATATTTTTATGCCTGGACTAGTTGGATTTGCCGGTGGTCGTGAGTGGAGTAATTGCTCTGGTATTTTAGAGACAATGCGGCAAGCGATTACCCACCGTGCATTTTATCTCACCGATGAATTGTTTGGACATAATACAGTTTGGGCAACGCGATCGCAATCTAATCAACAGCAACGAGAACCCCAACCCTTACGAGCTAACTCCTGCTATCTATGGCTAAATGGAGAGTTATACAATCGTCAAAAATGCCCGATTGCACCAGATGGTCGGCTAGCTAGTTCCGAAGTTGCAACCGATACACAGTGGATGCTCACAGCTTACGAATACCATCGTCAAACTGAGCAACCTTGGCAGTTTCTCCATCCCCTTGACGGTCAATTTCATGGGGTACTCTACGATACGCGGATTCGTCAAGTGCATTTAATTAATGACCGTTACGGGGTTCTCCCTCTACATTGGACTATTTGGCAAAATACCCTGGTTTGGGTATCGGAAATCAAAGCTCTATTGGCTCTACCGGGTTATCAACCCCAACTCGATGGCGATACAATTGAAGATTTTCTGGGTATTCGCTATCCACTAGGCGATCGCAGTTGGTTTAAAGGAGTCGAACGGCTTGCTGCTGCGACCGTTTTAACTTGGGATGAACAGCGAACAACGCTTTCTAGTCACCGTTACTGGACTTGGGATGATATCCCCGGCTTAGAAACTCTCCCTGACCGTCGTGACATTGTGAAAGAGCTAGGAGAAGTGTTTACGATGGCTGTGGAGCGTCGCACTCATTTGGGGGAGCGGCTGGGTATCCCCCTCAGCGGTGGACTCGATTCCCGCGCCCTGCTCGCTGCTGTTACCACTCAGATGACACCCGTAACCGTTACCTACGGTCAAGCAAACTGCGATGACGTATTAATTGCTCAGCGGGTTGCTCAAAAAGCGGAGGTTCCTCACCATTGGCTGGAGATGAATGCTGATAATTGGCTGGATTCACGCATTCCCTTACTATGGCAAATGGATGCACCAGCTAGCATTATCCATCTGCAATTTAGCTCGATTACATCTTGGATTGGCGAGCATCGGCTTTTTGATGTTGCGTTACATGGTGAATGGGCAGACCGCTTTGATGGCTCTCAATTTTTTGCAGCGGATGATTTCGACCGATTTGTGCGTCGTCAACTGGGTTTGGATCGGTTAGCGCGTTCGGATAGACACCATCAAGCAGTTCGCGATCGCGCTCATGCCTATTTTCAAAGTTTGGGGTATTCTTCCTATCAATTGGCTATGGATAGTCGCTGTCGGTCTTTTATTTCTAAAGATTGGCGAATTGCAACTGTAGCAGGGCTGAATCTTCGCATTCCCTGCATGGACAATCAAATCCAAGAATTTTGGTACGCGCTCAACGGTACGAAAGAAGATTTAACAGGACTATACCATTTAATGTTGCTCGACCGTTTCCCCAAACTTTTTAACCGCTTACCCTGGCAAAAAACTGGACTACCTTTAAATGAATCAGTCGTTCCCTTCGGATTCTATGGTAAGTTAACAACTTTACGTCGAAAAACCTGGAAAAAACTTTTCCGTAAATTAAACCAGCCCCATAAATCTCCAAAATCTCTGCATAATTTCGCCGAAAATAATACTTGGCTGCGGCAAGAACCAGCTAAATCATACATTACACAGTTGTTAAATGCACCGGATGCCCTTTATCCAGAATTTTGCGATCGCGAAGTAACCCGGACTGATTGGGAAAATCACCTGAACGGGCAAGATTTATCTGACCGCATTGGTACGGTGTTTACTTTAGAACTGTGGATGCAGCAACTGTTTAATGGTCGGTACCGTCACGGAATTAATAGGTGCTAATTCTGTATGAATAAGGACTAAAAGCTGCTCATTTCCACAATAACTGTAATTAATATCAATTCCCTTTAGTGCATAACTATCCGGTATTTTTGCTTATTACTCTTTAAGAGATATAGTCAATTTGTACAAATACAAAAAATACCGCAAATGTCAAATATCAACGGTACGATGATGCAGTATTTCCATTGGTATATTCCTGATGATGGAACACTGTGGGATAAGGTAAATACGACAGCGAAAGAGTTAAGTCAGGCAGGTTTTACCGCTATGTGGCTTCCACCTGCTTATAAAGGAATGGGTGGGACTTACGATGTCGGATATGCTGTTTATGATATGTACGATTTGGGTGAATTTGAACAAAAGGGTTCTGTTCGTACTAAATATGGCGATCGCCAGCAATATTTAAATGCAGTCAAATCTCTACAAAGTTCGGGAATTCAAGTTTATGCGGATACGGTATTAAATCACCGTATTGGTGGTGATGATACGGAAATTGCCAAAGCAACACCTTTTTATCAACACGATCGGTTAAATCCTAAAGGTGGGATGAAAGATATTAAGTGTTATACCCATTACAAGTTTCCCGGTAGAAAGGGTAAGTATTCTCAGTTTGAATGGCATTGGTGGCATTTTGATGCTGTTGATTACGATGAATACACTCAAGATTCTTCAACTATCTATCTACTCGAAGGTAAGGTATTTGATGATTACGTTGCTTTAGAAAACGGTAATTTCTCTTACTTGATGGGATGCGATTGCGATTTCCAGAATAAAGAGGTGCAAGATGAAATTATCAATTGGGGTAAATGGTATCTCGATACAACTGGTGTTAATGGCTTCCGTTTAGACGCTATCAAACATATTTCATCATGGTTTTTCCCGATATGGCTCTCGGAAATGGAACGTCATGCAGGTAAAGAAATATTTGTTGTGGGTGAATATTGGCATAATGATATCAATACTTTGCACTGGTACATTGATGCAGTACAAGGTAAAATGTCGGTTTTTGACGTACCCCTGCACTATAATTTCCACTATGCGAGTAAATCCGGTGAAAGTTACGATATGCGCCGGATTTTAGATAATACCTTGATGCAACAGCGTCCCACCCATGCGGTGACTTTTGTTGAAAATCATGATTCACAACCGTTGCAGGCTTTAGAAGCACCCGTAGAACCATGGTTTAAACCTTTAGCATATGCATTGATTTTATTGCGTCAAGAAGGCTATCCCTGTGTATTTTACGCGGATTACTACGGTGCGGAATATGAAGACTATGGAAGGGATGGCAATCGCTATCCGATTTATTTAGTTTCCCATCGTTGGTTAATTGATAAATTCCTGTATGCGCGTCAGAATTTTGCCTATGGTTATCAGTACAATTACTTTGACCATTGGGACATTATTGGTTGGACTAGATTGGGTAATCCAGAACATCCCAAAGCAATGGCAGTAATTATGAGCAACGGTGCGGGAGGAAGTAAATGGATGGAAGTGGGTAAACCCAACGCCAAATTTTACGACTTAACCGAACACGTTAAAGAAACCGTTTACACCAATGAATGGGGTTGGGCTGAATTCCGCTGCAATGGGGGTTCTGTATCTGTGTGGGTAGAAGAATAAATGGATTTTGGATTTTAGATTTTGCGGAAAGTTTGGGGTGTAGATTCTCGAACCCCAAAACTTTCCAAGACAGATTTTAGATTGAAAGTAGAGACATAGTTAAGAGTTAGGTCTTTTTCTTCTTTTGTGTAAAACCTGAATTTTTCCTGGGATAAAAAGTCGGGTTTTGATGAATGTTATAAGCGTATTACGAATATTTATCGTAAAAACCCGACTTCTTTAACTTGAAGCATGGAAAATTTAAAATTTGTTGTCGTAGATGCTTTTTTTAGGCTTGCCCTGATGATATCTTGTTAATAACAAATTAATCTAAAGCTACAATACATTGGTCTTTTAAGTAGATTGTTTGCAGGTTTCTATTTAATCATTGCGAATTATTTAAAATTTTTGTCCGGCAAAAATTGAACGTACTTCTCCATTACGGCGAATTATGGCTTCTCCGTTGGCTACCTCTACTAAAGTCCAACCACTAGCTCCAATGTTTTCGCCGATTTGGATGCGACGAGTGATACCGTTAACTTTAAATAATGCGGCAGATTGTTCTCCTAGTTCTAATAATCCTTCCAAGATGTGGGAAGAAGGTGAAACTGCTGCTACCTTTTGTTCTTGCTGAACTAGTGCTGGGGAAGTTGCTGCGGTTTGTTTTGGTGCTGCAACTGTTGCAGGCTCTTTCATTTTAGGCAGATCGGGAACTTGTCTTACATTAACAGGTTTGGTTTTCACTGCTAATGGTGTGATTTCTCTGATAGACGCGAAAGCTGCAATTTTTTCTGGTGGTTTGGTTTTGGCTGCTTTCACGGGTGCGGCTTCTTTAGCTTTGTTGTCAGATGGCTTTGGTGCAACTCCCTTGGATGCTGTAGTAACTGGTGGTAAGGGTGTTGGGGCTTGCGCTAGGGGTGCCTCGACAGATGGGGGTGCATAGCGCATCGGTTGCGGAGCTTGATACACGGGTATGTAAATTCTTTCTACAACTCTGGTAGAACGAGTGGGTAATGGCTTAGTATTGTTGGCAATTGTTGGTGCTGGTAGATTTGAAACTGGTTGATTTGCGTAGGCTAAACTTACTTGATTGGCGGATACAGGAGCAGCAGCAATATTATTATTCGCAGAGACTTTATCTTGTAGATTTTGTTGTTTTTCGATGATTGCTAGCGCTCCGAGCATATAGTCAACTAAATCTGCCTTGATTTCAGCTTGAGTGGGTGTAGTTATTTGTGGTTCTAATACTTTTTGTTGTAAAGCTGGTTCTTGCAAGGCAAATTGCAATGATTTGGAACTGAGACGATTCAAAAGCCCGCTGTTTATTGCCCAATTCATCGCGGCGATCGCCAATCCCAAACCTGCTCCCACTGTAAGTAACTGTCTGAAGTTACGCCAAATTTTCCGACGCGGTTTTTTGGTTGTTCGAGCGGTTTTAGGGATTTTGCTGCCCGCAGTGTTGATTTTTGCCGCGATTCGGCGTTGTTCGGCTGAGCCGATGGGACTGATGATGGTAGGGGGTGGAACTATTTGCAGTAAGTTCGTTTTCTGCAAGCTCAACTGTGGCTGTGCTTGAACGATTCGCGAACTCAAATTACCGCTACCATCGAGAACACAGTCAATATCGGCAAAAAGTTCGTCCATCAAGTCATCAGCATAATTGTCCATCGTCCAAGGTTCGCTGACGATTAACTCTTGAGATGGTTCTGGAAGTACGAAATTGGTGCTAGCTGTTTGAGACATAACGATTTAGCTTTATTAATTCGTTCGGTAAGGGCGATTTATGAAATCTTTACCTTTGTAAATTTGCCCTTGTAAATGTGAGTAAATCTGAATCTAAAAAGAACTGTTTCCTTACTGAGGTAGTTACGGAAGAGTTCATCAAGTTTAAGTATCTATTTCAACCTATACCAGGGAGATGTTGACGATTTTTTGCTTTTTTGTATGTTATCAATCATACCAGCCTCCCTGGATACACCATACTACTATACTCGCGCTTCATAAAGATTGTTTTGATGTTAGAGCTACAAGTTCAGTCTGGTAATGGTTTTTACGCAATTCTAAAAATATTAGTAAAGCATTTACATCGGCGGGGTTGACTCCACCGATACGTGCTGCTTGACCAATGGTGAGCGGTTTTACCTTGTTTAGTTTTTCCCGCGCTTCTTTGGAAAGGGTATCAATAGAGTCATAATCCAAGTCCCCAGGTAGGGAACGATTTGCTTGACGGGCAATTTGATCGATTTGATTTTGCTGTCTGGCTAAATAGCCGGAATATTTAATATCGATTTCTGCACCTTCTTTTTCAGCACGTTGTAAATCGGGATTTGCTAGTCCATATTTGATTAACTCAGCGTAATGGAATCCTGGACGACGCAACAAGTCAGCAAGGGTAATTGAACCTTTGATTACTTGTTTGGTGTCCGCTACTATTGCTTTACCTACATCGTCATTTTCCTTAACCCGTGTAGCATACAGCCGTTCTTTCTCGGCGGTAATATTCTCTTGCTTGCGGGTAAATAATTCCCAACGGCGATCGTCAATCAAACCAACTTCTCTTCCGAGGGGTGTTAATCTTTGATCGGCATTATCGGAACGCAATAACAAGCGATATTCCGATCTACTAGTTAATACCCGATAAGGTTCGCGCAAATCTTTAGTACACAAATCATCAATTAAGGTACCGATATAACTTTGCTCGCGGGAGAAAACTATCATTTCCTGATTACGAACAAACCTCGCTGCATTAATTCCGGCAACAATTCCTTGAGCTGCGGCTTCTTCGTAGCCAGTTGTACCGTTAATTTGTCCCGCACAAAATAAACCGGCGATTTTTTTGGTCATTAGTGTGGGAAAACACTGAGTCGCTGGCAAATAATCATACTCGACGGCATAAGCTGGACGTAACATTACGCAGGTTTCCATACCCGGAAGACTACGTAACATACGTAGTTGCAAATTTTCCGGCAGACCTGTGGAAAACCCTTGTATATACAGTTCGGGAATATCTCTGCCTTCGGGTTCAATAAAGATTTGATGACTTTCTTTATCGGCAAACCGGACAATCTTATCTTCAATGCTGGGACAATAACGGGGACCTTTCGCATCCACCCAGCCGCCATAAACCGGAGAAAGATTAAGATTATCTCGAATCAATTGATGAGTTTCCGTTGTCGTGCGGGTGATATAGCAAGGTAACTGTTGCTTTTCTACCCATACTTCCGGGTCAAAACTAAACCAGCGAACGTCTTCATCTCCCGGTTGTAGAATCATTTTGCTGTAATCAACCGTGCGCTTATCTACTCGTGCGGGAGTGCCAGTTTTGAGGCGACCTGTTTCAAATCCCAGACGTTGTAAAGTTTGGGTCAAACCCTCAGCGGCGAATTCCCCAGCGCGTCCAGCTGCCATTGACTTATTGCCGACCCAAATTCGTCCTCCCAAAAAAGTACCTGTGGTGAGGACAACAGCTTTACATTCAAAGGCGACACCGAAATAAGTTTCAACGCCGATAACTTCATCGTTAGCGCCCAAAACTAAATCCGTCACCATTGATTCACGGACGCTTAAATTTTCTTGATTCTCAACAATTCTTTTCATCACCAGGGCATATTCACGCTTGTCAGTTTGAGCGCGTAATGCCCATACAGCGGGACCCCGTGAAGAATTGAGAATCCGTTTTTGTACGTAAGTACGGTCTGCCATTTTGCCAATTTCGCCGCCGAGTGCATCGACTTCGTGGGTTAACTGAGACTTTGCCGGACCTCCGACAGCAGGATTGCAGGGTTGCCAAGCAATTTTATCCAAGTTGAGTGTCAATAGGAGGGTACGACAGCCCAGGCGTGCAGTAGCTAAAGCCGCTTCACAACCAGAGTGACCTGCACCGACAACTATGACATCAAAAGAGTCTTGGAACTCAACACAATTGTGCATGGTCATACGTAGAGTTCAGCATGATTTGGGGTTAATCTAATTTTAACCGATACTGTGTTTTTCTGATTGTACCTTGCCGATAAAATACTACGCAGAACCACTGTTATTTTTTTTGAAAAATAAAATTATTATTGCTATTAAGAGCTTACGTGTAAAATATTTTATTGAATTTTTCTAGCAAAATTTAATCTGAGATTTTAATGTATTTTTTCCAACTTTAATTTACATTTTCGAGATTGTTTAGTATGAAATTTTACTTTTAACTCTAAATGAAAATAACTTTTAGAAGCATCGCGTTTTTCCTTATTGCAATATATATAGTTGTGACTTTTGTAGCTAGCGATAGAATCGCTCATAGCAAACCAGCTAACGATATCGAACAGATAGAAAACTGCTTAGTTGATAAACTTTTGAATCAGGAATGTACCGTTACCCCAACACCGAAAATCTCGCCGATTCCAGAGTATATACCTAGCCCTACTCAGACTTTAACTGATAAAGAACGGTTTATTGCAGCACTAATGAATCAGTTACGTAATATTCCTCAATCCAATAGTTATGAATATATTTTGCTACGTGCTTACGGTGCGCCATTTGTGAATTTAGAGTCAACAATTAAATTACCAGCAAAAGTAGTATTTAGTAATCATCAAGAAACTCAAGAATTTCAAGCTACTCTGACAAAGGGAAAAGTCACAGGTACAAACAATTGTTATTTGCAATCTGCGGCTGCTGACGCTTTAAATAAAGCCCGCAGTCAAACAAATTTTCGGCTCAAATCTGGTAATGCAAAAAGTGACTGTACTCGTGATTTTGCAACCACTGCCAAGTTTTGGAAAAAATATACTAACTCTAGAACATTAGATTTAGTTAGACAAGGAAAAGAAACGAGAATTTTGGGTATAGTCGCACCACCTGGTGCTTCACAACATTTATGGGGATTAGCAATTGATTTAGGAGTAATTAATCAAAAGCAAACACAAGCTTTAAATCAAAACGGTTGGTATCGTACCGTAGAATATGATGCACCTCATTGGACTTATGTCGGTTATCCACCAGAAAAATTACCATCATTAGGTTTTAAAAAGAAACTTATCGGGGGAATTACTTATTGGTTAACACCGTTATGAGTTATGAGTTAGGAGTTAGTACCACCGGAGTTAGGAGTTATTAGTTTAAATTTCTCCCCATCCCCTTGTCC
>NZ_JADEWL010000240.1 GCF_015207665.1 Plectonema cf. radiosum LEGE 06105
GGGGAGGGGTTAAAAAGTAAAAAGTAAAAAGTAAAAAGATAATCCCCATAAATAAATTAAGGGGATTTGATAAGGACGTATTGTTTGAAGGCACTACGTGTCTCGAAACAAATGTTTTTACTTCGTTCCATAAATAAATAATGGTGCTTCAAACCATTTTTATTTTTTTTTACTTTTGCCTTGTTCGGTGATATCGTATTATCTAAAACTAGCTTCATGGCATTGTTGTAGACAAATACTTGTGATTGAATTAAGTAAATTATGCCAGCGAATTCCTGGCCCGAAAAAGATTCTTATAACGAACTTGACCCGCTTAACTCGATGTTTGCTGAAATGTCGGCAAATATGGATTTAGAAGAACAGCGATCGCAAAAATTGTTTGTTCCTTCCCGGTTTCAAGGTCGTAGGCGCAAAGCTGCTCTAGTTTTGACAATGGTCTGGAGCGGTACAATTGCTTTGCACTTAGTTTCTTGGGGTTTTTTAATTGTCTTAGGGTTGACTACTGTTGTCGGGCTGCACGCTTTAGTAATTGTATTTGCCAAACCTCGCTCTGTAGATGAGGAAACAAAAGGAGATTTACCTTTTGTCTCTTTATTAGTTGCAGCGAAAAATGAAGAATTAGTTATTAGCAATTTAGTAAATAATCTTTGCAATTTGGAATACCCCCGCTCTGGGTATGAAGTTTGGATAGTTGACGATAACAGTAGCGACAACACACCAGAATTGCTGTATGAACTAGCTTTGAAATATGAAAATTTAAAGGTATTGCGGCGAGAAGCTGGAGCTAGTGGTGGTAAATCAGGAGCCTTAAACCAGGTATTACCACTGACAAAAGGTGAAGTTATTGCTGTATTTGATGCTGATGCTCAAGTTTCGTCGGATGTGTTGCTCAGAACCATACCTTTGTTTGGGCAAGATAATGTCGGAGCAGTGCAGTTACGAAAAGAAATTGCCAACGCTTCGACAAATTTTTGGACAAAAGGTCAAATGGCAGAAATGGCTGTTGATACTTTTTTCCAAGAACGACGCAGTTTGGGGAGCGGTATTGGCGAATTACGCGGTAACGGTCAATTTGTGCGGCGTACAGCTTTGTACAGTTGCGGCGGATGGAATGAAGAAACTATCACCGACGACTTAGATTTGACACTCCGTTTGCATTTAGATAAGTGGGATATTGAATGCGTATTTTATCCGGTAGTCAAAGAAGAAGGTGTTACCAATGCAGTCTCTCTTTGGCATCAGCGTAATCGTTGGGCTGAAGGTGGATATCAGCGTTATCTAGACTACTGGGACTTGATTGTTCGCAATCGCATGGGTACGTGGAAAACCTTTGAACTACTAGTCAATTTTGTGCTGATTCAGTACATTATCCCAACCGCAATCATCCCCGACTTCTTAATGGCGATCGCTCGTCACCGTCCTCCGATTTTAAGTCCATTAACCGGAATGACGGTAACAGTGTCATTTTTCGGTATGTTTGCCGGTCTCAAACGGATACATAAAAATAAAGGGTTGAAAACTTACACTTACATTTTGCCATTGCAAAGTCTACGCGGCATTTTATATATGTTCCACTGGATAGTAGTCATCAGCACGACTACCATTCGGATGTCAATACGTCCTAAGCGTTTAAAATGGGTGAAAACCTTGCGTCAAGGAAGTAAGTGAGGACAAGGAGATGGAGGGATGGGGGGATGGGGCATAACTGCTGATTATTTACCAATTACCAATTACCCATTACCAATTACCCATTACCAATTACCCATTACCAATTACTGTAATTTATTCTTGATTCATAATTTTGGGAACTTTGAAATATTCTCCTTCTTGTTCTGGTGCGCTTTGGAGGATGGCTTCTCTATCTGGGTAGGGCTGTAATTTGTCTTCGCGGGTGACATTGCTAACATCGATCGCTCTAGTTGTGGGTGCCACGTTGGTCACGTCTAGTTCGCTCAATTGCTCGAAATAATCGAGAATATCGCCTAATTGTGTGGTGAATTTTTCTTCTTCTACTGCTGTTAATTCTAAACGGGCAAGATGAGCTACTTTACGTACTTGTTCGCGGTCAATCATTTTTTTGTGTAATATTTGTGTAATATTTTAACAATTAAAAATTAAGTAGTTAGTCACCAATAATATACCAACAACCAACAACCAACAACCAACTATTAACTACTAACAACCAACAACCAACAACCAACAACTAACAACCAACAACCAACTATTAACTACTAACAACCAACAACTAACAACCAACAACCAACAACTAACAACTAACAACCAACAACCAACAACCAACAACCAACAACTAACTACTAACTACTAAAAATATACGTCCATTTGCGATCGCCCTGTGGTTTTGAGCCAGTTTTGCGCTTCAATGTAGTTATTGGGAGCCATACGAATTGCTCGAATCCAGTAGTCTGCGGCTTGGTCGAATAGGGCTTCACCTGCATCTGTATCGCCACCTTCTTTGGCTTTTTCACCTTTGTAGTGGTAAATTACGGCGATGTTATTTAAGGCTTGGGGCAGACGAGGATTAAGTTCTATTGCTTCATGATATAACTCTAATGCTTTGTCATGGTCGCCGTTACTGGCATAAATTAACCCCATGTTGTAGAGAATATAGCTTTTGTCGAATACGTTTTCTTCGAGTGTCAAAGCTTCTTCGTAGTTGTCTAAAGCTTCGGCATATTCTCCGTCTGCTTGGGCTGACATCCCATCTCGATAGTAAACAAAGGCTTCTTTAGCTTTTTGATTGGTTGGCAGAAGTTTTAATATGAGGTCTGCCATTACTGTAAAAGATTTGTCGATAAAGTTATCGTTTTTCTGAGTTCTTGGCATATCTAATAATTATGATGATTCACTTTGAACAACTACTACAGTAAAGACCTACAATAATCAAAAAACTGATCGCAGTTAACTGTTAAAAATTCACTTAATAGCTAATTTAACCGATCAAGAAAGCGATTGAGTGTTAATTTTCTTCTCTTTCTGGTACGATGCAGTCCGGACTTTGATGCTGCGGATTATTAACTTTTGTGCTGACTGCATAAGCACTCATTTGCTCGGCTGGGTAAGGTTGCAATAGTTCCTGTAATAGTTCGGTTTGCTGTAGCTGCGGATCTAACCACTTTTCGTAATCTTGCTGTGGGAGAATCACTGGCATCCGATGATGAATTGGCTGTAATAATTCGTTGGCATCTGTGGTAATTATTGTACAAGAGGTAATGTTTTCTACGTCGGGATGCCATTGTTCCCACAAGCCTGCAAAAGCAAAGGGCTGTTTATCTTGTCGCTGAAAGTAGTATGGCTGTTTTTTCTTTTCTAAACGTTGCCATTCGTAAAAACCATCGGCAATTACTAAACAGCGTCTGCGTTTAAATGCCGAACGAAAAGAAGGTTTTTCTGCTAATGTTTCGGCTCTGGCATTAATTAATTTTGCTGCTATTTTAGTATCTTTTGCCCAGCTGGGAATCAATCCCCAATGTTGCGATCGCAATTCACGTTGTTTGGTTTCTCCGTTATATAAAACAGTCATCACCATTTGTGTTGGGGCAATGTTATAATTTGCTTCCCATTGGCAATTACTATTATCCGAAATTTGAAAAATTTCCCTTAAACTTTCCGCTTCTGCTGTCAAAGTAAATCTTCCACACATAATTTTGTTTGACTCCTTTAGGAAGAAATAAATATTCTAGATGTATATTCTGGCACTCCCTTGACGTCAACCTGAAGATGGAAAATTGCTCCTGCTCCAGCACCTTCTTGGGAACGGTCGTTTCCTCCTGCTGTTGAAACATAGAGGTCGCTATAATCGGAACCACCGAAAGTCATGGAGGTTACTTTCAAAGCCGGAAAAGGTATACGTAAAACCTCAGTACCATCGGCAGCGTAACGATACAAACTTGAACCATCCCAACGAGCTGACCAAATGTAGCCTTCAGCATCAACCGTCATTCCATCGGGAACTCCTTGATCTTGGGGAGTAATTATATGATTTTGTTGATTGGTAATATTCCCGGTTTCTTGATCGTAATCAAAACGGTAGATGGTGTGGGTGTCGGAGTCGGTAAAATAAAAATATTTTAAATCTGGAGAAAAACCCATGCCGTTGGGAACTAAAAGTTCCTCTAAAATTACATGAATCGAACCGTCGGTATCTATACGATAGAGTCTTCCTTTATCTTCCTCTGTTGCCATTGTACCGGAAAAAACTCGCCCCATCGGGTCTGCGATCGCGTCGTTAAAACGAGTATGTTTTTCTGCGGGAATTTCCTCAACTATGGTAGTAATTTTACCTTCTTCCCAACGTTCAATGGTTCCTCTAGTCTTAAATAAAAGTAAAGAACCATCAACTTGTAGAGTTAAACCACCAACGGGTTCTCCATAATAAATTTCTGAATAAATATCTGTCTTTGGGTAGTAGCGGAAAAGCTTTCCTTCGGGAATATCTGTCCAATAAAGACATTGCTGCTGGGGATGCCAAAGGGGACATTCGGCATTGTGGTGTTGGGAATCTACAAGAATTTTAGGTTCTATCATGAGATGGTAGAAGATATTTTAAACGCAAAGGTAGGCATCCGTTTAGCGCGGAGGTACGCAGAGGAGAAGAATGTTTATCTTAAGTTCATAGAGTAGCATTTTACAATCCAAAATCTAATCCAAAATCTCCAATCTGCTCACCAAGGTAATATTTCACCGTTAGAATGCCAGAAGGTTCCGGTATTTTGCAAGTTTAATTGCTCGATACGAGTCAATAGTCCTTTTACTGATTGTGTGGTGGTAATTCCGGAATCGGTAAAGCCAGTCATGCGGGTTTTAACTAACCCTGGATGCAGAATTGCTACTGCAATACCTTTAGATTTTAAGTCATGGGATAAGGATTTACCCGCCATTGACAAAGCCACTTTGGACATCCGATAACCGTAGGAACCACCAGAACTATTGTCGTCAATAGAACCCATACGACTTGTCATCATCACGACTTTTGCACCAGATTTTAAGTTATTTAATAAAGCCTGAGTTAATCGTAATGGACCGATTGCATTGACTTCAAATTGTCTACGAATGCTATCAAAATCTAAGTTTTCAAGGCTAACTTGCTCGATAATACCGGCATTGTTAATTAAAACATCAATTTGTTTACCGTCAAGTCTTTTAACTAATTGAGCAATTGAATCTTCAGTTGTAATATCAATATTTGTTTCTATTTGTACCCCTAAATCTTTTAATTCATCTGACACTGAACGACATACAGCAATCACATTATCTCCTCTTTCTTTGAGTTGGCGACAATATTCTAAGCCGATACCTCGATTTGCACCCGTTACTAGATAAGTTGACATATTGATGTTAATGTATGTTGATGTTTTTACTTTGTACAGCTTTATATTATCAAATGTTAAATATTTTTTTCATCCTTAGTGGCAAGCGCTGACATCTCTTTGCGCTTCAGTTTAATATTATATAAGTA
>NZ_JADEWL010000053.1 GCF_015207665.1 Plectonema cf. radiosum LEGE 06105
CTCCATCCCCCCATCTCCCTTTCCTAAGATAGTGTCATGTAACGAAATATTGCGTTTAAATATAATTATAAGTATTAGGCTATTTTTTGGGAATTTTAGCAATTATGACAATTTCAAATAGTGAATTCAAAGTAAATAAATCAGAAGAAGAATGGAAGCAACTTTTGACACCAGAGCAGTTTCAAGTTTTGCGTAAACACGGTACAGAGCGTGCTGGTACAAGTCCCTTAGACAAAAATTATGACGAAGGAACTTACATATGTTCCGGTTGCGGTCAGCCTCTGTTTACTTCAGAAACTAAATTTAATAGCGGTACTGGTTGGCCGAGTTTTTACGCACCTATAGAAGGCGCAATTGAGACATCGGTAGACAAAAAGTTGTTTATGACTAGAATCGAAGTTCATTGTAGTAATTGTGGCGGACACTTGGGTCACGTATTCCCTGATGGTCCGAAACCTACTGGTCAGCGTTATTGCATGAACGGTGTATCGCTGGAATTTCAACCCAAAGAATCAGCTTAATTTAGTAGTTACGTTCAGAAGTCGGGTTTTTAGGAAAAATATCTCTTACAAATCACAAACCCTGTAAAAACCCGACTTCTTACCCCCACGGAAAATTCAGAAGTCGGGTTTTAAGTGTTATAAAAACTCGACTTCTTAGAGGATATTTTGAAAGTCTAATTTAATACTGGCGGTTGAAACCGCGTCTACACAGTCAAAACCCACCTAGGTGGCTTTAAATATCCTTGATGCGGGGTTAGTCCGCGTTAGCGCAGCTTGCGTCTTAGCGCATAGGCGGACTTTGCTTGTGTAGTAGCGGTTTAAACCGCTGGATACTTTTAAAACATCCTCTTACTTCTTACCTTATAATTTCAAATTCCAATTGTTCCATCTGTTCTTTGAGCCATTCAGAAAACAAATTGTTAAGGATTTTCGAGCGTAGCATTTCATTCAACTCCGGCTGAATAATTTCTTCTACAAAAATTAAATTTACTCCCTCAGATGTGATAATTGGTTTGATAATTTGAGGTGGAGTAGCTGCAAATACAGCCGCTGATATTTCTGGCTTTAAATCTGTACGATTAAGTATTCCTTTATATCCACCAGTACGACGTAAAGATGTGTCCTGAATATATTCGTGAGCAACTTCAGGAAAAGTTATTTCACCTTCAGCAATTGCATAAAACATTTCCATGGCTAAATCTTCGTCATCAAACACCACTTCATATAGAACTACTTGTGTATAATCCAATTGATTTTCAACAAACACAGCTTCAACTTTCTGGGCAAATAAGTATTCTGTTAACTTTGAAGAAATCACAGTAACATAAACCAATTCTTCAAAATCATCTAAAGAAAGACGATGCTTTTGTAACCATGTCCAAGTTGCATCAGCGCTCTTAAGCTGACTCATTAACCGTACATTATCCGCTGCTTGTTGAAGTTCTTCCGCTTCTGCTTTAATACCTACTTCTTGTGCCGCATTGATAATGATTTTACGAGTGAGAATGTTCTCAACTACAGTAGGAATTTGACAAGAAAGTTTGATTTCATGAAGAATTTCTTCTGGTTTGATTGCGTAAACTACTGACATATAACAACTCCTTAATATCACGGGATAGAAGTCGGGTTTCGTGAAAGTTACCCGACTTCTGGGGTCTACAAAAAAATACTTACTAGTTTTACTCTCCTTATTTCTTTCCTCCGCGTTCTCCGTGTCTAATAAGGTTTTTAAATCAGTAATCTTGTGCCATGAACCGAGCAACAAAATTAAGCGGACAAACAAAATTAGGCTGAGAATTTGATTGGATGTCGTGAATAGCAATGCTCGAATATTTAGCTGTAGTTTCCCGTCTTTGTCGAGTCGAAAGCCCCATTTCTTTCAGCAGACGGTTAATATGACAAGCACTAACCTGAATGCCGAATTCTTTCCCTAGATGCTTGCTTAACCATTGCGCTGTCCAGCGTTCAAACGAATAACCATAATCGCGGGGACTACTGCTTGCTAGTTTTTTGAGACGCTCAAGATATTGCTGATTTACGGTTTTTGGTCGTCCCACCGGACAGTCATTCCAACGATGCGCGTTACCTGTCTGTGCCATTGCAATCCAGTGACGTGCGGTTTCTTGAGCGCATCCTAGTGCTTTACAGATTTGTGCTTGAGATTGACCTGCATCCGCAAGCAGCATAATTTCAATGCGACAGCGATACTCTGGACGCAAGTCAGTTTCTAGATTCTTTAGTAGCAGCTTGTGCTGAAAAGCCGTTAAATAAAGTCCTTGATTTTCCACAGCGATTCCTCCTGGTAAAACTTGTAGAGTGAGAAATTTTTAATCTCCCAAGTCTGCTTACTTATTTGAATCAAAAGTCCCGTAATTCTGCCACTCGTTACAATACTTTACAATTATTGGCTGAATGCTTGTAAATCAAGATTTTCAGCTATTAATGTGCCTGGACGGAGTAGAATTAGCCAGGTAAAACTAGGGAATTAGAAATATCATTTTCATCGGACTTATGCTGTATAAACCCGGTTTCTTCGTCGATAATCTGCTGCTAAAAATAACGATTTTGCATAAAAAGCGAGTTTTTAGGGTCATAAAAACATATTTAAATTTAAATTCAAAAGTTTCAAATCATCAAAACATAACTGCTTGAATTATGCGTTTAAAATCAATTTAAACCCCTTGTTTTTCTCCAAAAAATTTAGCAATATTAAATTGTAATTAGCAAAGACACAGTTAATTACAAGCAACAAATAAATAGATTGTTTCTTTAACCAATTATTTATTGTTGGAAACAATTTATTTGTTAATTAACAACAAAATTAAAAATGTATCAGGAGAAAAAAATGAAAGAATCTCACAATGAACAACTGTTTCAGGAACTTGGTAATGAAGTTGCTGCTACCTGTAGTGGAGGTGTTGCATATTTGTACCAGAATGATGGATTTGGAGGACGAAAGCTGACGTTTTATGAAGGTACAAACGACCTTCGGAGGTGGGGTTTTAACGACCAGACCTCATCTATTAAAATAAGAGGGAATGAACGATGGACTTTTTATCAAAACGTAGGTAGAACAGGAAAGGCTGTAACTCTAGGAAAAGGAGACTACAATTTATATCAATTACGGCAAAGAGGGATTGCAAACGACTCAATTAGCTCTCTCAAACGTGTAGGATAAATCTTCTAGGACTTAGCAACGTCGGTAAATTAATAGTTGTAGGGTGCGTGACGCTTTAAGAAATGAAGGTATGTATTTATAAGACTTGTAGCGTCACTTACCATCCCAGATTTGTAATTGTTGTAAGTCTTTTTTACCTTCTGTATCCGTTCTAAGATTTTTGCTTAGATTGTCAAAAGAAATAGATTGTTTAAATAATAAATTAGTTATTGATAACAATCTATTTGTTAATTGATAACAAAACAATTCATACTTATCAGGAGAAAAAACATGAAAGAAGTTCAAAATCAACAACTGTTTCAAGAACTTGCTAATGAAGTTGCTGCTACTTGTAGTGGAGGTGTTGCACAGCTATATGAACATCCCAATTTTAGAGGACGTAAATTGACATTTCGCTATGGTACTAATGACCTTCGTAAGTACAACTTCAACGACAAAACTTCATCTATTACCATTTCACCAGGAGAAACATGGGCATTTTATCGTGATATAAACTATGGAGGTCCGAGAACAGTTCTCACAGGGGGAAGGCACCCTTATGTTATTCCGAACGACTCAATTAGTTCTCTCAAACGCATTTGAGAAATTTAGCTTCTTTATCCGTCCTAAGAGGATGTTTTAAAAGTCTAAATTAATACTTTATCTGGCGACTATAAGTCGCGGCTACACAAACAAAACCCGCGCAGGCGGGTTTTAAATTAAATAGTCCACGCAGGTGGACTTTGTTTTTGTAGTAGCGGTTTAAACCGCCGGATAGTTTTAAAACATCCTCTAAGATTTTTGCTCAAATTGTGAAATTAACAAATAGATTGTTTAATTGTTTCAAGTGCTTCTACAGGATAAGTCCAAGCTGAGCTATACGCTCTAACTTAAAGCTAATAGGGGCGAAATATTTTTCGTCCCCTATTCTTAATATTTAATTAATACAGGTTATTAAAGATGCGATATGAAACTGTACTCCAACACAGTGAAGAAGACTGCGGTGCGGCTTGTCTAGCAACTATCGCCAAACACTACCGACGCACCTTTGCCATCGGTCGTATTCGGGAAGCGGTTGGTACAGGCTCGCGGGGAACGACTTTATTAGGACTTTATCGAGGGGCAGAAATCCTGGGATTTAATGCTCGTAAAGTCAAAGCTAATCCAGAATTGCTCGACCAATTGCATAAGGCTCCTTTACCTGCGGTGATTCACTGGAAAGGCTATCATTGGGTAGTTTTATACGGACAAAAAGGGAAAAAATACGTAATTGCCGACCCTGGTGTAGGTATCCGTTATCTGACTCGTAAAGAGTTGATTGAGGGTTGGGGTAATGGCATTATGCTGCTACTTGAACCTGATGATAGCCGCTTTTACGAACAACCCGAAGATAAAGTTGGTGGTTTTTGGCGATATCTCAAGCGGGTTTTGCCTTATCGCGCTATTCTTGCTCAGGCGATCGCCATTAATATTGCCATCGGTTTGCTCTCCCTTGTCTCCCCGTTGATGATGCAACTGCTCACCGATGATGTCTTAGTACGAGGAGATACTCAATTACTAACGGTAGTCGCAATCGGTGCGATTGTCATGAGTTTATTCAGCAGTGCGATCGGTTTGGTTCAGTCGCACCTAATCGGTCACTTTGGTCAACGGCTGCAATTAGGACTGATTCTAGAATACGGACGGCAACTGTTGCGCTTACCTCTAAGTTATTTTGAAGGACGACGTAGTGGGGAAGTAGTTAGTCGTATTGCTGATGTGGATCATATTAATGCCTTAGTTTCCGAAATTGTCCTTGGTTTACCCAGTCAATTTTTTATTGGCTTGATTTCCTTGGGCTTTATGCTGTTTTATAGTTGGGGATTAACTCTGGCTTCTCTAGGTGCTTTTATAATTGTTACCCTGCTCAACTTGTTGTTTCTCCCTGCTTTACGACAAAAAACCCGCAGCCAAATCGTTTTAAGTACAGAAAACCAAGGCTTTCTTGTAGAAACTTTTCGTGGTGTGCAGGTGCTAAAAACTACTCAAGCAACTCCCCAAGCTTGGCAGGAATACCAAAGGAATTATGGTCGTCTAGCTAATTTAGGCTGGACTACGATGAAACTGGGACTTTACAGCGGCACAATTACTAGTATTGTTTCTACTTGTACGAGTATTGCTTTACTCTGGCTAGGTTCATATCTAGTGATTAATGACACTTTAAGTATTGGTCAATTGTTAGCCTTTAGCGGTATGAGTGCCAATTTTCTGGGCTTTCTGAGTTCGGTGATTGGCTTAATTGATGAGTTTATTACGGCTCAGATTGTTATTCAACGTTTAACTGAGGTGATTGATGCAACTCCAGAAGATGGAAAGGACGAGAAAAAACCTTGGGCTGAAATTGAAGGGAATACAGATATTATCTGCACCAACTTAAATTTTCATCATGCAGGTAGAGTTGACCTGTTGGAAGATTTTTCCTTGACTTTTCCTGGTGGTCAAGCCATTGCTTTAATTGGTAAATCTGGCTGTGGTAAAAGTACCCTTGCGAAATTAATTGCTGGTTTATATTTTCTTCAATCTGGGAATATTCGCTATGGAATTTATAATCAACAAGACCTGTCAATGGAATGTTTACGACAACAGGTAGTGTTAGTACCTCAAGAAGCACATTTTTGGAGTCGTTCAATTATCGATAATTTCCGCTTCAGCTATCCTCAAATTAGTTTTGCAAAAATTGTTCAAGCTTGCGAGATTGCTGGTGCAGATGAGTTTATTAGTAAATTACCAGATAAATATCAAACTATTTTAGGTGAATTTGGCGCGAATCTCTCTGGTGGTCAAAAACAGAGGTTAGCTATAGCCAGAGCCATAGTTACTGACCCACCGATATTAATTTTAGATGAATCAACCGGCGCTCTCGACCCAGTAAGTGAGAGTCTTGTATTAGATAGACTACTTTCCCACCGACAAGGTAAAACCACAATTCTGATTAGCCATCGTCCCAAGGTGATTGAACGAGCCGATTGGATTGTACTGTTAGAGGAAGGACACTTGAAAATTCAAGGTACTCCAGAAACTCTGCGGCAATTGCCTGGTGAGCATTTACATTTCCTAGACGGTGTTGTTTCAACAACTATTTCAACAACAAGTTTAATCTTAAACTCCTCTAATTCTCACTCTAATGGTAAATCTCCTGCAATCATCAAATAATATCAAGTTAAGAAGGCAAGGAACAGGAGATAGGAAATTTACCAATTACCTATTAGACATCTGGTGGAAATTAATTATGCGTCATCCAGAAACCTTGTAGAGACGCGAAATTTCGCGTCTCTACATTCTTTTTCGGAGATGTCTATTACCTATTACCAATTACCTATTACCAATTCCCCATTCCAATTATCATGATTAGCCACTCCAATCCAGACTATTTACCGTCAATTCAAGACGATGAGTTTCTTCCACCTATTGGTCGTTGGACTACTATCGGTGCATTAACGATTGTTTGTGCTGTGGGTTTAGCCATTCCCATTGCTTCTGTGACTAAATATAAAGTAACAGTTAAAGGACAGGCTACCGTTCGTCCTGCGGGTGAATTACGACTGGTTCAAGCTGCTACAGAAGGTCAGGTAATGCGTGTCTTGATTACAGAAAATCAAACGGTTAAAAAAGGAGATGTGATTGCGACAATTGACAACTCAAAACTACAAACTAAAAAGAACCAATTGGAAAGTAACATAGCCCAGAGTCAATTACAACTCGTGCAAATCAACGCTCAAATTAATGCCCTTGATAGTCATATTAAAGCCGAAACAGATCGCATCAATCGCGTTGTTGCTGCTGCTCGTGCTGAATTAAGCTATCGCAGTCGAGATTATCGAGACAAACAAATTACTACTAATGCTGATGTTGAAGAAGCTCAAGCAAACGTTAACACCGCGCTCGCCAGTTTAAAAGCGGCTCAAACCAAACGCAATAGATACGAAGTTGTAGCCAAACAAGGAGCCTTATCAAAAGACCAATTCGAGGAAGCTCAATTAGCTGTTCGTCAGTATGAACAAACAGTTGAAGCAGCTAAAGCCAAATTGCAACGGGTACAAGCGGTTGTTAATCCTAGTAATGCAGAAATTGCGATCGCGTCTGAACGCATTGCTCAGGAACAAGCCGCAGGAAAAGCGAGTGTGGCAACTTTGCATAAAGAGCGTCAAGCTTTAATTGGGCAACAGATTGAAATGACAAAGCAGTTAGAGCGTGATTCTCGCGAACTAAGTCAAGTAAATATCGACCTGAATCAGACTGTGATTACTGCCACAGCAGATGGTATTATCTCCAAATTAAACTTACGAAATCCTGGTCAAATTGTACCTGCTGGAGAGGTAATTGCTCAAATTGTCCCTAGTAATGCTCCCTTAGAAATTAAAGCAGCAGTAGGACTCAATGATAAGAATAAATTAAAACCAGGTCAGCAAGTAAAAATGCGGGTTTCGGCTTGTCCTTATCCAGACTACGGAACTCTTCAAGGTGAGGTAAAGAGAATTTCTGCGGATGCAATTATACCCCAAGCAAATGTTAATAATACTACTGCTAATAACCAAAAAACTGCTGGTCTCAGTGGCTTTTATGAAGTAACCATTGAGCCAAAAACTCTTTCCCTAGGTCGAAGCAACCATCAGTGTGCGATTCAACTGGGAATGGAAGGTACAGTTGATATTATTTCTAAAGAAGAGAGTGTGTTGCAATTTTTGTTAAGGAAAGCAAGGTTGATTGCCGATGTGTAACGATGCAGTCGCGTCTAGAAGTCGGGTTTTTACAAAGTTTATTTGTTATTACGGATATTTATCTTAAAAAATCCGACTTCTTGCCGTCGGGTTTAGAACTGTTGGCATTGGAATTATATATTTTTTAACGCAAAGACACGCTTTTAAGATTACCTATCTCTTTTTACTTCTTTCCTCTGTGTTCTCTGCGTCTCTGCGGTTTTTTTTAATCGGTAATCTTCTACCGAGAAGGGAGTAGTTATTGTGATAATGTGTCGGTTACGTAAGTCCTGTATCAATTAAATGCGCGATAGCTTATGGCGTAATCCTACAAAAATTGTGTGTAGAAACGCGACTTCTGGATTTACTAAACATAAACATTTGTAACAAAAAATCGAGTTTTGCATAAAACTGACCTCATAAAGCCATATCTAAAAATAGAGGGAAAGCAAACTTTTGGAGCGTCAGATGAATCCGACCTCGATTGATAATATAAATGTTCTGCTTGAGGAACTGGCTTCAACAGCACAGCAATACCCGCATTTATCAGCACAACGACAACTAGCTTTGACAAAACTGGTTCATATTATCATGCAATCGGGTAAACTTTGTTATCCACAAAGAAGACAATATTCAACGGAAATCTATGAAGATATTTATCATGAAGCATTACAAGAGCTTTTTCTATATATTTGTCAAAATATCGACAAATATGACCCAGAACGTAGTTCAGTCATGAGATGGGTAAATTTTCTGTTGGAGAGACGATTTTTTTTTGAAGCAACTAGAAAATTTTTTGGTCAGCAAAACATTACGAATATTACTGATATTGATGTGGATAACCTTGCTGCTACTGAAGAACCACAGGATATCAAAGAAATTTTAATGGAATATCTCAAATTAGATCCAGAAAATCTTTTAAAAAAGGAATATATCAGAGAACATCCTCAAGCTAACTTTCAAATTTTGGCTCAACAAAGAATGTTGGGTAAATCCTGGAAAGAAATAGCCGCAGAATACAACTTAAATATTTCGACAGTAAGTTGCTTTTATTACCGATGCTTAAATAAATTCGCAGATAAAATCAAAACTTATTGTCAAGACTACGCACTTTAAAGTAGAGAGCAACAAATTATGCACAGTCTATCAAATTCTTTAACTTTTACTGTACCTTTAGGTTTAGAAGCTCGCAATGCGGCAGAAAAATTCCGTCGTCAACACAGTAATCACCAAAAAGGAGAACAAGTATATCTCAATACTTTAGCTGTGCTAGCGGTAAAATATTATCTGGGTTGTATGGGTTGGGAAACTAATTGGGAAAGTAGTCATAGTTATAATCCCTTCATGCAAGAATTGATGGATGTTGCTGATTTACAAGTGGGAAATTTGGGAAAATTAGAATGTCGTCCAGTATTACCTTCATCAGAAATACTTTTTGTTCCTCCAGAAGTTGCCACAAATAGAATTGGCTATGTAGCGGTACAATTAAATGAAAATTTCAAAACAGCTAATATATTAGGATTTATCAAAACAGCAATTAATAATGGCGAGATTTTTATCAATCAATTGGAATCCTTAGAAGGTTTTCTCTCCCATTTGCATCATATTCAGCAATATAAGACAGTCAAAGTTGGAGTAAATTTAAGTAAATGGCTCGATAATCTTTTTGAAACCAGTTGGATGGCTTTAGAAGAAATTTTCGGTAGCTTAGATCAGAAAAAACTTGCTTTTAGAAGTGTTTCATCAAAGCCTGAAGCTAATGTGGTGCGAGCAAAAATCATCGACTTGGGATTACAACTAAAACATCAATCGGTTGTGTTGGTTGTTGCGATAGCGAAGCGCAGCCCGCAAAGCGGGATCGCCCCATTATCCGAACAGAAAGTAGAAATAATAGTACAGTTGCATCCGATAGCTGGAAAAACTTATTTGTCATCTAACCTGAGACTGAATTTAATATCAGAATTAGGAGAAATTATTCAACAAGTTGAATCGCGAAGTAATGATAATTTTGTTCAATTAAAACGCTTTCGGGGTTATCCTGGAGAAAGCTTTAATATTCAAGTGTCTGATGGTGATTTCACAATCGAGGAAACTTTTGTCATCTGATACTTTAATGTTGTCGTGCAATGAGTAAGGTAGTTGTCTTGAATTTGGGGCAGGGAGATTTACATAAAGGCTTTCCCGATATCACAGTTCAACTTGGGTTGACTTCAGATTCCCGTGCAATGGAATTTCGTGGTAGTTTACCAGCAGCACCAGAAATTTCTCAACTTTATCGCAATTGGCAAATATTATACTCGGCTCTATATCGTAATTGTGGTTGGTCTGTACGACTTGAAATTGATGATACTGATGTCACAAATGTTTCTGAAGTTGAATTTCATGAATTGTGTCAGCAATTATCCTTTAAAATTAACGCTTGGCTTAATTCCGAGCAGTTTCGCTTTTTAGATCAAAAATTACGTACTCAATTGAATCCAAATGAAGAAATTCGTTTTATAATTGCAACTTGTGATAAATTATTGCGACGACTTCCTTGGCATTTGTGGAACTTTTTTGATGATTATCCGAACGCCGAAGTTGCATTGAGTTCCTTGGAATTACAACGACCAAATAAAATATATACCAAAAATAATAAAATTAATATTTTAGCAATTTTTGGTAATAGTCAAGGAATTGATATTAGTAAAGATAAATCTTTTTTAGAAAAATTATCGAGCAAAGCTAAAATTAGTTTTTTAATTGAACCAGAACGTAAGAGATTAAGTAATGAACTTTGGAAAAAAAATTGGAATATTTTATTTTTTGCTGGACATAGTTACAGTCGAGAAACAGGAGTGCTACAAATAAATAAAACTACAACAATTACTTTAGATAGATTGAAACATGGACTCAAAAAAGCAATTGAAAACGGTTTGCGTTTGGCAATTTTCAATTCCTGTGATGGTTTAGGTTTAGCAGAAGCCTTAGAAGATTTACACATTCCCCAAGTGATTGTGATGCGGGAACCTGTTCCGGATGTGGTAGCACAGGAATTTTTGAAACATTTTTTAACAGGATTTTCTAGCGGACAACCTTTATACTCAGCCTTACGCGAAGCACGAAAAAGACTTGAAGCAATAGAAGGTGAATATCCCTGTGCAACTTGGTTACCAATAATTTGTCAAAATCCTCTAGAACCACCGATGACTTGGCAATTGCACAGAAAGATTATCACACCCAAAAGTGTTTTAACAATATTACTGACCAGCTTATTGGTAACTACTTTAATCATGGGAGTGCGGTATTTGGGTTATCTGCAAACCTCAGAATTACAAGCTTTTGACCATTTTATGCAATTGCGATCGCAATTTATCACCGAAAGAGCAGACCCACGTCTTTTAATTATCACGATTGACGAAGCGGATATTTCGTATCAACTCGACAAAGGAATGCAAATGCGATGGTCGCTATCCAATCAAGCACTTGTTCAATTATTAGAAAAACTGGATAAATACCAACCAACAACTATCGGTTTGGATATTTACCGTGATGGGGATATAGACCCAAAATATCCAAATTTAGCAACTCGATTTGAGCAAGATAATCGTCTATTTTTTGTGTGTAAAGTTGCGACTACCGATGAAGACGGTAAAAGTGAAGGTATTCGACCACCTTCTGGAGTTTCCCCAGAACGTATCAGTTTTAGTGATTTAGTCGAAGACCAAGACAACATTGCTCGTCGGCAACTTTTGCATTTAACTCCTCCAATCGAATCAAAATGCAGCGCAGAATATGCCTTTAGTCTACAATTAGCACTCGATTATTTAGATAAACAAGGTAAAACATCAGATGTGACACCTGAAGGTTATTTACAAATTGGTGATATTGTATTCAAGCAATTAAAGCGACACACAAGTGGTTATCAAAAAGTAGATGCATCCGGTTATCAAATATTATTGAATTATCGTTCACTTCCTTCTGTAGAAAAAATTGCCGAGCAAGTAGCTCTGAGAGATATATTAGATGAAAAAATACCATCAGAGTCAGTCGAATTACTCAAAAACCGGATTATTCTGATTGGTCTTTCCGCTCCCACCAACACTACTGATTTCTGGAAAACACCCTTTAGCGCTACTGCAAAACCCAGTCACAAGCAAATACCAGGAGTTTTCCTACAAGCGCAGATGATAAGTCAAATTCTCAGTACAGTTTTAGACCGCAGACCTTTATTATGGTGGTGGTCTCGATGGGTGGAAGTTATTTGGGTATTTGTATGGTCATTAATTGGAGGAATAATAACATGGAGTTTTTTAAAACCATTGCATCTGGGACTAGCAGTTATAGTCACACTTTTTACCCTGTTTATTATCTGTTTTAGTATTTTTACAGTCGCCGGGTGGGTACCGTTTATTCCTTCAGTATTAGGGATGTTACTTACTCAAATAGTGATAATTTTATGGTTGAAACCAAAGTAATTATGAACAAAAAAAATAAAAATTGGCGGTTGAAACCGCAGCTACACAAACAAAACCCGTCTTCACGGGTTAAAAAATTATTAGTCCACCATAGCGGTGGTGAGTCTAGTTTGGGGTGTCGGTTTCCGTCCCCAAAACTAGCGAACCCGTTCACGCGGAGGGAGCGTGCGGCTCAGGGACTTGGTTTGTATAGTAGCGGTTTCAACCGCCAGATACTTATAATTCCTTTATTATTCCTTAGTTTAATTTACTCACCAACAGTACAAGCACAATCATCATCTGAAAATACCATTGAAAATTCCGCAAAACAATCCTTCAAACAACCGAAATTGCCTAGAAATGGCGCACCTACAGGTCGTCGTAGAGCAGGAGCCGGACGTAATCCAGAATGTCCCAGTTCTCTCACACGACTGACTGCTTTAGTACCCGGTAATCAAGGAAAATCATTTTTAGCATCAACAGTTGCAGATTATCCAACTTTTTGGTTTTATGTTCCCCAACTACCTAAAACCATAACTAAAGCAGAATTCGTATTACAAAAGCAAGATGGTAGGCAAGTAGAAAATATTTATCGAACACCTCTGACTTTATCAGGAAAACCCGGTATTATTAGCGTTACTCCACCAGCAAAACCGCAATATTCATTAAAAGCGAATCAAATATATCATTGGTATTTTCATATTTATTGCGGCGATACACAAGCAACATCTGATAATTTTTATGTGGATGGATTTGTGCAAAAACAGGTGTTAACACAGACTCTTGATAATCAATTAAAAACAGCAAAACCAAGGGAATATCTTGCTTATAGTGCTAATGATATTTGGTACGATGCTTTAACTAATTTAGGTCAATTGCGCCGTGCTAATCCGCAAAATGCCATGATTAATCAAGATTGGTTTAATTTATTAAATGCAGTTGGTTTGCAAGATTTTGCCAAAGAGCCGATTGTGGAGCATTATGATTTGAATTAAGATGATATTTAAAACGCAGAGTCACGCAGGGGTAAACGCAAAGAAACGCAGAGGGTATAATGTTAAAGATAATTCAAAATTGGCAGTGTTGGTGTAGTAAGTTGCTGCTGGGAAGCGTGTTAGTTGCTTGTTTACAAGAACGTGTTGTTGCTCAAATTACTCCAGATAACACGTTACCGAATAACTCCAATATTACAAAAGATGGCAACACGTTTAATATTAATGGAGGAACACAAGCAGGAAGTAATTTATTTCACAGTTTTGAAGATTTTTCTGTTCCTACGAATGGAACAGCTTTATTTAATAATGCTATAGATATTCAAAATATTATTACTCGGATTACGGGTAGCTCGGTTTCTGATATTAATGGGTTAATTAAAGCTAACGGTACGGCTAATTTGTTTTTAATTAATCCCAACGGTATTGTTTTTGGTGAAAATGCACGATTAGAAATTGGTGGGTCTTTTTTAGCAAGTACAGCAAATAGTTTGAAATTTGGTGATGGTATTGAGTTTAGTGCGAATGCTGCTCAAATCCAACCTTTATTAAGTGTAAATATTCCCCTAGGTTTGCAGTATGGAACGAATCCTGGAAGAATCAATAATCAATCTAGAGCAAATAACACTGAAGGTGAATCTGTTGGTTTAGAGGTGAATCCAGGTAAAACTTTAGCACTGGTGGGTGGGGATATCGAATTGAATGGTGGTAAATTAACCGCTGCGGGTGGTCGAGTTGAATTGGGTAGTGTCGCCGATTCAGGCTTAGTTACGTTAAACCCAGTGGAAAATGGTTACGTTCTAAACTATGAAAACGTAAAAAACTTTCAAGATATTCGACTATCTCAGGAAGCTGTTATTAATACTAGTGGCGAAGGTGGTGGTAGTATTCAGTTACAAGGAAGGAATATTAGAATTGCTGATGGTTCCCACATTCAATCTCAAACACTGGGTTCAAAACCGGGTGGAAATGTAACTGTTAGTGCTTCTGAAGCTCTAGAAATTATCGGTGCATCGGCTTCAGCTGAGTCTCGTAGTCGTTTGATAACTGAAACAAAAGGTGCGGGTAAAGCTGGAGATGTGACAATTACTACCAAAAGGTTGGTTGTTCAAGATGGAGGGCTAATATCTACAGCTGCTTCTTTGGATAATGGGGTTCGTCGTATATCTTCTAGAGACGGTGCAGCAGGAAATCTGATTATCCAAGCTTCAGAATCCGTGGAATTAACTGGAGAAATACCCAATTTTTTTCAGAGTCGCTTGACAACCCAAACGGCAGGTAATGAAACTGCTACTGCTGGGGACTTGACTATTAATACAGGAAAACTGGTTCTTAAAGACGGAGCGCAGATATCTGCTGGGACTTTTCCTCGTAGTGCAGGAGATGGGGGAAATTTAACTATAACTGCTGATTCTATTGAAGTGATTGGAGTGTCATCAAGTGGTGAACAGGTAAGTCGGATCAATAATCCGACTTTTAGTACTGGAAATGCCCAAGAGTTAACTATAAAGACAGGAAAGTTGATTGTCCGCGATGGTGGATTAATATCTGCTGGTGCTGGGTCTCGTAATAGTCAAAATCCAGAGATTCTAAGTCTTGGGTCGGCTGGTAATTTGCATATAACTGCTACCGAATCAGTTGAAGTGAGCGGAGGATTTAAAGACAGTGTAGAAAAGCGTAGCCGCTTGACAACTGCAACTGAAGGTGATGGGGATGCAGGACATTTAACAATTGTTACCAAGCAGTTAATTATTAATGATGGAGCGCAGGTATCTGCTGGTACTCGCTATCTGAGTAGAGGAGATGGTGGAGATTTGACCGTAACCGCCGATATAGTGAAAGTGAGCGGAGAATTAACGGGTAGTAAGGTTTACAGTCGCTTGACAAATCGGACAGAAAGTGATGGAAATGCGGGAAACTCAAAGATTACTACCAAAAAATTAATTGTGGAAGATGGAGGACAGGTTTCTGCCGATACCCTCAGAAGTGGTATTGGTGGAGCTTTAGATATATACGCTACCGATTCTGTAAAAGTGAGTGGAAAATCATCAGATGGTTTTTCTAGCAGCGTGTCTGCCAAAACTAATGGTGTAAATAATGCGGGGAACTTGACAATTACGACTCCTACTTTAACTGTTAAAGATAACGGTCAAGTAACCGTAAGGGGTGATACAGGAGATGCAGGAGATTTAGTAATTAATTCACGTAACCTGAAGTTAGATAATCAAGGACTACTTCAAGCTACTACTGCTTCATCAGGTCAGGGAGGCAACATTAACTTAACTGTAGAGAATATTTTGCTACTAAGCAATAATAGTCAAATTTCTACCACAGGAGGTATTGCTGAGGGAATGGGCAATGGTGGTAATATCACAATCAATACCAAACAAGGCTTTATCATTGCCATACCTCAAGAAAATAGCGACATTTCGGCTAATGCATTCGCAGGTCAAGGAGGTCGAGTTAATATCAACGCTGCTGGTATTTTAGGTATAGCAGCACTTAGTCGAGAAGATTTGATCAATTTATTAGAAACTGACGAACCAAACCAACTAGATGCAAATAAATTATTAACAAACGACATTACAGCAATTTCTCAACAAAACCCTTCTTTAAGCGGTACTGTAGAAATCGTTACTCCCAATACTGACCCCAACAGTGGTTTAGTAGAATTACCAACAATCCCAGTTGAGACTGAAGTACGAGCAGGTTGCTACTCCCCAGGTTACGCTCAAAGCAGTTTTACCATCATTGGACGTGGTGGTTTACCAACCAATCCCAAAGATATTCTCACTCCCGATACAGCACAAGTAGATTGGGTGTCTGTTAAACCCAGCAATCACAAAGGTTCCCTACCACCTGTAACAACTAAACCAACTATTTCTACTCCTAAATCTATTGTTGAAGCCACAGGTGTAATATTAAATAGCAAAAGAGAAGTAGTGCTTACAGCTAATTCATCAATCACTACTTATAATAATACTTCCAAGAATAAACCAATTAAGTGTCATGGTAGCTAAAGTTACTCTTGCTTTGCTACCTTATTGTTTGTAAGTACTGTAGCAGTCCTAAATCAGGTAGTGCGAGCCGGAAAGCTCGCTAGCAGGAGTGAGCTTTCCGGTAAGCCCTATGACGCAGCCCTTTCGGTGCGAATATCATGCTAAATCTTGGCAACCCAAAGGTAAGCAGCCCAACTAAGCAATCAGATATATCGAACTTGATTTTCCATCTCATCTGCTGTGACTTGGTTCAAAATCGTCAGTAATCGTTGTGCGATTTCTTGAGGCGAACGACGGACAGCTAAAATTACGCCATAGTGCTTTTGATTTGTATCAAAGTAAGTCTGGATAAGCTCTTCAAAGTCGCTACGGTTGTGTGTGACCAATGCTCTTTGGTGACTAACTGCGTAAACGAGTTGCTCTGCATCGCTTGCCTGAAGTTGCCCTGCATCTCTTACGCTTAGAACGTCAAATCCTCTCGCATTCAGCAAATCTGCCACCAACACATTGACATCTTCATCCAAGTACAAACGAATGAATACACTACTCATAGATCGCGCACTAATGGATCGATCAAGTCATCAGGGATTCGGTTTCGCTCAATATAGGCGTTAATCTCATCTTGATGGTCGCTGTAATAACTCAATGCATCGAATACCTGTGCCAGCGTGAGGTGAGGTAACCCCTTCGGAATTTCTTCAGGAGCAATGCCCAACCGCCAACTCTCAACAATCGCTCTAACGGGTGTGCGAGTTCCTTTGATAATTGGCTCACCGCTTAGAATCTGCTCATCTCTGACGATGTAAAGATGTTCTGTGATTTGAACCATAGTTAAGTCCTGTTCGCGTTTGATGATGTCAAGATATAATTGTAGCAATTCGGTCAAGGCATCTCACCGCGTCAGCCGTATAACAAGGGTCGAGCAACGATCCAGTTTTATTTTTTGCGGCTCCAGAGAAGCAAAACCTTGATGTTGTCAAGACAATAAGAAAAAACCTCAAACCCTTGATTTATCGCCTTTTCCTTTACTCTTGACAATTCCTGCTTTTCCTTAACTTGTTACTAATCGGTAAAACCAGAAAATACTTGTAAAAACCCGACTTTTTACCCCAGGAAAAATTTAGAACAGAAGTCGGGTTTTTACGATATTCTATCGGTAAACCAGAAAATACTCCTAAAAACTTGACATATACCCCACGGACTTCTGTACGAATAAATTCCCATAAAATTATTTAAAATATTAATCAAAAAAACTCGTTCTGCTTTTCTCCCTACTCCCTAATCCCTTTATTACAACTTTTTAACCACACATCATATATGTATGAAAAAATGCTAATCATAGCTAAAATTACTCATACTTTTGCAATATCTTGCTTACTTATATTGCTCACCAGTTTGATAACTAAACCCAGCAGCGCTCAGAAAGTAGATAACATAAACTCATTCCCGGAACTTCCATCACCCCAAGATGTGCAACCACCTGTACCCAAACCATCACCTTTACCAAAACCACCACCACTACCACCACCATCCGAACTACTCAAACCTTCACAACCACCAACCACACCAGAGGAATCACTACCCGAAATATCACGAACCTTCACTGTTAAGAAGTTTGAAGTCATTGGTAGTACAGTATTCAGTTCAGAAAAGTTTACCGAATTACTTACTGAATTTACCAACAAACCCATCACTTTTGCACAATTATTAGCAGCTCGTTCTAAAATTACCGAACTGTACATTGAAGAAGGATACATTACTTCTGGAGCTTATATTCCCGAACAAACTCTTAGAGATGGTGTTGTCAAAATTCAAATAATCGAAGGTGGATTAGAGGAAATCCAGGTTACTGGTACTAGACGACTCAACCCAAATTATATTCGTAGCCGCATAGCTTTAGCCACATCTATTCCTGTAAATCAAAACCGTCTATTAGAATCTCTACAATTATTACAAATCAATCCTTTAATTGAAAACTTGTCTGCTGAACTGTCTGCTGGTTCACGTCTCGGCTCTAATTTGCTGACTATCAAGGTAAGGGAAACAGATACATTCAATACACAAATAGTACTTGACAATGGTCGTTCACCGAGTGTTGGTAGTTTCCGACGACAATTGCAAATTAATGAAGCAAATTTACTAGGGCTTGGAGATGGTATATCAGTAGCATACAATAATACTGATGGCAGTAATACCGTAGATGCGAGCTACAGCTTACCGCTCAATCCGCGCAACGGTACTCTTACTTTTAATTATGGTAATACATCAGCCGATGTAATTGAACGTCCTTTTAATACGTTAGATATTGAATCTGCTTCTCAATATTACGAACTCACATTCCGTCAACCTCTATTGCAAACTCCCAGTCAAGAATTTGCTCTGGGAATCACTGCTTCTCGAAGGGAAAGTGATATTTCCTCGTCTGTGTTTGAACGAGAAGATATTCCTCTTTCTCTACTTTCACCGGGGGTTGATCAACAAGGAGGTACCAGAATAACTGCGTTAAGATTTTTTCAAGAATGGATTTCCCGTAACACTCAAGAAGTGATTGCTGCTCGTTCACAGTTTAGTTTGGGAACTGGTGCATTTAATGCCACAATAAATGATGATACGCCTGATAGTCGTTTTTTTGCTTGGCGAGGACAAGCTCAATGGGTACGTTTGTTAGCACCTGATAGTCTACTGTTAGTCCGTGGTGATGTGCAACTGGCTTCTACAACCCTTCTAGCTGCGGAACAATTCGGGTTGGGTGGTATAAATAGTGTGCGGGGATATCGTCAAGATTTTCTGTTGAGAGATAATGGTGTTCTCGGTTCTGTCGAATTGCAACTACCGATTTTGCGGGTGTCTGGCTGGGATGGAGTTCTGCAAGTTACGCCTTTTTTTGATGTTGGTACTACTTGGAATAATTCATCGAGTCGAGATGAAAATGATACTAGTACTTTAGCTGCTGTTGGTTTGGGTTTACGTTGGACGCAAGGTAAGAATTTGACGGCTGCTGTTGAGTGGGGTATTCCTTTGGTTTCTGTTGATACTCAAACTAATACTTGGCAAGAAAATGGGTTGTATTTTTTTGTGCAATATAATTTATTTTAAATTGTTTTTATTAAACGCAAAGGAACGCGGAGGAAAGCGCGGAGTTACGCTGAGGAAATCTTTTTGAGAAAAACTAAATATGAGGTTAAGAAGTTTATATGAGATTTTTTAAAGGTTTTTTATTAGCTTTATTGACTACATTTCTGTGTATCTATCTATCGTTTTTTTTTGATTTATCTCATAATTTAGCGCTAGGTTTTGTTAAGTCTAAAATCCGATTGTTTTCTAATTCAGGAAGCAAGGTTGTTGTTAATCGAATTCTAGGTTCTAAAGGTTCTAATTTATTGGAGGAAAGTCAAGTACTTTATGAATCAGGAAGATATTTGGAAGCGGTTGAGTTTTTAAAAACAGCAATCCTTGAATTTAAAGCTAATAATCATAAATTAAATCAAGCTATCGCTTTGAGCAATCTTTCTTTAGGGTATCAGCAATTAGGACAATGGCAACAAGCAACTGAAGCGATTACACAAAGTATTCAACTCTTACAAACTCTGGGAAATTCCGGTTCTTCACTAGAGCGATCGCAAGTTGTTGCTCAAGCAATGGAGGTTCGAGGAAAGCTGGAGTTAGCACAGGGACAAATTGAAACTGCTTTGCAAACTTGGCAAGAAGCGGCTAAAATTTATCAACACTTAGATGATACATCAGCACTGATTAAAAACCGGATTAATCAAGCTCAAGCAATGCAAGCTTTAGGAAATTATCTGCAAGCAAGGAATACTCTAAACTCGGTACAAGAAGTTCTACAAAAACAAGCAAATTCTTCTCTGAAAGCTAGAGGATTAACTAGTTTAGGGAATGTATTGCAAAGTTTGGGTTATTTGAACGATTCCCAGAAAATCCTCGAAGAAAGTTTATTAGTTGCTAGAGAAGTTGACGATATAAATGCTCAAAGTAATGCCTTACTTAGTTTGGGTAATATAAGCCGCGCTCAAAGATATACTGAAATTAGTTTGGGTAATTCAAAGAACGCTGAAGTTTACGCTAAAAGAGCAATTGAATTTTATCAACAAGCGACGCAAATTGCATCTACAACACCCATAACATCTACTATCGCTCTGCAAGCTCAATTAAATCAATTGAGACTTTTAGTTGAGCAAAATCAATTTAGCACGGCTAAAGCTTTATTACCGCAAATTCAGTCTCAGATCAACTTACCTGCTTCTCGCACATCAGTGAATATGCGGATTAATTTTGCCGAGAGTCTGAGCAAAATGATAGAGTATGATATTCCGCGAGAAGATGTTGCTCGGATGTTAGCACAAGCAGTGGAAATGGCTAACAATTTGCAAGACCAACGCAGTGAATCTTATGCTTTGGGTACTATGGGTGAACTGTACGAACAAACTGGACAGTTATCTGATGCTAAAGATATCACACAGCACGCTTTAAGGAAAGCGGAATCTATTAATGCTCAAGATATTGCTTATCAATGGTATTGGCAGTTAGGAAGGATACTGCAAAAGCAATCCGATATTCCAGCAGCAACAGTCGCTTACAATCGAGCATATAACGCTCTCAAGTCTCTCCGCAACGATTTGGTGGCAATTAATCCCGATGTGCAGTTTTCTTTCCGCGAAAGTGTAGAACCTGTGTATCGGCAGTATGTTGATTTACTGCTAAAATCTGCTGAAAATCATGTTAAACAGCAAAATAATCTTGTTCAAGCCCGTGAGGTAATCGAATCTCTACAATTAGCAGAATTAAATAACTTCTTTCGTTCACCTTGTGTACAGCCAAAAGTTGGTGTTGATGAATTGGTGGAAAAACAAAAATCCACGGCTGTTATTTATCCGATTATATTAGATGACCGATTAGAAATTATCACTAGGTTGCCAGGACAAGATACAATTTATCGTCAGACTACTAAAATCTCTCAAGATGTATTAGAAAAGACTGTAGAACAATTACAGCAAGATTTACCCGTTGCTAGTCGAGAGCCGGATGTTCAGCAATATTCACAACAGTTGTATGACTGGTTGATTCAACCTATTGAATCATATTTAACCAGCAAAGATATCGAAACCTTAGTGTTTGTACTGGATGGTTCCTTGCGGAATATTCCTATGGGAATTCTTTACGACAAACAACAACAGAAATATTTGATCGAAAAATACGCGATCGCGTTAACTCCTGGTTTACAACTTGTTGATCCCAAACCTTTAAAAAACGTACCTCTGAATGCTTTAGTTGCTGGAATTGAAGCAGAACAAGTAATTGAAGGAAAATCCTTTTCTTCACTTCCAAATGTGGGACAGGAATTGAAACAAGTCCAAGCTGGAGTTAAAAAAAGTGAAGAATTATTAAATCAAGATTTTACTAAAAAAAGCTTACAAAATAAAATTCAATCAAATCCTTTTTCTGTAGTTCATTTAGCAACTCACGGTCAATTTAGTTCCGATCCCGAACAAACTTATATTTCAGTTTGGCAAGACTTACTCAAAGTTAAAGAGTTAGATAGTTTACTCAGAGTCAGAGTCCAAAACCGACCGGAAACTATCGAATTACTCGTCCTGAGTGCTTGTAAAACCGCGACAGGAGACAAACGTGCGGCTTTGGGATTAGCTGGTGTTGCGGTACAGGGAGGCGCACGTAGCACAATAGCAACTCTGTGGACGGTAGATGATGAATCTACTAGCAACTTTATGGGTGAATTATACCGACAATTGGACGGTGGGGTAACTAAAGCCGCAGCATTGCAAAAGGCTCAGTTAGCAATTTTAGCTCAAGAACATCGTCCGTATTTTTGGGCTCCTTATGTTCTTGTCGGGAATTGGTTATGAAGAAACTTTGGGTTTTTATTCTGGCTTTCAAGGCTTCATGGAAGTGGCTAACTGACCAAATCTCTTGAGAATTTGTAAAACAATGTAAAGTTCTTTAGCTGAAGTAAACGGGGCAAAGACTCGTGACAGGTTGTAACGCGGTGTATCTGCTTGTACCATCTTAACAAACACAATATCGTCTCCATTCGTCACCATGCCAAATACGGGCAGATTGGGATTGGGGTTTGCCATCAAATATGCCAAGGCTTGCGGCACTGCCGACCATACTGATAGGGTGGTCTTTTTTGATTCCAGTACCATTACCCAAAACCTATCTTGCAACACCAGCACATCAATCCGTCCGCGCAGAATCTCCTCACCGTCATCCAATACTACATCTACGGATTCTTCTGCCTTGATGCGAAACGGAGGATCATAAAACCCGGCAAGTGCCAATAATGGGGAAACCAACAACAGCATAACCGTTCCTTCCAGCAAATTTCCCCCAGCCCGGTGGTAAAGATACCTGCGCCGCAAAACATCAAGATTCTTTTGGTCTGCTTCCGTAAGGGCTGGTAATTCTTCATACCACTCAGCGAAGAACTCTTCGTCTTCAATACGGACTAACCTAAAGCGGTTTTCTGCATCTGCCAAATTGGTAATCGCGTCGGTGATGGCTTTAGTCTGCGTCATTTTGCTTTACTACTGGCATTGATGCCACAAAACCTCACTGCAATCATATCTTACCGCAAGCTCTAGTAGACGTTAAATACTACCAAACTTCAGACATATCTAAGACAAATTCCGGTAATAAATCTTCACCCAATAAACAAGCAGGATTATCTAATATTTCCACATCACAACCTTGTCTATATACTTCTACTTTGCGGTTTTTACGGTCAATTAACCATCCTAATTTTGCCCCATTTACCATATATTCTGGCATTTTTTCTCGTAACGGTTTCATGTCGTCGGAAACCGATCGCAATTCCACAACAAAGTCGGGACAGATGGGTGCAAAACCTTGTTTCTCGTCTGCTGTAAGTGCTTCCCAGCGTTCCAATTTGACCCAAGACGCATCCGGGGAACGATTTGCACCGTTAGGTAAATTAAATCCAGTAGATGAATTAAAAGCTACTCCTAGCTTGCTTTGACGGTTCCACAGCCACAGTTGTGCTTCAATACCTAAATTGCGATTTCCTGTTTCGCTTCCCGTTGGAGGCATTATGATTAATTCTCCCTCTTGGGTTCTTTCTAATCTTAAATCACGATTGGCGATCGCTAATTCTTTGAATTGTTCGTAAGTGACTTTGAAAGCTTGGGGGATGGTAAGGGTAGGGTTGAGCATGAGTTGAGTAAAATTATCAGTTATTTATATGGTGTCACAGGTAAAGGAATAGGGTTTATCATTGGTGAAAAAATTTAAATTTAAGTATTGCTAACTAAATTGAAAAAATATAGACTACAAAAGTAAACCTGCTAATACCACTTATCAAAAATTGAACCTGTAGCATTAGCGACCACAGTTACAACTCTAATTTTTGCAGAAGCTTTGAAAGAGGGTGGAAAAAACATAGGAAAGAGTGCTTACGAACAAGTTACCCGACTATTAACTATGATTCGTGAGAAATTCAAAGTAGTCGGAACTGAAGGTCTGTTGACACGAACACAAAACAAACCTACAGAGTCAAATAAGTCTATTTTTCAAGCAGAACTTGAAACTCAAATTAGTGAAGATGAAACCTTTGCTCATCAAATTCGGGAATCGATTAAGCAGCTTGAGTCAACAGGAGTAATTCGGCAGGTAATGGCAAGTAATATAGAATTATCAGGAGATTTAGAAGCGGAAGATATGAACCAGAAAGCTACATTTGGTAGTTCCGTAGAACAAGAAATGCTCAAGGATATCAAAGCGCAAAATATCAAACTTGGTAATTTAAGTCAGGAGAGCTAATTTGTGAGCAATTACCCTGAAGATAATCAAAAGCAAATCGAACAAAAAGCTTTTGAGAATAATCATGTTGGGGGGAATGTTTCTATTGGAAATTTAACCCAAACGGTAATAAATCAGATATTACAACCGAATAACGATAAAAATAGTTTTTGTGGTCTTATCAAATGGATTCATAAAAAAAGTGAATCTTTAGAAGGTTTGCATCCTGAATATGGCAAAGAAATTTTAAGAATTATACGAAAAATTCCTGACGATGAAAAATTTGATTTTACAGTTTTTGAAGTTAAAGTTTTAAGTTTGGTACTTAATTACTGCCATTATTATTCTCAAGGAGGTAAGGCACGCTCTGATGAATTTGTTGATTTTACTGAAAAAGACTATTTATTTCAATTAAATGAATTAGTAAATACAAAAGAAAAAATAAGAATTAAAGCATTAAAATTAAGTGATTTGATTGCAGATAAAAAAATATCTTTGCTCGTAAAACGGTTAGAAAATTCTAATGGATTCTGAATACGACTATAAAAGAAAGTTGATTAAAATTTATTTTGAATTACTTAAAGAAAATCGGGAGAATGCTTCTTATCCTATTTTAGAAAATGTTAAAACTAATTTAGAAGCGGAGTTAATAACTCTAAAAAAAGAGTTAGAAAGTGCTAAATTATTTTTAGCAGAAATCGAACTTTTCTTAGTACATCCACTTCCAGTACCTCCCTATTTATCAAAAAAAATAATCCAAATTATTTTTGATGATATAAGTAGAGATTTAAAAGCTATTGTCAAAAAAATAGTATTGTTTACAAATAGAATAGATAATAGATTAATAAATACAAATATATCTAAACAAATAGTTTTTTCAATTATACTTTTAATGGCTTTCCTGTTTTTTATCACAGCATTTTTCATCGCAGTATTTATCAGGAAACATTTTAGTTTATTTATTCTCCTTATATTAATATTTGTAATATTATTATATTCTTGGATTAAATTAAAATCTCTCCGAATTTTTTATAAAGAAAAAATTAGCGTTTTACAAGAATTATGTAATCAAAAAGAAAATGAGATAGAAGCATTAGAATCTCAAATTAGAGAATCTAAAATTTATGACATTTCCGATTTAGAAGAAAAGATCGATAAGTGGTTAGAAGAAGATAAAACATCTTTAATTAGTTTAGGAATGCAGAAACTAAAAATTGAACATTTAGTAGACCAACAACCTATTCTCTCTTTTGTTGGAATTAGTTCTGCTGAAAAATTGGATAGTTATATTTTGACTACAGATAGAGAGCTAGAAAAGATTAACAAAAATTATAGAGAGATATTGATAAATGAAAATGATTTTTATAAAGAAAAAGGAAATGACGGAAAATATAGATATGGAGTATATGAATGTTTTTTAATATATCTATGTGAAAATTTCCTTTCTTACTATCGATGTTATTGGAATTTTTTAAAAGGTGATTATGTAGATGAAGAAACTTGTGAATATTTGTTTGATAGCATAGTTTCTGTTAAAACAAGAGAACGTTCTTCATTGAATCAACAAAACCCTGAAGAAAAGCGAAAATATGCAGATATATTATCTTTAACAACTATGGATGGAAAGATAGTATATTTTAAAATGTCCGATGACAAGAAGCAGAGAATAAATTCTGATGGCAAATCTAAGTATGTATCAGGAATTAATCAAGCAGCAGCACGTATTAGATATTGGTTAAGACAAAGACGAGTAGATTATCAAAAGATTAAGGATTTAGATAGTTAATAGCAAAGAAAGAAAAAAGTTAGGACTTACGCACTGTACAAATTGATTATGATATGCGTTCACGTAAGAAAGCTCATTTCAGGCTTTGATAATTTATGAGTATATAGTCATAATGTAGGGGTTTAGCAATGCTAAACCCTTACGATAGATGTGGCTTTCTCCAGGTTCATATTTTGTGTAATAGTCAATGCGTAAGTCCTAAAAGTTTATTTTAGGAAATTTTCGATTTTCTTCCTCAACCCAACCTACTATCCACTATCCACTATCTAAGCAATCAACAACCTCGCTCTATCTGCTTGTTCCTGTACAGTTTCTTTCAACCACTCACTAATAGATTTACCTAATTTGATGGCAATTGTCGGATCTTTCGTCAATGTTTCGTGGATTTTTTGTTGTAATTCTGGCTGTTTCTGACGTGCTAAATCGTTGATTCGAGCATCGGAAACAAATTTACGTATCCAACTGGGAATATCTGTTTCTTTAACTAATGATTGACCAGCAAAATAAGCAATAATTCCGATAATGGGAGCGATGATTCCAGCAAATATAATCACGTGGAATAAACCAGCGAGAACCACTCCCACAATAATCGTAACCAGGTGTCCGATAAATACCGAAAGTCCACTTAAATCATCGAATGATACGGATGTGGGAACTTTCCCCGTATGATCTCCCAAGTCAATAGTTTTACTTCCAAATGTACCCAAAGGTAAACCATATTTACTGCATATTGTATCAGTTTTTTCCCTTACTTCATCTTGGACGTTTCCCAACCATGCTAATAAGCATTTGGTGACTTTACCGTTACCATCGCTTCCCATTAACCAACTTTTAGCTTGTTTTTCAATTTCTAATTCTAAGCTTTTCAAAGTTACAATTTCTCGATTTCGCCAAGATTTAACACAAGGTTTAACTACTTCTTCTACTAAACCAATTGCTAATTCTGCGGCTAATTTATCAAGGAAAGATGGTACATGATTTCCCACAATACTCGTTAATTCATCATCCAAAAATTTACTAATTTCATCCATAAAACCGGATGTCCGAATATACACTCTTCCCCAACGTGCTAATCCCCTAGCAATGCATAATTCTGGTTCACCATCGCGTTTACAAGGTAAATTAGGAAATATTTCGCGACAAATCTCGAAAACAAAACCCATTTTAGAAGCGCTACCAGTAAGTAAAATTGCACTGGGTATAATAGTTTGTTCGTTTAATTTTTGTTTGACTATTTGTAATTGACTTGTGAATGCATCCCGCCAACTTTTATTCTCTAATTCTGGTAAAGGTTTATTTAAAATGGCATTCATAATCTTACCATTTACTAAAGGTGAAAATTTAAACTTTCTCTGAATATCTTCACTACCAACATTTACTAAATCATCTTCATAAGTGTCTTGATAATTAAAGTATTCTTCTTTCGCTTTTCGACAACGAAGTTCGCAACGATTTTTATATACAGGACTTTGTTTAAGTATTGTTTCTAATTTTTCTATTTCTTCTAATGTCCAAATTTCTTCATCATCAAGATGTTTGCCTAATTTGAAAACATCTTCCTTTTGTTCACGATATTGTCGATGCAATTGCAAAGTTGTTTTGAGGATTTCTTTTTCGATTAAAGATGCACCTAAATCATGTCCAAAATCTATAGGGGTATCGGACATACCTTTTACTAAAGTATAATCTGTCGTCGAAGAACCAATATCAATTACTAATACCGACTTTTCTAATTCTTGAATCGTAAAAATACCACTTTCTTTAGCGTGCATCAAAGCAGCACGTGATTCTTTTACAATCGTTGAATTAGGTACAGTTTCCGAAAGTAACTGTTGATAAGTTTGAATTTCTTCTATCCACCATCCTGAAGGACAACCGACGAAAAAGTAATTAGTGTCTTCAGTTTGAATTTGATTTGTATCAATTATATGTTGGTAAATCGCGTTAACAAATTCTTTAATCGTTTTTTGGTAAGATAAATCGTCAAATTTTCTGCTTTTAAAAGCAATTTCTAAAACAGTTGCATCAGCTAACTGACAAGCCATTTCCCCGATGATGATTCCCCGTTGGGGATGATGCGCGATCGCGGTGATTTGGCTTTTGCGATTGTTAATTAAAAAGCTTTGAGGAGGAGTTTCTTGATTGTCCGCCCGTACCCAAGTTAATGCAGTTTCTCCATGTCCTAAATCAAACCCAATTATTCTTGTATTATGGTAATCTTGCATTTGTTTATATTATCTCCTAAGCAGGTGTGTGGAAAAATTTATCATTATGATAAGGGAGTAGGCAGTAGGCAGTAGGAATAAGCTCTTGGGTTAGATTTTTTCGTTAATTAGATGATGCGGGTTCAATAACACTCCCTGGTAAAAGCACCCGTTCATCTTTGACAAAAGCGTGTTTGAGTGTCACATAATCGGTAATATTTGGGTCAATACTCGGTTCAAAATAAAACATATCCCAAGATTTTTCTGTGTCTAAAGAAGGCTGATAAATATGTGCTTCTATTCCGTAATTTCTCAATATTGTCATTGCTTGTTCGATGCGTCTACGAACTGCAATTGGTAGTTGAGTTTGTTCATTGAGTGCATCAGCCATTAATTCTTGGAGATACTCTAATAAATCTAAATTGTTTTCTAAACCTAATTCTGGTAATTTTTCTTCTTTTGAGCCATAACCAGCAATTGTTTGGTCTATAGATTGGAAATTTTGGTATAAATAAGCCAGTAATTTATCGATATCTATTACTATTTTTGGTTGACTTTTAATAGGTTGATTTTGATAATTAACATCTGTATCCGTTGATTGCTTTGGTTTAACAACTTTACTAAACACACTTCCCGTTATCAAACCTATTATCGCTCCTGCTAAACCCCAATTTATTCCTCCTTCTAAAGTTCCTGCTAAACCTGCTGCAAGTAAACTACTAATAATTACACGACTTTTTTGTAATGGTTGTAAAAATATCTGTTTGTAATAATCAGGTGAAGTCCAATTTTGAACATTTCTTTGGGTTTGAATCGCTGTTGTCAACGGAGATAAAATATTTTTACTTAACTCGGCTTGAAGTTCGGAAATATTAAAAGACTGTTCGGCAATATCTACATTCAAATTTGCTAATTCAACCGAAGTTAATATCCTCAAATTATCCTTTATCCCCTGCAACATATTTCTAGCAAGTCGTGCTTGTGGTGGAGTCAATTCTTTGATATATTCGCCATTCAAGTCTGTAAGTTGATTGATTTCATCTTGAACTATTTTAACTATTTCTTCGATTGTATTTGCAGTTTCTAGAGAAAATTTAAGTTTTTCTTTGATATTTTGATAATGGGATACAAGATTTTTCATAATTAGACATACATGAGTTTTAATATTGAATTATATAATTTTGCCATTTGTTTTTGTCACTTATTTAATCTATCTCCAACTATGGATTTTGCCATCATCCTATAGTATATTTCTTATGACCTATGACTATCCTTCAAGATATATTGCTCAATGCTTATCTCTATGAGTATGTTGATTTTTCGCCCTTACCTAATTTTGGTTAAGTAAAATACCATATTGATTCGTATCACTCATACTTTGACTCACAATATCAGTATAAGTAAAGTTGGATTAAATACAGTTAATATAATATTTATAGTTACGATTATTATTTTTACAAATAATTTTTGGGAATGGGTAATTGGTAATTGGTAATTGGTAATTGGTAATGAAAATCCGTGTAATCCGTGTAATCCTTTTTAATCCGTGATTAGAATGGGTAATTGTTTACTGTTCCCCCCGAACCCTATTCCCTATTCCCTGTTCCCTGTTCCCTTGATTACAAATACTTAACTAAAAATCTTTGTAATTCCCCATCACCCTTTTCATCAAAGAAGATATAAAACGATAGCCTTTACGAATAAAATTCAACAAAAAAAGCGGTACTCGTAATTTTACCGGATAAATAAAAGGTAGATATACCCAATAATATGCTTTCTTTAAACTATCCCACTTAGAACAATATTCTTCTTGCAGAAAATCTGATATATCTATAACTAATCCCCTACCCTCATACATCATTACATTACGTGCATGGACATCGTGAGGAAAAAGACCGCAATTTCTAGCGTCATCTAAAGCTTTGTCAATATCTTTTATAACTCGCTTCGGAACTCGAATACCAAGTTGAATACAGTCCCATATAGTAACTCCATGCAGCCGTTTCAAAATTAAAAAACCATCTTTAGCGTAGAATAATTCCGAGAAAGCAGGATGTTTACCCAAGCGTTTGTAAACTTCTACTTCTTCCTCAAAACCATCTCTTCCTGGTGCATAAATCTTTACAACTACCTCTAGAAAATCGGGATGATAAACTACCGCTGCATAATTTCCCGTACCAATAAGTATCCACGGTTCGGGTATGTGACGAACTTTTATCGGTTCATGGGGATGGACACTTTCTATGTGAAGTTTAGGAAGCAATTCAACATGAATATTTTCGACCAAACGGTTTATTTGCAAGATTTCCATTCTTAATAAACACCCCGATATAAATAAATATATATAAGAATTTGCTTTGGACAAAAATCACAATCAAGTTACCATACAGTTACTATAAAATATAAGCGTTAACTACAACTAAATTAATAATTTATTTAATTTCGCGATCGCGCAAACAAAAATGGTCATATTGGCGGTTTGTGGGTAGCGCGATATTCATGGAGAGCAATCCCCTACTTAGCACAAGCATTATATTTAACTATATTTACAGCGAAACTTTAATCTTAAATATATGCTCAATCAAAATCAAACACCTTTACTTGACGCAATTACAACCAACGCTAAACGTCCCCACAGTCCCTTCTATACCCCCGGACACAAGCAAGGTAAAGGAATTTCACCAAAACTGGCAGAAACTTTTGGTAAAGCTGTATTTCGCGCTGATTTAACCGAATTGACCCAATTAGATCACTTGTTTACACCAGACGGAGTTATCCTACAAGCACAACAACTTGCAGCCCAAGCCTTTGGTGCATCACAAACTTGGTTTCTTGTCAATGGTTCCACCTGCGGAATAGAAGCGGCAATTTTGGCAAGTTGCAATGACGGTGATAAAATCATCCTGCCCCGCAACGTTCATCTTTCAGCAATATCAGGTTTAATCCTCTCCGGCGCAATCCCCATTTTTATCAATCCCGAATATGATTCAACTTTAGATATTGCCCATAGTATCACCCCCCAAAGCTTGCAGGCAGCATTAGAAAAACATCCCGATACCAAAGCTGTAATCATGGTTTATCCGACATATTACGGAGTATGTGGAGATATTATAGAAATTGCCAAAATCACCCATCAATACAATATCCCTTTATTAGTAGACGAAGCCCACGGCGCACATTTCGCATTTCATCCCGAATTACCCATTTCAGCCTTGGTCGCAGGTGCCGATTTAACCGTACAATCTATCCATAAAACCCTCGGTGCCATGACTCAAGCATCGATGCTACACGTACAAGGCAATAGAATAAATATTAACCGCGTCAATAAAGCCTTACAACTCCTACAGTCCAGCAGTCCCAGTTATTTATTACTCGCTTCCTTAGATGCAGCACGGCAACAAATAGCACTTTATGGCAGAGAATTACTTACCCATACTATACAACTTGCAGATCAAGCCAGAAATAAAATCAGTCAAATACCCGGATTATCAGTTTTTGATTTTCCCCAAGTAGTGAGAGAATCTTGCTCCCAGAAAATTTCTCAAGCGAGCAAAATGCTCTCACTAGCAAATGTTAATTTAGACAAAACCCGTTTAACCGTAACCGTTTCTCAATTAGGAATCACAGGATTTGAAGCAGAAGAAATTTTAGACGAACAATTTAACGTCACCCCAGAATTCGCTTCACTACAACATCTCACATTTATTATCAGCTTAGGGAATACCGCAACGGATATAGAACAATTAGTCAAAGCCTTTACCATTCTCGCAAACAAATACAGTAAACAGAGTAAACCCCTTGTTGCGATCGACAAAGGGTTGAAAAATGTAATATCCAACTTGAATACCCGCACATCCTTATCACCACGTCAAGCATTCTTCGCTCCTACAGAAACTGTACCCATCGAAGAAACAATCAACCGTACTTGTGCCGAAATTGTCTGTCCCTATCCTCCGGGAATTGCCGTATTAATGCCCGGAGAACTCATTACCGCAGCAGCTTTAGAATATCTGCAAAGTATACAAAAAATGGGCGGATTTATCAGTAATTGTGCGGATACAAGTTTGCATACCTTAAAAGTTGTAAAGGAGTTAGGAGTTAGGAGTTAGGAGTTAGGAGTTAGGAGTTAGGAGTTAGGAGTTAGGAGTTAGGAGTTAGGAGTTAGGAGTTAGGAGTTAGGAGTTATTACACCTTTAACCTTTAACCTTTAACCTTTAACCTTTAACCTTTAACCTTTAACCTATTTCCTCAACACCACTTGAAAAGAATTCAAATACCCTCGAATACTTTTACTCAGATACTTTTCCTGCTCCTTTGTGGTAATTACCATCGCTTGATATAAACGCCCTTCAGCAAAAAACATCCGGTTTCTAGTGATTTTACCGCCAGAATTTACGTATTCAATTTCTTTACCAGGCTGATTGTTGGAACTACGGATGTCTTGCTGACTGATTAATTTTGACTGCGTTGTTTTTAAAGCCATATCCCGCGCATTGTTCAACACAATTTCGGGGTTTGCCAAATCCCCGTAACTATGGGGAAAATCGTTGTATGCGACAACATAGGCTACTTGCTGTTTAGCAGGTTGAGCGAGAAAGATGTTTAAATTAATCTCTCCCATAAAGGTTTTTTTGGTTTCGCTCATTGCTTTTGGCATTCCCGGCATTAATACCTTGAAACTACCATCTGGGGAATTAAATACTCTCCATTGTGACTGGCTAGCTTGAGCTATAGCTGTTTGCTGCATTTGTACTTCTACTGCTGTCAGACTACTGAGTACCAAACCAGCCGCAATTAAAGGTAAAAAAGATTTTTTTGTCATAGTTGTTGCTTAAGAAGATGCTGATATTACTTAACTTGTTCGCTCCCGTTATAACCTAGAAGCACTAATTGCAGCACCTATTAAACCAACTTGAGAGTTAAGAATTATATGTACAGGAATGTCTTGCAAGATGCTTCGCATTCTACCTTTACTACTGAAATTCAATAAAAAACTGCCGTTTTTGATTAAGGGAAGGATTTTTGGTCCAATTCCACCAGCAATATACAAACCACCATAAGGTAAAAGTTTCAGAGCCAAATTTCCCGCTTCCGCACCGTATGCTTCCACAAACAACTGCATGGTTTGTTCAGAAAGGCGATCGCGCTTTTCCACAGCAGCCGTACCAATTGCGGCACCGGGATCTACACTTTTTTCTTGTCCTGCTTCTCGTTCCCATGTTCTCACAGCTTGAGCAACTTCGGGTGATTCTGCGGCAATTTTTCGATCTCGCAAAAATTGGTAAATTGATACTATTCCCATGCCGGAAACTACTCTTTCTGCCGATACCCGTTGAATATCGTGTTTATCAAGCAAATATTTCAACAGTTGAAATTCCAATTCTGTACGAGGAGCAAAATCAGAATGTCCCCCTTCTGAAGGAAACACTTGATAAGCACTTCCAGTTTTAATTAAAAATCCTTGCCCCAAACCAGTACCCGCACCAATAATACCAATAGGTGCTTCGGGATTCGGTTTACCTTCTTGCAAGGTTAAAGTATCTTCTGTTTCTAAACCCAAAATACCATAACCAACAGCAGCGAAATCGTTGATTAAAGCAACCTGAGCAATACCTAATTGTTCTTGTAAACGGGAAGTATCCAGAAACCAAGCAAGATTTGTCAATTTAGCCGTATTGTTGATCACAGGGCCCGCGATCGCAAAACAAGCTTTTTGTGGTGTCGGTGTATCAACTGCGGCTAAAAATTGCTTTACTATCGGCACTAAATCGGGAAAATCTTTACTAGAATAGCGTTCTTCGTGCAAAGTACGTAATACAGGCTTATCTGAGGCTTCAACTAAGCGCAGAATAGTCTTTGTACCGCCGATATCTCCTGCTAATAATAATGTCATAATTTAGTTGATGGTTGTTGGTTGATGGTTGTTAGTTGATGGTTGTTGTTTGTTGGTTGTTGGTTGATGGTTGTTAGTTGATGGTTGCCGGTTGTCGGTTGTTGGTTCATAGTTATTACTAAAAATTCACCTTTGACCTTTGACCTTTAACCTTTAACCTTATTTAATTAAACCTCACCACTTGTTCGACTTCTGTCAAATGGGAAGTATCTCCTTTTAACTCCAATAACCATTTTGGTTCTTGACGAACGACTTTTACTAAGCTACACAAAGAAGCTTTGACTTCTGCGATCGCAATATCTCCTACTAAACCCATGGCTGCACCTAGTACTGATGCACCATGTCCAACTAATAAAATATCTTGGGGAGAATATTCCCTTGCTAAACATCTAGCAGTTTGTGCGGAACGTTGACGCATTTTTTCGCGAGTTTCGGGATAATTGGCTGCGATTTGTGATGTGTAGCTAATGTCGATCTGAGGATAAAATTGAGCTAATTTTCGAGTTGAAAGTTTTCTTGGTTCTTCAGTCATCCAATCGGGATTTAACCATTCACTCAATCCAGTTTCCAACTTGATCGATAAATCTAGAACCGAGGCAATTATAGCTGCTGTTTGTACGGTGCGTAAAAATGGGGAAGCGAAAATATGACTAATGTTTTCTTTCTTGAGACGGTTTGCTAATTGCTGCGCCTGTACTATACCATCATCTGATAGCGGTGGGTCATAACGTCTTTCGGCTGTTAAAAACCATTCGGGGTTTACAAAGTCGAGACGATTAGCGTGTCTGGCTATCCAGATGATTTGCGACATGAGATAAAAGCTGAGAATAATGCAGAATTAATTAAGAATTAATATTATTACATTAATCGTAATTGTTTGTAATATCCTTTGTAAAGGGTTTTTGCGCTAGGTAAAAATAAAATTTTATTCGTAGGGAGTGGTTTAATTCTCTACATCTGGATAGTGGACAAATTTTATTTTCAGCTATTTTGACCAATTTAATACCCACTATTCGGATACTGTAGGGGAGTTTGAGTTGAATAAGGAGAATTAAACTGTTGTATATTGGGTTGTTGAAAATTGGTATTGCCGTTGTTAATCGGTAAATTATAAGTATTAGGATTAACTGTTGGGTTGTCTCTATTAGTCAATCTATTATAGATATTATTAACCCTTTGCTGTATTTCTGGATTATATCTATTACCTGTTATTGGAGTGTTATTAAAGTTGTTATAGGGATTTTGTATTTGATTATTTAAAGATTGATTATTAAAATTTGACTGATTGTAGTTATTTGTAGGTAGTTGATTATTATTAAAGTTATTATAAGGATTTTGTATTTGATTATTGAAAGTTGGATTATTCAAAGTTGGATTATTGAAATTCGTTACAGGTAATTGATTATTAAAATTTGGATTTGGTTGATTATAATTCGTTACAGGTAATTGATTATTAAAATTTTGTTGATTATAAAAATTATTGTTAGGATTTTGTATTTGATTATTTAAACCAGATTGATTGAAATTGCTATAGGGATTTTGCTGTTGATTATTCAAAGGTTGATTAAAAATAGTAGTATCAACAAGGGGAGTAGTTTCGCTTTGCCGCAATTGTTGATTTAGTGATGAAGTTGGCACAGTTGAGCTATTATTATTTAGCGGTAATTGACCAAAATTATTTGTATTAGTTGAAGGATTGTTTGAAGTATTAATTGATGTTGTTGTTGAATTCTCTTTACTTTGATTATTTGACTGATTTATTGCTGCCTTTAAAGCACTTTCGGAAACTCCATTCTGATTTTGATTCGCTGAATTACCACTGTTTATACCCAGATTAAGTGAACTTTGAGGAGTTTGTAAACCAGAAGCAAATGGAGATAAACTATTAGTTAAATTATTAGTGTTTCCACCCTCTTCTTTGCTACGAAAATTAAATTTTAATAAATTCTCAGCTTGACTTATAAAAGGGTTTTGCGACGATGTTAACGAATTATTAGTATTATTAGATTCTGATGTTGTATTTGATTTGATTTCGTTTGTTGTTTCATTCTTTTTAGATAACTCTAATATTTTTGATAATTGCTCTTCGTTTTGTTTTTTTAATTTATTACTATCTGGAAAATTTGTAATTATCGGTATCTCGGCTTTTTTTTGGTCGTAATCAAGTATTGATAAATTATCGATATCAGCAGCAATAGCTCTATCTTCTTCCGACAGTGAAGATTGATTTGATGATGTCGGTGAAGATGCTGTTTGATTTTGAGCAAATTTTAAAAAGTCGGGATTTGTCCAATATTCTCTAATTACAAATCCCATCCCAGCTAAAAAAACCGCTGCAATTAGAAAACTCGGACGGGTTAAAACCGATAACCGAGCTTTAAGGTAACGTAAACGAGGGGAAGCAAAGCGAGAACGTGACATAAGCAACTCAACTTCAAATTTAAAGACTTATTTTAACTTAATTAACTTAATTCAGATTATTATCTAATCCTAACGGTTTTAACCCAGAATTTGTTTTTTATTTCTTAACTCTTAACTAAGTCGGCACAAAATTTCCCCAGCTATCATCATAGAAGTCGGCTTTTTGGTTTTGCTGATTTGATCTATGAAGCGGATTTTTTGGAAAACCGAAATTATTGTAGAGACGTGATATATCACGTCTCTCTACATTTAAAATTCATACCTGGATTCAGCAACATCGGGTTTTTAGAATATTCTATCGCTAATACCAAAAAAAGCTGATCAAAACCCGACTTCTTAACTATTAACAGATTGCTGGTTTCGCATTCTTTCAGAGCTACCTGTGGGAATAGATGCAATCAATTTTTGAGTATATTCTTCTTTTGGCTCCCGGTAAATTTGTTGTGCATTTCCACTTTCGACTATTTCACCGCGATTCATCACCAAAATTCTATCACTAATAAATTTGACAACGCTCAAATCGTGGGAGATAAAAATATACGTTAAACCAAACTCATCCTGTAATTCTTTAAGCAGATTTAATACTTGCGCTTGTACCGATACATCTAAAGCAGAAACGGACTCATCACAAATGATAAACTTAGGATTCAAAGCTAGGGAACGTGCAATACAAACTCGTTGACGTTGACCTCCAGAAAATTGGTGCGGATAACGATTCATTGCATCAGCACTCAATCCAACTCTTTCTAATAAATATACTGCCCGCTGCTGTCGTTCTTTTTTATTCTTACCAATAGAGTGAATTACCAAAGGTTCCATTACCGCTTCTCCTACCTTCATCCGCGAGTCTAAAGCACTAAAAGGATTTTGGAAGACGATTTGCATTTCTCGACGCAGTTTTTGTAATGCTTTTCCTTGGAGTTTAGTGATGTCTCTCCCTTCAAAAATTATTTGACCGTCTAAAGGTTCTACCAATCGCAGTAAACTTCTACCAAGGGTTGTTTTACCGCAACCCGATTCTCCCACTAATCCCAAGGTTTCCCCTTGTTTAACTTCAAAGGAAACGTTATCTACTGCCATAAAATAGCGTTTAGTACCACCAAACATTCCCTTGATGGGATAACCGACTTTCAAGTTACGGATTTGTAAAAGCGGCTGTTGTTTTTCTAATGTTGCTAATCTTTGAGCAATTTCTGCGGAAGTTACTTCCGGTGGTTCTGCTGGTTGTTTTGCTTTAATTATTACATCCCCTGTGGGCGTTTCTTCTACATTCATGTAGTCGGAAACTGTCAGCAATTTTTGAGGATGACGGTCTAAAGTTGGACGACAAGCGAGCAAACCTTTGGTATAAGGATGTTGGGGATTTGTAAATATTTGTACTGCATTACCTTGTTCAACGATTTTTCCTTTGTACATCACGGCGACTTTATCCGCAATTTCCGCGATTAATCCCAAATCGTGGGTAATAAAAATCATCGCCATATTGCGCTGTTTTTGCAATTCTGCGAGTAAATCTAAAATCGTCGCTTGTACTGTTACATCTAAAGCGGTTGTGGGTTCATCAGCGATTAGCAGCAATGGGTTACACGAAATTGCCATTGCAATCATCACCCGTTGTAACTGTCCCCCAGAAAGTTGATGGGGAAAACGTTCTAATATTGCTTGTTTATGTTGTTTAACAAGCTGTGGAAGCTGTTGTTCGTCTAGTAATTTCGGCGATGTTTTAATTAAGTTCTCACGAATTTGCTCGTCACTAGGAAGCAGCTTTACTTCTTGCAAACTATCAATTGCTTTTTCACGTGCTTCTGTTTGAGAAATATTCTGATGTCGTAAAATTGCTTCTGTTAGCTGAAATCCAATGTTATAAACCGGGTTGAGCGAAGTCATCGGTTCTTGGAAAATCATCGCAATATCGCCACCCCGGTAGAGTTGCAGCTCTTTTGCTGGTAAATTCACTAAATTCAGTGCTTCACCATTTTCTTGAGGACGAAACCAAATTTCACCACCGCTAATTCTACCAGGATTCTGCAACAAACCGATCACAGCCAGAGATGTCACAGATTTACCGCTCCCCGACTCCCCGACTATTCCCAAAGTCTCTCCTCTATGCAATTCAAAAGAGATTCCGTTTACTGCTTTGACAACGTTACCATCATCGGAAAATTCAACTTGCAGATTGCGAACATCTAAGACTGTTTCTCTCATGGAAGTCGGGGGTAGATTCTTAACTTTAATTTAACTGGATTTTAACAGGAGCTTGGGATTTGTCAGTAATGTTAAGTGATTTTTAGGATTTTGGCATCAAAAGTGGCTGAAAAGTTAAATAAGTAGCCATCATCAACTGCGTACACCAGAATGAATGAAAAAAATTCTTCCCTACAGCAAAGCTGCCTTTTTTCAAGCTAGTTGGACTTTCCGGAAAGTTCATTTGTCGAGACAGGCAACAGGGAACAGAAAAACAAGGTATATAATTAATTCTGTCTAAGTACTTAGTTATTTGATTTTTCAACATTCTTTTGGCGTTGCTGGATTCTACTGTCGTTCATTTTTGCCTAAATCCTGATTTATTTACATTTTTGATTAAAAACGAAACTCCTGTACAGACCTAGCCGGGCTTACGTCCCAAATCACCTGAAATCACCACTTGATAATATTTTGATTAAACAACACCAAAATTGTTTCCAACAAAAACTAAATATTCTAAATATTCTAAATATTATAGATATTAGATAGGTTATAACAAATGTTGCAATAGATACGGTAACAAATGTAACGAATATTTGCTTTGTGTTTGTTTTGTAAACTATAAATGCAAAATTATTTGTGATGCGGTGAAAAATTAAAGACGTTGCAATGCAACGTCTCTACATCTAACAATACCTAAAACGGTATCTCATCTTCGGGAATGTCTTCTTGTACCTTTGCTGGATAGCTACTAGGTTCGTAATTGTCAGTTTGGGGTGCGGGTTGCGGCTGAATACTCTGGGGAGGTGGGGTATTAACTTTATTTATCGGTATAGTGGTTGTAGCTACGGGAGATGGCTGGGGAGTGGTAATCGGAATTGTTTGAGTTTGTTGTGTTTGCATCCCATTGATGGGAAACTCACCCGATAAAGAATTATCTCCCGTAGAGTTCATCTCAAACCCTGTTCCCAAATGCTGAATTTGCTGAACCGTCATTTCAGCACGCTTCTCTTTGAAACCTTCCGGACGTTCAATTGTATTCATGTTCAAACGTCCAATCAAAATCACGCGATCGCCAATATGATAGTTTTGTTGAATTTCTTTGGCTAAGTTACCCCAACCCACTACTTTTAAGTTGGCTGGAGGGTCATTTTCTCGCAATCCCCCAAACTGTACCAGCATTTCCGTAATCTCTAATTGATTTTCTGCTGTATAACGCAGTTCGGGTTCTTGAATAATTTCTGCCATCAATACACAACTATTCATTTAATCCTCCTAAATATCTCCAATTAAATATTTGTAAGTTGCCAACAACAAATAAAAATTAAAAAATTAAATTATACTTGCTGTGATGAATTTCATTTATGTTATGTTAAATTTTTACCCGTTTTTCAAACTTTGTTAATCAAATCAAAAATTAGTTTCTCACCTAAAACCTATTTTTATGATAAAAGCCAAGGGAAAGTTACTAACAAACATTTATAATCAATCGTTCGGCAACTTTCCTTGACTGGGGAACGCCGGCGGTGTACCGCTGACTACTGATTCTGTTTTTCAGTACTAGTGTACCATTAAAATCAACAAGATCGACACAGGGAACCTTTTTCAATTTCCTGGATTGCAATCTTTATAGCTTCTTGAAACGATTTACACCCAATTTCATCAACGCACATCAATTCATAACCTTTCCATACTCGATATCCCCATCGTTTATCTAATGCTTCATGAGAATGATAATATGGCTGTATTACGTAGCTTTTATACTTGACAATTTCTTTTGTAATATACATATATTAAAGTGTCTCCACAACATCACCGGGGAACGCCGGTCGGCGGAGTGCCGACGACTTATCTGCGCGGACACCCTTAAATCTTCGTTGAGCGGCATCACACTCTAACTTTAGTGCAATCACTGACACCGACAATTTAAAATTTACATATATATTTTCGGTGTAAAAGATTGATAAAGAAAGCTTTAGAAAATACAATTGAATGAAATTTGATTTAAATTAAATTCATACTTATAAATATTTAACAACAGTGATATTGCTGAGTATTTAATGAGATTTAAATATGGCAATAATACTTAATGTAAGTCTATTTACTTTCTTTTCCCAAATCTAAGTTGTATTATTAGCCCAAACCGTTCTACTCGGCGAAAGGTCATCGTTCAGTGTCAACAATTAAAAAATATTGCTATGGTCAGGACTCGTGGCGCAAGTTGTTTTAGAAAACGTTTACAAGAGTTTTCCTAATCGCAAAGCTGAAAATGTTGCTTCTAAGGGCGCTCATCGTACCGAAAGTGTGAATGTACTGCGGCGAATTAATCTCACCGTCAAAGATGGCGAATTTATGGTAATGGTGGGACCTTCTGGCTGTGGAAAAAGCACCTTGCTGCGGTTAATTGCAGGTTTAGAGGATGTTACGGGAGGTAATATTTCAGTAGGGAATCGTCTTGTAAACTACCTTCCTCCTTCTCAAAGAAACATTGCAATGGTGTTTCAAAATTACGCTCTTTATCCCCACATGACGGTGTATGACAACATCGCTTTTGGATTAAGATTGCAAGCAAATAGTGCAGAAAAACAGCAAGGAAAATTATCAAAAATAGCAGTAAATCTACTGGTAGCGACAACAAAAAAGTTACCAAAAGGTTTGCGATACGTTTCGGATCGAGAAAACTTAGTCAACGAGAAAGTAAGTAGTGTAGCGCAATTATTGCAAATTGAAGAGTTGTTAAATAGATATCCCAAGGAATTATCTGGGGGACAAAGACAGCGAGTAGCCTTAGGACGAGCTATTGCTCGCAATCCCCAAGTATTTTTGATGGATGAGCCGCTTTCTAATTTAGATGCAAAATTAAGAACTCAAACCCGCGCCCAGATAGTCAAGTTGCAACGTCAACTAGGTATAACTACAATTTACGTTACTCACGACCAAACAGAAGCAATGACAATGGGCGATCGCGTCGCAATTCTTGATCGCGGTGAAATAATTCAGGTTTCTCCCCCATTAGAAATTTATAATCGTCCCGCAAATCGTTTTGTAGCAGAATTTATCGGTTCACCACCAATGAATTTTATTACAGTTAAATTTCAGTCACCTTGTTTGATTACTAAAGGTGATTTCCGCTTAACTTTACCAGAAGCCTGGGGTAGCGCCTTACGAAAATATAACGGACGAACCCTGATATTAGGAGTTCGTCCGGAACACTGGCATTTAAGTTTACCTGCGACTAAGAATTTACCAGCACAAGTAGAATGGACAGAAAACCTCGGCAACGATAGTTATCTGGCAGTCAAACTGATTGAAACAAGCTTTCAAAAAGAATATTTAACAACAGATTTACTACAAGTAAGATTACCACCAGAAAAATTGGTAAATAGGGGAGAGAAAGTATGGTTATCCCTAAATCCAGAGAAAATTCACTTTTTCGACCCAGAAACCGAATTAGCCATATCTCCTAAAAGTAATTACCTATCTTTACCGTTTGAATAAGGTGAAAAAAGGTTAAAGGTCAAAGGTTAAAGATTAAAGGTTAGAGGTTAAAGGTTAGAGGTTAAAGGTCAAAGATCGAAGGTTATAACTCCGGTGG